>DATFQO010000001.1:0-4626 GCA_035264245.1 Solirubrobacterales bacterium
GTTGAAGGCGCCGGCGAGGCCGCGGTCGCCGGTGACGAGCACGATTCCGACCCGCTTCACGTTCTCCCGCTCTTCGAGGACCGGAACCCGGGGGATGCCACCCGCCTGGGCCGCGGCGCGGCGGGTCAGCTTGCGCATCCCCTCGGCGTAGGGCCGCATGTCGGAGATCCGCTGTTCGGCCCGCCGCAGGCGCGCCGCCGCGACCATCTCCATAGCCCGCGTGATCTTGTTGATGTTCTTGACCGACGCGATGCGGTTCTTGACTTCCTTCTGCGTTGCCATCAGCTTTTAAGTCCCACTGGCGCGAGGCCCGACGTTCGTGCGCTGACCGTCAGTCGGTGGCGTTCCTGCCGGGGGGTGGCGCCGATTTGGGGGACCACCCCGAAAGGGGTGGTGGTACCAAATCGGCGACAGGACCCGCCGGCCCAAAAGCCTCCGTCCCTCATGCGTTCGCGGTCTCCTCCTCCTCGCTCCGTGCGGGAGCCTCGCGCTCCTCTTTCGAGTGGACGCGGTCGGACTCGCCCTCCTCGAGCGGCTCGCCGTGCTCGTCGAAATCGGGGCCGAAATCGTCGACGAAGTCGGCGATCGCCTTGCCGAGCGCCTTCTCGTCGTCCTCCTCGAGCTTGCCGGTCTCTTCGATCCGGCCCAGCAGCTCGGACTCCTCGGAGTGCAGGCGGGTCCGCAGGTCGGCGAGGAACTCGCCGACGCGCTCGACTTTGATCCGGTCGAGGTAGCCGCCGGTGCCCGAGTAGATCGAGGCGACCTGGTCGCCGACGCTCAGCGGTTCGCGCTCTTTCTGTTTCAGCAGCTCGACCAACCGTTCGCCGCGGGTCAGGGCTTTCTGGGTCTCGGCGTCGAGCTCGGAACCGAACTGGGCGAAGGCCTCGAGGTCGCGGTACTGCGAGAGGTCGAGGCGCAGTTTTCCGGCGACCTTCTTCATCGCCTTGGTCTGCGCGTTGCCGCCGACCCGTGAGACCGAGATGCCGACGTTGATCGCCGGCCGGACGCCGGAGAAGAAGAGGTCGGACTCGAGGAAGATCTGACCGTCGGTGATCGAGATCACGTTGGTCGGGATGTAGGCGGAGACGTCCGAGGCCTGGGTCTCGATGATCGGCAGCGCCGTCAGCGAGCCGCCGCCGAGCTCGTCGTTCAGCTTCACCGCCCGCTCCAGCAGCCGCGAGTGCAGGTAGAAGACGTCGCCCGGGTATGCCTCGCGGCCCGGCGGGCGCCGCAGCAGCAGCGACATCTGCCGGTAGGCGGAAGCGTGTTTGGTCAGGTCGTCGTAGACGCAGAGGGCGGCTTTGCCGTTGTAGAGGAAGTGCTCGCCCATCGCGCAGCCGGCGTAGGGGGCGATGTACTTGATCGGCGCCGCCTCGTCGGCCGGGGCGGCGACGATGATCGTGTTCTCCATCGCGCCGTTTTCCTCGAGCGTCTCTTTCAGCTGCACCACGGTGGACATCCGCTGCCCGATCGCGACGTAGATGCAGATCAGGTCCTTGTCCTTGTTGTTGATGATCGTGTCGATCGCGATCGCCGTCTTGCCGGTCTGGCGGTCGCCGATGATCAGCTCTCGCTGGCCGCGGCCGATCGGGATCATCCCGTCGATCGACATCAGCCCGGTCTGGACGGGTTCCTCGACCGGCTGGCGCTGGACGACGCCGGGGGCTTTGAACTCGGCCGGACGGGTCTCGGTGGTGGCGATGTCGCCGCGATCGTCGAGCGGGCGGCCGAGCGGGTCGACCATGCGGCCGAGCAGCGCGTCGCCGACCGGGATCTCGAGCAGTTTGCCGGTGCGTTTGACCGTGTCGCCCTCGACGATCTGGTCCCAGGCGCCGAACAGCACGGCACCGACGTTGTCGGCCTCGAGGTTCAGCGCCAGGCCGGTGACCCCGTGCGGCAGCTCGAGCATCTCCAGCGCCATGCAGTTGTCTAACCCGTGGATGCGGGCGATGCCGTCGGCGACGGACAGGACCGTGCCGACCTCGGTGAGGTCGGCGGAACCGGTATCCAGTCCCTCGATCCGCTCTCGCAGGATGCTTGCGATCTCGTCGGGCTTGATCTCCATCGGGTGCTCTCTGCCTCCTTACGCCGCTTGGGCGACGCTTTTTCGAAGTTTCTCCAGGCGACTGCGGATGCTCGCGTCCAGGACCATGTTGCCGACCTGCAGGACGATGCCGCCGAGGATGTCGGAGTCGACCTTGCTCGAGAGGTCGACCTTCTCCTCGGTCTGGCGTTCGACCTCCTGGCCGATTTTCTCGACGACCGCCGGGTCCAGCTCGACGGCGCTGGTCACGGTGACGTCGATACGGCGGTTCTCACGCTTCCAAAGCTCCTCGAACTCACGACGGATGCGGAAGATCTCCGTCATCCGGTGCTTGTCGACGAGCAGCTCGAGGAAGTTGATCAGCTCGGCCTCGGCGCCCGTGATCGCCCGCTCGAGCCCCTCCTGCTTCTCCGTCGAGGAGAGGTAGGGGCTGAAGAAGAAGACCTGCAGCTCGCGGTTGCCGTCGACGGCGTCGGTGAACTCGCCCAGCTGTTGCTGCAGCGAGTCCAGCTTGCCTCTGTCGCGGCCCACCTCGAAGAGGGCCTCGGCGTATACGCGGGACGCATCGGCCATGACTAGTTCTTCTCCGCCCCCGAGAGGGTCGAGAAGTCGACCTCGCTGAGCGCCTCCTCGACGAGGCGCTTCTGGTCCTCGTCGTTGAGCGATTTGCGGGTGACCCGCTCGGTGGCGAGCACGGTGAGGTCGGCGACCTCCTGGCGGATCTGGTCGAGCGAGCGCCGCGTCTCGGCTTCGATGTCGCGCTTGGCGGCCTCGACCAGCTCCTCGCGTTTCTCCTTGCCGGCCGCCGCGGCCTCGGCTTCGGCGGTCTCGGCGGATTTGCGGGCGCGGACCATGATGTCGTCGGCCTGCTCCCGCGCCTCGGCGAGGCGAGCGCGGTACTCGGAGAGCAGCTCGTCCGATTCCTTGCGCTGCCGTTCGGCGGCGTCGATCGACTCGGCGATCGTCTTCGCGCGTTTGTCGAGCGCTTCCTGAATCTTCGGGAAGGCGACCTTGCTCAACACCCACATCGTGATCAGGAACAGGACCAGCGTCCAGATCATCAAACCCAGACCGGGGCTGACCAGGAAGCTGCCGCCGCTTTCCTCGCCGTGCTCCGCCGCCTCGGCGGCGAGCGGGACTATGTAACCGAGCAGCTCCATCGACCTAGGCGAGGAAGAAGGCGATCAAACCGAAGATGAAGGTGTAGAAGGCGACCGCCTCGGTCAGCGCGAAGCCGAGCCAGCGGATGCTTTCCAGTTCGCTTTTCATCTCCGGCTGGCGGGCGACCGACTCGATCTCCTTACCGAAGATGAAGCCGACGCCGATGCCGGCGCCGATCGAGCCCAGCCCGGCACCGACGCCGAGGGCGATCGCTTTGCCGGCGCTTTTCACGCCTTCGTCGGTGACCTCGGCGAGAGGTATTGCGGTCAGATCCATCGAGTTTGACTCCCTTTCTAGTGAGAGGCGGAGGTCGCTCCGCCGATGTAGATAGCGCTAAGCGTCGAGAAGATGAATGCCTGCAGGGTCGCCACAAGCCCGACCTCGAAGATGAAGAAGGCGAAGGCGAGCGGGAAGGTCAGCGCCCCGAGGGCGGCGATCCCCAGCAGCACCGCCAGCCCGCCGCCCATGAAGAGCAGCAGCAGGTGGCCGGCGAGGATGTTGGCGAAGAGACGAACGGAGAGCGAGATCAGCCGCACGAAGTGGGAGATCACCTCGATCAGGAAGATCGCGGCCTTGCCGACCGGGTGCATCTCCTCCAGGCCCGGGGGCAGCCAGCTCTTGAAGTAGGGACCGACACCCTTGGCGCGGATGCCCTCGACGTGGTAGCTGAGCCAGACGACGAGGGTGAGGACCAGCGGGATCGCGATGTTGGCGGTCGCGGCGTAGATCGCGAAGGAGGGGATCTCGAGGCCGCCGATCGAGAAGGTGTGCTCGGTGTTGGTCGGCAGCGGCAGGAAGCCGAGCATGTTCGAGAACCAGATCCAGAAGAAGAGGGCGCCGATGAAGGGGAACCACTTGCGCGCCAGCTCGCCGTGGAGGCTGCCGCCGGTGATCGTGTTCTTGGTCAGGTCGTAGGCGACCTCGACCGCGGTCTGCACCCGGTTGGGCTTTTCGACCATCCGTTTCGCGATCCAGGTCATCGTCGCGATCGTCAGGGCGCTGGCGAGGAAGAGGTAGAGCACCGCCTTGTTGATGCTGAAGTCGATCCCGGCGAGTTCGATCGTCACCCACGGTTCGAGTTTGAACTCGTTCTGCGGCTTGAAGGCTTCGTTCTTGCCATCGTTGCCGAAGATCGCCAGCAGCAAGATCGAGATCGCGAAGTAGACGCCGAAGCCGATCAGGACCTTGTATTTGGTGCTGAGGCCGCTCTTCTCGGGGTCGCCACCGGCGGCGGCGCCGGCGGGCGCCTGAATCGAAGCCGACTCCATGGCCTACGCTCCCTGGCCCTCGGGCTGGTCGTCGAACAGGTGCGCGAGGCCCTGGGCGGCGAAGGAGATCGTGAAGAGGGCGAGCAGCAGGATCGCCGCGGCGAGGCCGGACTCCCGTTCGGCGATGCCGACGAGGAGGACGGCGGTGGCCAT
>DATFQO010000002.1:0-42545 GCA_035264245.1 Solirubrobacterales bacterium
CGTCGAACGCCTCTTCCGCATCAACTCGGTCGGCTCGACGTTCTTCACCGGAATCGTCGGCGCCGAAAGCTTCGCGAAGACGAAGAAGGGCGGGATCCCGGGGATCGAAACCGACGACGCCAGCGGCAGGATCGTCATCCATCTGGCGAAGCCGCGCGGCACCTTCTCCAACGAGCTGGCGCTGCCCTTTGCCGCTCCCGTCCCCGCCGGCACGCCGGCCGAAGACCTCACCGCCCACCCGCCGCCGGCGACCGGCCCCTACGTCATCTCCGGCGCCCAGCCGGGCCGCGGCTGGGATTACCGGCGCAACCCGGTCTGGGCCGGCGGCAACGCCAAGCTGCTGCCGCAGATCCCGAGCGGCCACCTCGACCGGATCGAAGTCGACGTCCTCCGCAACCCGGCGACCCAGGTCAACGACGTCGAAAGCAGCCGCTCCGACTGGATGGGGAACCCGCCGCCGGCCGACCGCTACGCGGAAGTGAAGAGCCGCTACGAGGGCTCGCAGTTCAAGGTCGAGCCGACGATCAGCACCTACTTCTTCTGGATGAACACGCGGCAGGCGCCGTTCGACGACGTCGAGGTGCGGCAGGCGGTCAACTACGCCATCGACACGCGGGCACTGGAACGGATCTACGCGGGCCAGGTCACCGGCACCCACCAGATCCTGCCGCCGGGCATGCCCGGCTACGAGCAGTTCGATCTCTACCCCCACGACCTCGCCCAAGCGAAGGAACTCGTCGCTGCGGCGACCCCGGGCGACCGCGCGATCACGATCTGGACCGACAACGAAAGCCCCAACGACGAAGCCGGTGAATACCTCGAGGGCGTGCTGAAGGAACTCGGCTTCGAGACGACGCTGAAGATCGTCAACGCCGACAACTACTTCGGCCTGATCGGCAACGAATCGACGCCGAACCTCGACATCGGCTTCGCCAACTGGTTCCAGGACT
Organism: Solirubrobacterales bacterium; assembly: GCA_035264245.1. GTDB lineage: Bacteria > Actinomycetota > Thermoleophilia > Solirubrobacterales > 70-9 > VAYN01. Next base: position 951 of record DATFQO010000002.1, read on the forward strand.
ACCCGCACCCCAACGACTTCTTCGGGCCGATGCTCGCGGGTGAAAGCATCGCCCCGTCGGGCGCGACCAACCTCTCCCGGATCGACGACCCGCAGCTGAACGCGGAGATCGAGCGGCTCGGCGAAGAGCCGCTGACGCCGCCGGTCGAAGTCGAATACGCCGAACTCGACAGGAAGTTCATGGAGCAGGCGCCGTGGGTGCCCTACGGGACCAGCACCCTGCCGACCTTCGTCTCCTCCGAAGTCGACCTCGACCAGGTCGTCTTCAACCCGACCTTCGCCCAGGATCTGACCAGCTTCCAGTTCAAGTAGCGAGCGCGGTCCAGAGGCGGCGCTCGACGTCGAGGACTCGCTGGGCGCCTTCGCCAACCACCCGCCACCATTCGGGCACCGGCTCGTCCTCTTCGCTCGCGGCCTTGAAGGCCTCGGCCAGCTCGGTCCAGCGGGCCGCCGCCGCGGCCGCGAGCGGCGCCTCCGCGCGCCCCGCCTCCTCCAGGAAGCGCGAGTACATGAGCCGGAAGCAGCCGCCGCCGGTGCCGCGCCGCTCGATCACCTGGTAGGCGAAGCGGGCACACCACTGCCAGTCCTCGACCAAAGCGGGCCAGGAGCCAGCCTCCTCGGCCAGCCGCTCCAGCGCCGGGATGCCGGCGAAGGGGCCGAAGGGCGGCTCGAGCATCTCCTGCGCCGCCCGGGCGGTCGCCCGCGGCACCGCCGCCTCCAACTGCGCCCGGTCGATCGCCTCGCTGACGGTGAACATGTGGCCTTCCAGCGGGTAGGCGGGGTGGCCGCTGTGGCGGGCGCGGGCGAGGTTCTCCAGGCGCGTCGTTTGCAGCTCCTCGAAGGCGGTGTCGGAGAGGTGGGCGACGTCGGAGTCGTAGCCGGCGAGGACGACCGCGTGGCCCGGGAAGTGAGCCGAGTTGCCGTAGTGGTCGAGGTAATAGATGTCGGTGAGGAGCAGCGCCGGGCTGCCCGCGTCGACCACCGCACGCGCCGCCTCCCATGCCGCCCCGCTCTCCTCCTCGGGGAAGGTGCGCAGCTCCAGCGCCGCGCCGGTCAGCTCGCGGAAGGTCTCCTCCAGCCGCGCCGTGCGGCCGTTGAACCAGCGGGTTGGGGAGGCGTCGTCGAGCGCCAGGTAGTAGAAGCCCGCCCCCGCCCCGAGCCCGAAGGCCATCTCCTCGCTGATCTCGACCCCGTGGAAGGCGAGCAGGTTGCGCAGCGCGGTCGAGCCGCAGTGGTTGCCGGGGGTGTGGACGAAGCCGGGGACGGTGGCCATCGCCCAATAGTCTCTCGCGCCGATGCACGACCTCGACCTGAAGCTGCTGCGCTGGATGCGCACCCATGGCCACTCGCCCGGCCTCGAGGGCGCCGCCGTCGCCCTTGGCAAGGCCGGCAACAACGGCCTTGTCTGGTTCGTCCTCGGCGCCGCGCTGGCGATCATCGACAGCTCGCGCTGGGAATCGTGGCTGATCTGCGCCCTGCTCGGCCCGCTCGCGATCGGCCTCAACTACGGCATCAAGCTGGCGGTCAAGCGGCCGCGCCCGTTGCTCGAGGGCCTGCCGCCGCTCGGCGGCGCCCCCAGCTCGCTCAGCTTCCCCTCCGCCCACGCCACCTCATCCTTCGCGGTGGCGACGGCGATGGTCCGCGTCGACCCGGCGATGGCCGGCGCCTTCCTCGTCGCCATCGCCCTCTCCCTGGGCCGCCCCTACCTCGGCATGCACTACCCGTCCGATGTCCTCGCCGGCGCCTTCATCGGCGTCGCCCTGGGCCTGATCGTCCCGCTCTCGTTCTGATGGGGAGGACGCGATGAAGGTCGGGATCGTCGGGCTGCCGAACGCCGGCAAGTCGACCCTCTTCAACGCCCTGACCAAGGGCGGCGCCCAGACCGGCGACTACCCGTTCACGACGATCGAGCCCAACGTCGCCGTCGCCCAGGTGCCCGACGAGCGGCTCGAGAAGGTCGCCGAGACCGTCCGCAGCTCTGAGGTGGTCCCGGCGAAAATCGACTTTCACGACATCGCCGGCCTGGTCAAGGGCGCCTCCGAAGGCGAGGGCCTCGGCAACCAGTTCCTCGCCTCGATCCGCGAGACCGATGCGATCTGTCACGTCGTCCGCTGCCACACCGAATCCGACGTGCCGCACCCCGACGGCCGCGTCGACCCGCTCGCCGACATCGAGACGATCGAGACCGAGCTGGTCCTCGCCGACTACGAGCAGGTCGAGCGCCGGCTCGGCCGGGTCGGCAAGCAGGCGAAGACCGGCGACGTCGAGGCGGTCGCCGAGCACGGCTGGCTGACCGCGGTCCACGAGGCGCTCGCCGCCGGCCGCCCGGCGCGCAGCATCCCGATTCCCGACGCCGCGCCGGACGCCGCCCGCAACCTGCAGGGGCTGACGACGAAGCCGATCCTCTACGTCGCCAACGTCGACGAGGGCGACGCCGAGCCGCCCGAAGCGGTCATCTCCCACGCCAACGCGAATGGCGCCGGGGTGGTCGCGGTCAGCGCCCGGATCGAGGGCGAGCTGGCCGAGCTCGATCCCGCCGAAGCAGAGGAAATGCGGGAGTCCTACGGGGTCGGGGGCTCCGGCCTGGCGCGCCTCGTCCGGGCCGCCTACGACCTGCTGGAGCTGATCACCTTCTTCACCGCCGGCGAGGACAAGGAGGCGGTCGCCCGGCCGCTGCGCCGCGGCGCGACCGCGCTCGAGGCCGCCGGCACGATCCACACCGAGATCATGGAAGCGTTCATCAAAGCCGAGGTGATCGGCTGGGAGCAGCTGGTCGCCTGCGGCGGCTACGCCCCGGCGCGCGACAGAGGTCAGCTGCGGATCGAGGGTCGCGATTACGTCGTCGCCGACGGCGACGTGATCACGATCAAGGTCTGAGTGCCGGCCGCTCCCGGGGCTGAGATCTGACCGCCCCGCCGATCGGTGCTGCATCGGGGCGGTCGCTGTCAGGACTCAGCCACCCTTATGAAGGGAGGTGGCCGGATAGGCCGAGCCGCATTCGTTGAACCGCATACGCATCACCTCCTTTCCTCACCGGAAGCGTCCTTCGCGGCGATGGGTTGGTTCCTATTACTTCGATCGGTCTCAGTAAAGGGCTCCAGCTAGCCATATTCCCGCAGCGTCCGAGCATTTATGCCCTAAGGTGCGCCTTTGACGGAGTCGATCAATCGAAAGGGCTTGGGGATGAACGAAAGGGAGATCGAGGGGAAGAAGCGCAGCGAGACGATCTGCAACGCGCTCAAGCACCCGCTGCGGGTCCGGATCCTCGAAGTCCTGAACGAAGGCCCGCGCAGCCCCAGTCAGTTCGTCGAGGAAGGGCTGATCCCGAAGGAGCACTACAACAGCTACCAGCAGGCGCTCTCGCTCGCCTCCTACCACTTCCGGGAGCTGGAGAAGGAAGGGTGTCTGGAGGTGATCGAATCGATTCCCCGCCGCGGGGCAGTCGAGCACGTCTACCGCGGAATGACCCCTCTGGTCTTCTTCAACGACGCCGAATTCGAAGCGATGCCAGAGGCCACCCGCGGCCAGCTCTCGCGGATCGCCCTGCAAGGGTTGATCGCGCGGGCCGACCGGGCGCTCAGCACCAAGACCTTCGACGCGCGACCGGACCGCCATCTGACCTGGGTGCCGATGCAGCTCGACGAGCGCGGCTGGAAGGAAGTGATCGCCACCCTCGCCGCGACCTTCGGCGAACTGACCCAGATCCGCCACGACGCCAAGGACCGGATCGCCGCCTCGGGCGAGGAGGTGATCCCGACGACGGTGGCGATGCTCGGGTTCGAGTCCCCACCCCCGCCACGGCTGCGGGACTGAGTGCGGCCTGTCGCTTTTGGCGCCCTCAGGGCTCCATGAAGCGACATGACCCATAGGCTTCGGCCATGGAGGAACGGGCCCGGTACCCCGAGGTCGCCGCCAAGGCCGGCCACTACGAGAGCTTCTACGTCAAGGCCTGCCGGCCGGACGGGGGGCAGGGGGTGTGGATCCGCCACACCGTCCACAAGCGCCCGGGCGCCGAGCCCAATGGCTCGATCTGGTTCTGCCTCTTCGACCGCGAGGCGCCGGCGCCGCGGGCGACCAAGGTGACGGTGCCGGCGGCGGGGTTGGAGGCGCCGGCCGGCGACTGGATCCGGGTAGCCGACGCGACGATCGGCCCCGGCCGCGCCGAGGGATCGGTCGAGACCGACGCGCTCAGCGCCTCCTGGTCGTTCACCTTCACCGGCGACGCGGAGCCCTGCAAGTACCTGCCGGCCGACTGGCTCTACAAGGCGCCGCTGCCGAAGACGAAGTTCCTCGCGCCCTTCCCCGACGCCCGCTTCCAGGGCCGGCTGGTGGTCGACGACGAACCGTTCGAGCTGAGCGGCTGGCCGGGGATGATCGGGCACAACTGGGGCAGCGAGCACGCCGAGCGCTGGGTCTGGCTCGAGGGCACCGGTTTCCCCGACGCGCCGAACACCTACTTCGACGCCGGCGCCGCCCGCGTCCGCCTCGGCTCCCGGGTCAGCCCCTGGATCCCCTCCGGGATGCTGGTCCTCGACGGTGAGGCGCACCGCCTTGGCGGCCTTGGTGCGATCCGCTCGGCTCGGATCGAGGAGCAGCCGACCGTCTGCAGCTTCTCGTTGCCCGGCAAGGACGTCGTCGTCCACGGCCGGGCCGCGGCCCCGGAGAAGGACTTCGTCGGCTGGGCCTACGCCGACCCGCAGGGCCCCGAGCACCACACCGTCAACTGCTCGGTCGCCGACCTCGAGCTGACCGTCGAACGCCCCGGCCTGCCGCCGCGCGAGCTGACCCTCCCAGGCGGCGGCGCCTACGAGCTGGGGATGCGCCCGGGCGAGCAGCAGGGCCACGGCATCCCGATCCAGCCGTACCCCGACGGCTGACGGGGCGCTTTTGTCAACCAGGAGGACGCAAAAGCGCCCCGGCCCTGCGGGCGCGCGGCGGTATTGGTGGATCTGGGCCTTCGTCGCGCCGCTCGTGGCATGGGCGCTGGTCCGCGAGTTCGGCCTCGACCGCGGCTTCCCGCTGGTGCCGCTGATGGCGTTCACGCCCTACGTCGCGATCGCGGCCTTCCTCGTCGCCGGGATCGCCTTGGCGCTGCGCAACTGGGCGGCGGCGGGAGTGACCGCGCTGGTCACGCTCTGCCTCGCCGCCGTGGTGCTGCCGCGGGCGATCGGCGCCGGGACCGTCGACCCCGCCGGCCGCGAGACCGTCAGCGTCCTCTCCTCGAACGTCTACGTCGGCCAGGCGGACGCCGAGGCGCTGGTGGACCTCGTCGACCGCTACGACGTCGACCTGCTCAGCGTCCAGGAGCTGACGCCGAAATTCGCCCACCAGCTGCGCCGCGCGGGGCTCCAGCGGCGGCTTCCCAACGCGATCGAGGAAACCCGCCCCCGCTCCTCCGGCGCCGGGCTCTACTCGCGCCTGCCGATGCGCAAGCTGCCCGGCTCGCAGTTCTTCTTCCGCATGCCGCGCGCCGTCCTGATGCTGCCCGACGGCCGCCGTCTCCGCGTCGTCGGCGTCCATCCGTATCCGCCCGGCCGCGGCAACGACGAGCTCTGGCGCGAAGGGCTCGAGAGCCTGCCGGCCGCGGGCGGCGACCCGCCCTGGGTCCTGATCGGCGACTTCAACTCCACCCTCGACGTCTCGCTGCTGCGCGAGACGATCGACCGCGGCTACCGCGACGCCGGCGACGTCGCCGGCAAGGGCCTCGTCCCGACCTGGCCGAACGCCGACCACACCCTGCCGCCCCTGATCACCATCGACCACGTCCTCGCCGACGACCGCCTGGGGATCGTCGACTACGGCGTCGAGGACCTGCCGGACTCGGACCACCGCTCGATTCACGCCGAGCTGGCGCTGCCGAAGGCGGGCGGCTAGCGGCCGCTGACGACCTTTTCGAACGTCATCCAGGTGTCATAGCCGCCGAGCGCGACCGAAAGCTGCGAGCCGCTCACGGTCGAGGTGCCGCCCGTCCCGACGAGCTTGGCGCTGACGATCCGGGGCGAGACGCCGACCTTGGTGATCACCACCTGTTTCAGCTTTCCCTGCAGGTAGGCGCCGAGGCGGGAGCTGATCTCCGCGCCGCTGAAGTCGAGCGTCCACTTGTGCAGCGGGCAGTAGTAGTCATAGGGGTCCGGGACGCCGACCAGGTATGGAACCGGGGAGCCGAAGACGTTGACGGCGCTCTCGGTGTGGCCGCCCGAGCAGGCCGAGTAGAGGGTCTGGGCGACGTCGCCGCCGTACATGACGACCTGGCCGCGGGTCCCGGCGACCGCGTCGTTGGTACTGGCGTACTCGCTCTCCAGCCCCTCGTAGACCTGGCTGCGGGTGTCGGCGTAGAGGTCGAAGCCGTTGCCGCCGACGTCCCCGGTGATCGCGATCGAGCGCACCGCGACCGCCTGGGCCTTCAGCTCCTCGGCCGGCCAGGAGGGCGGCACCTCGTTCGGCATCACCCCTTTCACGTACTGCTCCAGCGCCAGCGCGTTGACGATGTTGAGCGAGCCGGCGTCGCTTTCGGTCGGCACCGTCTCCAGGGCGCCGCGGAAGGTCCCCTGGCCGGCGATCGCGATCTTGCCGCGCCCCGCGGCACGCAGCCGCCGCCCGCAGTTGGCGAGCGGTTTGCCGCCGGAGCTGCGCAGCTTGACCGCGTTGCCGACGCGGTGGGCCTCGTAGCTGCGCGCCGGGTCGAGCTGCGCGCCGCAGGCGCTGATCGCGCCGCTGAATTCAACGTCGCCGGGGGAGATGTCGAGCAGGACGCGGACGACCCGGGCTTTTTCCACCGTCCCGAGGCTGGTCCCCGTGTAGTAGTGGCCGAGGATGAAGCGGTAGTTCTTGCCCGCTTTCGCGTAGCCATAGGCGCCGTAGGCGCTCATCCCGACCCCGTGGCCGAAGCCGCGCCCGTGGACCACCCAGCCAACGCTCGCCTGGGCACCAAGCGGGTAGAGGGACAAGAGAAGGACAGCCGCCCCCCAGGCGGCCAGCCAGGCACGGACTTTCTTGCTTGCAACCTTGGACATCTCTAGGCCAACAGATTCAACGTTGCGGAGTAGCGGCCTGCATCGGCGGGGGCGTACGCTGGAAGGAGACGAAATTCGGCAGGAGGGAAGCGATGGCGACGCAGACCGTAGAGGCAACCGATCACAAGCTCCTCGCCGCCGGGGAGTGGATCGAGACCGGCGAGTGGGCAGAGGTGAAGAGCCCCTACGACGGGACGGTCGTCGGCCGGGTCGCGCAGGGCGACGAAGCGCTGGTCGAGCGGGCGATCGAGGCGGCGCACGCGGCCTTCGAGGAGGTCGACTTCCCCCAGCACAAGCGCGCCGCGGTGCTGGAGCGCGCGGCCGAGCTGGTCGCCGAGCGCCGCGACGATCTGGCGGCGACGATCGCGGCCGAGGCGGGCAAGCCGACCAAGACCGCCACGGTCGAGGCCGAACGCTGCGTCTCCACGCTGGAGTTCTCCGCGGTCGAGGCGCGCAAGCTGACCGGCGGCACGGTGCCGATGGACGCCGCCGCGGCCGGTGCCGGCAAGCTCGGCGTGATGCTGCGGGTGCCCTACGGGGTCGTCGGCGCGATCAGCCCCTTCAACTTCCCGCTCAACCTGGTCGCCCACAAGCTCGGGCCGGCGATCGCCGCCGGCAACGCGGTCGTCCTCAAGCCGGCTGGCCAGACGCCGATCTCGGCGCTGAAGCTGGCCGGGATCCTGGTCGAGGCGGGCCTGCCGGAGAGCTGGCTCTCGGTCGTTCCCGGGCCCGGCTCCAAGGTCGGCAACACGATCGTCGAGCACCCGCTGACCAAGGCGATCACCTTCACCGGCTCGGCTCCGGTCGGCTGGGAAATCCGCTCCAAGGTCCCGCACAAGAAGGTCAACCTCGAGCTCGGCTCCAACGCGCCGCTGATCGTCAACGACGACGGCGACTGGGAAACGGCAGCCGACAAAGCCCAGATCCACGCCTTCTCGCACGCCGGCCAGAGCTGCATCTCGATCCAGCGGATCCTCGTCCACGAGGCCGTCGCCGAGGAGTTCACCGCGCGCCTCGTCACCAACGTCGAGAAGCTGACCGTCGGGGACCCGCTCGACGAGAGCACCGACGTCGGCCCGCTGATCACCCCCGACGACCGCGACCGGGTCAAGCAGTGGGTCGAGGAGGCGGTCGCCGGCGGGGCGGAGCTATTGACCGGCGGCGATCTGGTCGACGAGGGCCGCTGCCTGGCGCCGACGCTGCTGAAGGCCCCGCCGAAAGAGGCAAAGGTCTGGTGCGAGGAGATCTTCGGCCCGGTGGCGACGATCGACACCTTCAGCGACTTCGACGAGGCGCTCCGCCTCGCCAACGACTCCAAGTTCGGCCTCCAGGCCGGCGTCTTCACCCGCGACATCGGCCGTGGCCTGCAGGCCGGCCGCACCCTCGAGTTCGGCGGCGTCCTGATCAACGAGGTGCCGACCTTCCGCACCGACCAGCAGCCCTACGGAGGCGTCAAGGACTCCGGCAACATCCGCGAGGGCCCGGCTTATGCGGTCTATGAGTTGACCGAGGAGCGATTCGTGACGTTGCAGGGGTAGCGACCCCGAGATTTGGGTCCCTATAGGCCACCAAATGTCGGAGCGGTTGTAGCTACTCGTGCGGCCGCGCCATGCGCCGGTGGTCGAGTGCCTCCTCGAGCACCGAAGGCTCGACGCCCTGCTCCAGCGCCACCTCGCGCAGGGAGCGGCCTGACTCCGCGGCCGTCTTGACGATGTCCGCCGCGCGGTCGTAGCCGATGTGGGGGTTCAGCGCGGTGGCCGTCGCCAGCGTCGCCTCGGCGTGGCGCTCGGTCATCTCCTCGTTCGCCTCCAGACCGGCGACGCATTTCTCGTTCAGCAGGCGCGACGCGCTCGCCAGCAGCTTGATCGAGTCGAGCAGGTTGCGGGCGATCAGGGGGACGCGGACGTTGAGCTCGAACTGGCCCTGGCTGCCGGCGACGGTGATCGCGGCGTCGTTGCCGATCACCTGGGCGGCGACCTGGATCACGACCTCCGGGATCACCGGGTTGACCTTGCCGGGCATGATCGAGGAGCCCTTCTGCAGCTCCGGCAGGCGCAGCTCGGCGAGGCCGGCGCGCGGGCCCGAGCCCATCAGCGCCAGGTCGTTGGCGATCTTGTTGAGCGAGACGGCGTAGACCTTGAGCGCGCCCGAGAGCTCGACCAGCGCGTCGCGGTTGCCCTGCGCCTCGAAGGCGTCGAGCGGGCCGGAGATCTCCAGGCCGGTGTCGGCGGCGAGCCGTTCGCGCACCTTGGCGGCGAACTCGGGATGGGTGTTGAGGCCGGTGCCGGTGGCGGTGCCGCCGAGCGGGATCTGGCCGACGCGGCGCAGCGTGCCCTCGACCCGCTGGACGCCAAGCCGGACCTGCGCCGCGTAGCCGCCGAACTCCTGCCCGAGCGTGACCGGGACCGCGTCCATCAGGTGGGTTCGCCCCGCCTTGACGACGTCGGCGAACCGGTCCGCCTTCTCCTTCAGCGCGCCCTCGAGACCGCCCATCGCCGGCAGCAGGTCGTGGGTCACCTCGTCGAGCGCCGCCAGGTGGACGGCGGAGGGGAAGACGTCGTTTGAGGACTGGCCCATGTTGACGTGGTCGTTGGCATGGGCCTCGCCCCCGGCGAGGTTGGCGATCACCTCATTGGCGTTCATGTTCGAGGAGGTGCCGGAGCCGGTCTGGAAGACGTCGACCGGGAACTGCTCGTCGTGCTCGCCCTCGGCGATCGACTTGCCGGCGGCCGCGATCCGCTCGGCGAGGTCGCCGTCGAGCCCGCCGAGGGCGCCGTTGGCCTCCGCCGCCGCGCCCTTGATCCGGCCCAGCCAGCGCACCACCGGCACCGGCACGCGCTCGCCGGAAACGGGGAAGTTGTCAACGGCTTTGGTGGTCTCGCCACCCCACAGCTGTTCGCTCAAGACTGCCTCCATGTGAAGTTCTCGGGCCTCTCAGCGTATTGACCGCCGGGCGCCGAAGGACGTCAGCCGCCGCTGCGGCCGGCCTCGAATCCCTCGCTGTAGGTGGGGATGAACTCGGGCGGGGAGGCCTGCTTGTCCGGCATGAAACGAGCGGCGACGACGAGCCGGCGAACGAGGTCGGAATGAATCCCTTCGCTCTCTTCGGCGCCGCGCTCCACCGCGCCGAGCAGGTACCCGAGCTGGAGGTTGGCCTCGCCCCCTGGGTCTTCCCGCGCTCCGGCGTTGAGCGCGGTCGCGGTCTCGATCATCGCTTCGCCCACGCGCGAGAGGTCGCCGCCGGTCTGGTTGCGGGTCAGGCATTCGCTGATCAGCGTCTCGTCTTCCAGCAGCACTTCGTCGGGCGCCGCCCGCAGCGCTCGCTCGTAGGTGCCGGCACCTTCCAGGCAGGCAACCGGCGTCGAGTCGTCAGAGCTGCCACAGCCGGCGCCCAGAACGAGCGCAATCAAGAAGATCGAGGTTTTCAAGGTGAGTTGCTTCACATATATTTGAGAAATATTGATTAATGGTTCCTCAAGAGCGGTCGAGAGCGTTTTGCTCTCTCTGATCCTGACGATCGCGGTCGTCGGATGTTCTTCCTCTGGAGGAGAGGAGGCGGCGAACGCCGGCCCTACTGCCTACGCCAACGTCGACCTTGCGAACACGCGAAGCTCCCCCAGCTCGCTGCGCGCCGCGACCATCTCCGGATTGCAGCTGGCCTGGTCGCGCCCGATGCAGGCGCGGGCGGAAGGGCTGCACTACATCGGTTCGCCCGTGGTGAAGGATGGAGTCGTCTACATCCAGGATCCCGAATCGAACGTGGAAGCGATCGACCTCAGCAATGGGAAGCTGCTGTGGAGGACGGAATATGCGGCGCCCGCGGGAGGCTCTTTTGGGATCACCGTCGGAGACGGGATGGTGTTCGGGGGGACGCCGACGACGGCATTTGCGTTGAACGCGGAAACCGGTGACGAGGTGTGGTCCATCGAACTCTCGGACGGAACCTCCGAAATTCTCACAATGACCCCTGGATATCACGAAGGGGTTGCCTACTTCACCACCAGCCCGGCTCAGGGCGAAGGCGGAGAAGTCGGAGTCCTCCGGGCTCTCGACTCGGAGACGGGGGAGGAGATCTGGCACTTCAACAACGTGCCCAGGAGCCTCTGGGGTCATCCGGAGGTCAACTACGGCGGCGGCATTTTCTATGCGCCGGCATTCGACGGGGAAGGGTCGATGTACGTGGGGATCAGCCATGCTGGCCCGATCCCGGGTACCGCGAAGTACCCGTGGGGAACGAGCCGGCCCGGGCGCAACCTCTACAGCAACTCGATCGTCAAGCTCAACGAGAAGACCGGCAAAGTGGAGTGGTACTACCAGATCAATCCTCACGGCCTCTGCAACGGTTTCCTGGTTTCACCGATTCTGGCCAAAGCCGGGGGCCACAAGGTAGTGATGGATGTCGGAGTACTTGGAGTCCTCGCGGCCGTGGACCAGAGAACCGGGAATCTGCTGTGGCGGACGCCGCTGGGTGTCCACAACGGTCACGACAATGACGGCCTGCTCGCCATGCGGGGGGAACTCGCGTCCCTGAAAACGCCAATGGACGTCTACCCGGGAACGTTCGGCGGCGTGGCCGCTCCGATGTCGGTGCGCGGCTCCACCGTGTTCGTGCCGGTTGTCAACGGTGGGACCCGCCTGCTGTCGCAGACGAATACCGAATCGCTCGGCACCCCGAGGGGGGAACTGGTGGCGGTCGACATCGGCACGGGCGCGATCAAGTGGAAACGCCGTTTCCCGTCCTCCCTGTACGGCCCCACCACCACTACCAACGATCTGGTTTTTTCCACCACCTTCGACGGAAGGCTGTTTGCGCTCGACGCCGATAGCGGCAAAGAGGCATGGGAAGAGGACCTTCCGGTGATCGTCGAAGGCGGGATGGCGATCTCTGGCGACATGCTCCTGGCACGCGCCGGCAGCGCGGCGACCGAAACGCCCAAGCTGCTCGCCTATCGCCTCGCCGGCTGAGGCGAAAGTCGCTCAGTCGCCGGGCCGGGCCGAGATGCCACCGGTGGAGGCCTGGGCGATGCCGCCGGGGGGTCCGGCCGGGGCTTTCGGCGCCGAGTGCGGTTTCTTCTTCGGCGCCGTGACCGGTTTGACCCCGGTGAAGCTGACCGGGAAGACTTCGACCCATTCGGCCAGCGTGAACATCGGCGCGACCGCGTGGTTCCAGGAGAGGTGGAGGTGGTTGCCGCAGCCGTGGCCGGCGTCGCCGTCGTAGCCGACCCAGCGGAAGGGCTGTCGCGGTTTGTTCTGTTCGGGCTCGGCCCAGAGGGCGAGGCGGGTGATCGCGGTCCAGTTCGCGTCGCATTTGGAGCTCGGTTCGAGCGGGACGATGTCGACGGCGAGGCCGTTGTAGTGATCGGAGTTCTTCACGTGGCAGCCGTCGCAGCCGACGTGTTCGCCGTTCGGCAGAGGCCCGGAGTAGCCGTCGGTGACGTAGATCGGGTACCGCTGGGCGATCCAGCGCAGGTTGGGGATGATCCGCTGGTCGACCATGTCGCCTTCGGCGTGGGGGATCGAGGCCGGGATCGGGACGATCTTGCCCGTCCCGTAGGCGACCCTGGTCACCGGCGCCGCCTCGGCGTAGGCGCAGATCGCCAGCAGCGGGGCGAGGGAGAGGGCAAAGACGGCGAGGGTGCGGGCCCAGACGGTGGCGAGGAGGCGGTGGCTCACTCCTGCCTTATCGGCGCTACGACGCCCGCTCCTTGAATCCTGCTTAAGAGCACTCAGGAGCATTGGGCGTTGGAACACGGCCGGATAGGGTTCGATTCGTGCCGACCGTTCGCGAAGCCGCATTCGACCTCTTCCGCGCCCACGGGATGACGACGATGTTCGGCAACCCGGGCTCGACCGAGCTGCCGATGCTCGCCGACTTCCCGAGCGACTTGCGCTACGTGCTCGGCCTGCAGGAGGCGGTCGTGGTCGGGATGGCCGACGGCTACGCGCAGGCGTCGGGGAAGACGACCGTCGTCAACCTCCACACCGCGCCGGGCGTCGGCAACGCGATGGGGGCGATCTTCAACGCCCAGGCCAACCACTCGCCCCTGCTGATCACCGCCGGCCAGCAGGCGCGGGCGCAGATCACCCTGCAGGCGAACCTCACCAACCGCGACGCGACGCGGATGCCGCACCCGCTGGTCAAGTGGTCCTTCGAGCCGCCGCGGGCCGAGGACGTGCCGCTGGCGCTCGGGCACGGCGCCCACCTCGCCGGGCTGGCGCCGCGCGGGCCGGTCTTCGTCTCGCTGCCGATGGACGACTGGTACGCCGAGGTCGATGAGAAGGACGCCGCCGCGGCGATCGCCCGCAAGGTCGACGGCCGCGCCACCGCGAACCCCGAGGCGGTCCGCGCCCTCGCCGAGCGCCTCGACGCCGCCTCGAACCCGGTCCTCGTCGCCGGCCCCGACATCGACACCGCCGGTGCCTGGGACACGGCTGTCGCCCTCGCCGAGCGCCAGCGCCTCCCGGTCTGGGCCTCGCCGGCAACCGGCGGCGTCCGCCTCGGCTTCCCCGAGAACCACCCCAACTTCCGCGGCGTCCTGCCGCCGGCGATCGGCCCGGTCGGGCAGACGCTCGAGGGCCACGACCTGATCGTCGTCGTCGGCAGCTCGGTCTTCCCCTACTACCCGCACATCCCCGGGCCGCTGCTGCCCGAGGGGGCGGAGCTGGTGGCGATCACCAGCGACCCCGACGAGGCGGTGCGGGCGCCGATGGGCGAGGCGATCGTCGCCGACGTCGGCCTCACTCTGGCGGCGCTGCTGGAGGCGGTGCCGGAGTCCTCGCGCCCTGCGCCGGAGCCGAACCCCGGTCCGGGAGAAATCCCGGCCGAGGACCCGCTCAACCCCTCGACCGTCCACACCGCCCTGGCCGAGGTGCTGCCCGAGGACGCGATCATCGTCCTCGAGTCCCCCTCCAGCACCCTGGCGCTGCGCAACCAGCTGCGCATCTCCCGTCCCGGCAGCTACTACTTCAGCGCCGGCGGCGGCCTCGGCTTCGGCCTCGCCGCCTCGGTCGGCGTCCAGCTCGCCCAGCCCGACCGCCCGGTCGTCTGCGTCCTCGGCGAGGGCTCGGCCCAGTACGCGATCACCGCCTTCTGGAGCGCCGTCGCCTACAGGGCGCCGGTCACCTTCCTCGTCCTCCAGAACCAGGAGTACGCGATCCTCAAGTGGTTCGCCGAAGTCGAGCAGGTCAACGGCGCGCCCGGCCTCGACCTGCCGAAGCTCGACGTCGCCGCGGTCGCCGAGGGCTATGGCGTCAAGGCCCACCGGGCGAAGGGCCGCGACGAGGTCGCCGGCGCGCTGAGCAGCGCGCTCGCCTCCTCGCAGCCGGAGCTGGTCGAAGTCCCGGTCTCCCCGGGCATGTCCCTTTTTTAGCGATGGTTGGTACTCCGGACAGGTGGGGGAGGGCCGGGGGATGCCCGCCGGACAACAGCGGGGAGGGTCCGGCGGACATCCCCCGGCCCTCCTGACGCAGCCCTGTGTTCCCCGGTACGAGAATGCGCCCGGTTCCGCCGCCTCCTAGTCAGCCGGTTGATGATCGCGCTCCCGATTCGCTGGCCGGCGGAGTTGCGCAGTCGCTCCGCCGGGAGCTGGAGGAGCTGCTGGGGGCCGACCGCGTTCTGCACCGGGTCAGCGATCTCGTCGCCTACGCCTCCGACGCCAGCCCCTACCGGCGCTTCCCGCAGGCAGTGGTCGAGGCGCGCGACGCCGACGACGTCGCCAAGGTGCTGCGCTTCGGCCGCCAGCGCTCCATCCCCGTCACCTTCCGCGCCGGCGGCACCAGCCTCAACGGCCAGGGACAGACCGACGGCATCCTCGTCGACGTCCGCAAGCACTGGGGCGGGGTAAGGGTCGAGGACGACGGCGCCCGCGCCCGGGTCAAGCCGGGGACGATCCTCGGCCACGCCAACCGCGTCCTCGCCCCGCACGGCCGCAAACTCGGCCCCGACCCTGCGAGCACGGACGTCTGCACCGTCGGCGGCGTCGTCGCCAACAACTCCGGCGGGATGCGCTGCGGCGTCACCAGGGACTCCTACTCGACGGTCCGCGAGCTGACCTTCGTCCTGCCGTCGGGAACGGTGATCGACAGCGGCGCGCCCGGCGCCGCCGATCGTTTCGCCGCCGCCGAGCCGGAGCTGGTCGCCGGCCTCGAGGCGATCCGTGACGAGATCCGCGCCGACGCCGAGCTGGCCGAGCGCGTCCGCCGCAAGTTCGCGATCAAGAACACCACCGGCTACCGCCTCTGCGCCTTCCTCGACGCCGACGAGCCGCTGGAGATCTTCCGCCGCCTGCTGGTCGGCTCCGAGGGCACCCTCGCTTTCATCGCCGAGGTCGTCTTCGAGACGGTGCCGGTGCCGGCGGTGACGACCACCGCCTGGGTCCACTTCCCCGGCATCGACGAGGCGATAGCCCCGGTCGGGGACCTGGTCGCCTCCGGCGCCAGAGCGGTCGAGTTGATGGTCGCGCCGGCGTTGATCACCGCCGCCTGGAACATGGTCGGGGCGCCGCAGGAGTGGAAAGAGCTGCCGCCGGAGTCGGCGGTGCTGCTGGTCGAGTTCGGTGGTGCCGACGAGGGCGACCTCGCCGCGCAGGTACTGCGCGCTGAAGCGATCCTCGGCTCGCACGAGACGATCCGGCCGATCGACTTCGCCCGCGATCCGGAGGCGATCGAGCTCGCCTGGCGGGTGCGCGAGGGGCTGCACGGCCTGATCGGCCGGGTGCGGCCGGAGGGGACGGCGCTGATCGTCGAGGACGTATGCGTGCCGCCGGAGCGGATCGCCGAAGGCGCCAAGGACCTGCAGGCGCTGCTCGGCGAGCACGGCTTCCTCCCCGGCGTCGCCGGCCACGCCTCCGCCGGAAACCTCCACTTCATGCTGACCCCGGACTTCGCCAAGCAGGAGGACCTCGAGCGCTACGAGGCCTTCATGGGCGGCCTGGTCGAGCTGATCGTCGGCAAGTACGACGGTTCGCTCAAGGCCGAGCACGGAACCGGCGTGAACATGGCGCCTTATGTGGAGCGCGAGTGGGGGGAGAAGGCGACCGAGCTGATGTGGCGTCTGAAGCGCCTCGCCGACCCCGACGGCGTCCTCTCGCCCGACGTCCTCCTCAGCCGCGACCCCGGCGTCCATCTGCGCAACCTGAAAACGACGCCGGCGATCGAGGACTGGGGCGGCGCCACGACCTGCGTCGAGTGCGGCTTCTGCGAGCCGGTCTGCCCCAGCCGCAACCTGACGACGACGCCGCGCCAGCGGATCGTCCTGCGGCGGGAGATGGCCCGCCAGCCCGAGGGCTCGCCGGTGCAGCGGGCGCTGCTGGCGGAGTACGACTACGACGCGCTGCAGACCTGCGCCACCGACGGCTCCTGCCAGATCGCTTGCCCATTGGGAATCGACACGGGGCGGATGGTCAAGGAGCTGCGGGTGGCGCAGCATTCCGGGCGGGCTGAACGGGCGGCTTTGGCTGCCGCGAAGCGTTGGGGGGCGGTCGAGAAGATCTCTCGCGTGGCGCTGAAGGTCGGTGGGCCGTTGGCGCGGCGGACGAAGCGGGGCAAGGGGTTGCCCGGCGCGGCTCGCTGGGGAGGAGGGGATGACCCTTTCCGGACAACAGCGGGGAGGGTCCGGAAAGGGTCATCCCCTCCTCCAGACGGGGCCGCGGCGGTGTACGTCCCCAGCTGCACGAATCGCATCTTCGGCCTCTCTTCCGCCGAGACCGCAAAAAAGCCCCCTCAAGGAGGTTTTTTGCGGTCTCGCGGAGTGGTTGATGCTCTTGTGACGGTTTCGGAGCGGGCTGGGGTGCCGGTTGCGATTCCCGAGGACGTGGCGGGGAGCTGTTGTGGCTTGCCTTGGAGCTCGAAAGGGTTCTCGGCGGCGCATGCGCACAAGGCGAATGAGATGGTTGAGCGGCTCTGGGCGTGGAGCGGGGAGGGGGCGCTGCCGGTGGTGATCGATGCGGCGTCCTGCACGGGCGCGATTGCCGAGGTCGGCGATGGTGTGCTCTCGGAGGAGAATGCGGAGCGGCTTGGGAAGCTCGAGATCGTCGATTCGGTCGCCTGGGCGCTGCGGCTGCTGCCGAACCTCGAGATCGACGAGAAGGTTGGATCCGCCACCGTTCACCCGACCTGCGCCACCCGTCGCCTCGCCCTCGCGCACCCGCTTCGCACGCTCGCCAACGCGCTCGCGGAGGACGTCTTCGTCGCCCCCTCCGCCACCTGCTGCGCCTTCGCCGGCGACCGCGGCATCTCCCACCCCGAGCTGACCGCCTCCGCCACGCGCCCCCAAGCCGAAGAGCTCTCGGGCCGCAGTTTCGACGCCTACCTCTCCAGCAACCGCACCTGCGAGATCGCCATGACCCGCGCCACCGGCGCCCCCTACGAGTCGGTGGTGTCCCTCCTAGAGCGCCTCACCCGAACTTCCCCAACCTCTACCCAGCCGAGATAGAGGTTGGGGAAGTTCGGGCCTAACCGCTCGGTCCCTCAGCCGTCCGCCCGAGCTTTGACCGCGTCGACGCTCGCGGCGTCGATGTCCCGCACCAGCTCGGCGTATTTCGGTTCGCTCTCCATCCGCTTGTCGAGCAGCGGGTTGACGATCCCGCGTAGGGCGGAGACGTAGCGCCACCATTTCGGCACGAAGATTCGCGGCGCCCGTTCCTCGATCCCGCGCACCAGGCCGGCGCCGGCCTCTTCGGGGGTGATCCTTTTCAGCAGCCACTCGGGGCTCAGTTCCCGTACCCGGCCCGAGGTCTCCTGGGAGAAGGCGTCCTGCACGAGTTTGGTGTCGACCCAGCCGAAGTAGGCGACGCTGGCGCTGGCGCCGTGCGCTTTCAGCTCCACCCGCAGCGCCCGGCCGAGCGACTCGACCCCGGCCTTGGCGACCGCGTAGGGGCTGTTGCCGAACCCGTTGGCGAAGGCGTAGACGGAGGAGACGACGATCATCTGGCCACGCCGCTCGACGATCTGCGGCAGCGTCGCCCGCACCGTCCGCCAGACGCCGAGCATGTCGACCTCGAAGACCCGCTCCCACTCCTCACCGGAGATCCCGCGCACGGTCGCGAACTGCTTCTGGGCGATGCCGGCGTTGGCGACCGCGACGTCGATCCCGCCGAGCTTTTCGACGGTCTCGGCGACGGCGTTCATCAGCGCGCTCTGGTCGGTGACGTCGCCGCCGAGCCCGATCGCGCGCGGCCCGATCCGCTCCGCCGCCTCGCGCGCCTCCTCGGCATCGAGGTCGAGGACCGCGACCGAGGCGCCGCGCAGGTGCATCTGCCGCGCGGTCTCGAACCCGATCCCACGTGCCGCGCCGGTCACCAGCGCGACTTTTCCATTGAGGTCGTAGCGCTCCATCGGCGGCTCACCCTAGCGCCCGGCGGCATCCGCCCCCACGCCGCCCGCCGCTCTAGGCTGCGCCGGTGTCCGACGTTCAGTCCGCCTACGCCGAGCTCGCCGCCGCCCGCGGACTGGAGGCGCTCGGCAGCTTCGCCCCTGGCCCGCTGACGCCGCTGCTGGTCGAGGGCAAGGGCGAGCCGCTGCGGCCGGCGCTGCGCGGCACGCTCGACGATGGGGTCGAGGGCGTCGTCGGCCAGCTCGCCTACAAGCGCAACAAGACCTTCCGCTTCCACCTCGCGCTCACCGAGGTCCCCGCCGCGACCGCCTTCGCGCCGCGCGTCTTCTGCATCCGCCGCGGCCGCGGCACCCGCGACGACGAGTTCTACGGCTTCGAGTCGCGCCAATCGAAGCTCTGGACCGAGAGCAAGGCGCTGAACGAGCGCTACGAGGTCGCCACCAGCCCCTACCAGGACCCCAACTGGCTGCGGCAGCTGTTCTCGCCCAGCCTCGTCGACTGGCTGGGGACGAAGCCGCCGGCCGACTTCTCCTTCGAGCTCGCCTACGGCGCGCTGCTCGGCAGCGTCGAGGCCGACGACCCCGGCGCCGACGGTCTCGCCGCCCTCTGCGAGGCCACCGCCCACGTCGCCACCCGCGTCCGCGAGGAGTGCGAGGAGTAGATGCAGCCGAACAAGGTCGGCATCGGCCTGATCGCCTTCTTCGGCCTCGCCGGGGCGGCCTTCGCGATCGTCCCGATCCTGATCGGCGTGCCAGGGGAGGTGGCGGGCATCCTCGCCTCGATCGGGGTGATCTGGGTCCTCGTCGCCGGTGGCCTCCTCTGGTACGCGCGGCGCCAGGAGAAGAAGTCGGCGCGCAACGACTGGATCTTCCGCCAGGGCCTGCGCGGGACGGCCACGGTCCTGCACGCCGGCAGCAGCGCGACCGTCAACGAGATGCCGCTGATGAGCCTGCGGCTCGAGCTCGACGTGCCGGGACAGGGGACCCGAGAGGCGAAGCGGCGGGAGATCATGCCCGTCTTCGTCGCCAACCGGATGGAGCCGGGGCTCGTCCTCCCGGTCTACGTCAACCCGGGCGACCCCGACGAGTACGTCCTCGTCTGGTAGCGACCGCGGCAGCCGCATCAAAGGCTCCCGAGCAAACTGCGATTTCTGAGGCTCATAGAATCGTGTGCTTCATGCCCGGATTCGAACCCGTAGACCCGAAGCAGTCCTTCCCCGACCTGGAGGAGCGCGTCCTCGCGCGCTGGCGCGAGGAAGGCGTCTTCGAGCGCTCGCTCGCCCAGCGCGAGGGCGCCCCGGTCTGGAGCTTCTACGAGGGCCCACCAACCGCCAACGGGCGTCCCGGCTCCCACCACGTCCTCGCCCGCGTCTTCAAGGACGTCTACCCCCGCTACAAGACGATGTGCGGCTTCCGGGTGCCGCGCAAGGCCGGCTGGGACTGCCATGGCCTGCCGGTCGAGCTCGAGGTCGAAAAGCAGCTCGGCATCTCCTCCAAGCAGGAGATCGAGGAGTTCGGGATCGCCGAGTTCAACCAGCGCTGCCGTGAGTCGGTCTTCGAGTACGTCGAGGACTGGAACAAGCTGACCGAGCGGATCGGCTTCTGGATCGACCTGGATGACCCCTACGTCACCCTCGAGGACGACTACATCGAGTCGGTCTGGTGGTCGCTGAAACAGCTCTGGGACAAAGACCGCCTCTACGAGGGCCACAAGGTCGTCCCCTACTGCCCGCGCTGCGGCACCGCGCTCTCCTCGCACGAGGTCGCGCAGGGCTACGAGGACGTCAAGGACCCCTCGATCTACGTGCGGTTCCCGCTGCTCGACGACGACGCCGCGCTGCTGGTCTGGACGACGACGCCATGGACCCTGCCCGGCAACGTCGCGGTCGCGGTCGCGCCGGAGGTGACCTACGTGCGGGCGCGGGTCGAGGGCGAGACCCTGATCCTCGCCGAGCCGCTGGTCGAGCAGGTGCTGGGCGAGGGGGCCGAGATCCTCGTTCGCTTCCCGGGCTCCGACCTCGTCGGTCGCGCCTACCGCGGCCCTGTCTTCGCCCTGGAGGACGGCGGCCCCGCTGCCGCCTTCGAGGTTCTCGCCGGCGAGTTCGTCACCACCGAGGACGGGACCGGCCTCGTCCACATCGCGCCCGCTTTCGGCGAAGACGACTACGCGGTCGCCGCGGCGGCCGGGCAGTTCGACCCGACGAACGCCGCCTCGCTTTACAACCCGGTCGGCCTAGACGGCAAATTCGATCGCCGCGTCACCGGCTTCGAGGGCAAGTTCGTCAAGGACCCCGAGGTCACCGCCGCTCTGATCGCCGACCTCGACCAGCGCGGCCTGCTCTTCCGCGAGCAGGTCTACGAGCACGCCTACCCGCACTGCTGGCGCTGCGGCACGCCGCTCCTCTACTACGCGAAGTCGAGCTGGTACATCGCCACCTCCCAGGCGCGGGATCAGCTGCTCGCCAACAACGAGGAGATCGGCTGGCACCCCGAGCACATCAAGGACGGCCGTTTCGGCAAATGGCTGGAGAACAACGTCGACTGGGCGCTTTCGCGAGATCGCTACTGGGGGACGCCGCTGCCGATTTGGAAGTGCACCAAGCCCAACTGCGGATGCACCCGGTGCATCGGATCGGTCGAGGAATTACGCAAGCACGCCCGGGAGGCGATTCCGGAGAACCTCGATCTTCATCGGCCTTACATCGACGGCATCACTCTTGAGTGCGACGAGTGCGGCAGCGAGATGCGCCGCGTCCTCTCGGTGATCGACACCTGGTACGACAGCGGCGCGATGCCCTTCGCCCAGTTCCACTACCCGTTCGAGGGCACCGAGGAGTTCGAGGAGCGCTTCCCGGCTGACTACATCTGCGAGGCCCAGGACCAGACCCGCGGCTGGTTCTACACGCTGCTCGCCGAGTCGACCCTGCTGTTCGACACCTCCAGCTACCGCAACTGCGTCTGCCTCGGCCTGATCCTCGATCCCGAGGGCCAGAAGATGTCGAAGAGCCGCGGCAACGTCGTCGACCCCTGGGACGTGCTGAACAGCCACGGAGCCGACGCCTTCCGCTGGTACTACCTGACCGCCCAGCAGCCCTGGGCTGGCTACCGCTTCAGCGTCGACACGGTCGGCGAATCGGTCCGCCAGTTCCTCCTCACCCTCTGGAACACCTACTCCTTCTGGGTCCTCTACGCCAACGCGGAGAACCTGGCCCCGGACGACTTCCGTGGTTCCTTTCGCACCGATGACGTGCAAAAGGAACCACGCGATGGCCTGAACGATCTCGACCGCTGGGCGCTCTCCCGCCTGCAGGCGACGACCGCCACCGTGCGGGAGCGGATGGACGCCTACGACTGCACCGCCGCCGGGCGGGCGATCGCCGAGTACGTCGAGGAGCTCTCCAACTGGTACGTGCGGCTCTCGCGCCGCCGCTTCTGGGAAGGGGACCGCGCCGCCTTCGCGACCCTGCGCCATTGCCTGCTGGAGACGACGGCGATGCTGGCGCCGTTCACTCCCTTCCTCGCCGACGAGATCCACCGCAACCTCAGCGACGAGGACGCGGCCCCCTCGGTCCACCTGCGCGACTACCCCGAGGTCGACGAGGCGCTCAGGAACCTCGAGCTGGAGCAGGGGATGGAGGCGGTCCGGCTCACGGTCGAGCTCGGCCGCGCCGCCCGTGCCCAGGCCAAGGCGAAGGTCCGCCAGCCGCTGCGCCGCGCCGTGATCGTCGCCAACGACGCCGAGCGCGCCGCGATCGAAGCCCGCGCCACCCTCGTCACCTCCGAGCTCAACGTCAAGGAGCTCGACTTCGTCACCGACGAGTCCGAGCTGGTCAGCTATTCCGCCAAGCCCAACTACCGCACCCTCGGCCCCCGCTTCGGCAAGAACATGCCCCAGGTGGCCGCCGCGGTCGAGGCGCTCGACGCGACCCACGTCGCCGGCGTGCTCGCCGAGGGGGGAGAGATCGGGATCGCGATCGACGGCACCGACCACAGCCTCGGCCCCGACGACGTCACCCTCGCCCTGCAGCCCTTGGAGGGCTACGAGGTCGAGGCCGAGGCGGGCCACGCCGTCGCACTCCAGCTCGAGCTGGACGACGACCTCCGCCGCGAGGGCCTCGCCCGCGAGATCGTCCACGCCGTCCAGAACGCCCGCAAAGCAGCGGGCCTCGAGATCACCGACCGCATCGACCTGAGCCTCAGCGGCGATCCCGACCTGATCGCCGCCGCGCAGGCGCACCAGGACTACCTAGCGGGAGAGGTCCTCGCCACGACCGTCTCCTACGACGGCAGCAACGGCGCCGCCGCGAAGATCGATGGCAAAGACCTGAGCATCGGCGTCAGCCGGGCTTGATTGAGATGTCTCTGCGGTAGGAGGGGATGGGTGTCCCCTGACCTCCCTGGGATTTTCGCCTTTAAGTAGCTGTCTCTCGCCGAGTGGTCAGCGCGAAAATCAGGACGCCGGTCGGTCAGGGGACACCCATCCCTCCTAGCGACAGCATCTATAGGACGCCTTCTACCGAGACCGCGAGAGACGTCGCATATCGATGTCTTATGCGGTTTCGGCGATCAGCGTCTGCTGAACAGCTATTGAAGTAGGGGTGCCGACTCCCTCTACCGAAAGGTGCTCAATCCTGCGGCTTCTCGCCGATGATGAAGTCGGCTTTAGCCGAATCATCGAACTTCACCCAGCAGTGATCCGGCGAGACACCGGCCACCTCGACGAGGGCGGCTTCGATGCGCTTGGCGATCTCCGCCTTCTGCTCGTCGGAGCGGCCCTCGTACCAGTGGACGTGAACGAACGGCATGGGAGGGAGACCGGGCGCGCCGTTAGGCGAGCGCCGGCTCCAGCTCGGCCTCGAGGCGCCGCTTCGGCATCGCCCCGACGACTTTCTTCGCGATCGCGCCGTCCTTGAAGAGGATCATCGTCGGGATCGAGAGGACTTCGTAGTTGGCCGCCGTCTGCTGGTTCTCGTCGACGTTGATCGAGACGATCTTGAGGTCGGCGCGCTCGCCGTCGATCTCCTCCAGAACCGGGTGGACGACGCGGCACGGACCGCACCAGGGCGCCCAAAAGTCGACGAGGACAGGGCCCTCGGCGTCGAGCACGTCAGCTTTGAAGGTGGCGTCGGTTACGTCCGTCAATTTGCCAGTCACGATCGTTTCTCCCGGTTGCGGTTTCGGCTCGAGCTCAATACTTCAGAAAGTATAGCGTCGTTGTCCAGACTCGGAAAACGGCGTCTGGTCCCCCTACCCGAAGGCCCCGCGATGGTATTCCTTGGCGGGTGACGAACGCCGAGATCGCCGCCGCCCTGGAAGAGCTGGGGATCCTCTACGAGCTCGACGGGGCGGTCAAATACCGGGTCCTCGCCTACAGCACCGCCGCCAAGGCGATCCGCGAGAGCCCCGTCTCGGTCGCCGAGCTCTCCGCGCAGGGGCGCGCCACCGAGGTCCCCGGCGTCGGCAAGACGCTGGCGGAAAAGATCGCGGCGCTGATCGAGACCGGGGAGATCCCGGCCGCCGTGAAGCTGAAGGCGAAGTTCCCGCCGACCCTGATCGAGGTCACCCGCGTCCCCGGGGTGGGCCCGAAAACCGCCCGCCGCCTCTTCGAGGAGCTCGAGATCTCCTCGATGGAGGACCTCAAGACCGCCGCCGAGGGGGAGAAGATCCGCGACGTCAAGGGCCTCGGCCCGAAGGCCGAGGAGAACATCCTCGCCTCGCTGGAGCGCCTCGGCGAGCCCGGCGAGGGTCCCGGCCGCCTGCTGCTCTCGAAGGTCAAGCCGATCGCCGAGGAGCTGGCGGCGGCGCTGCGCGAGCACCCGGCCGCCAACCGGGTCGAGGTCGCCGGCTCGGTCCGCCGCTGGGGCGAGACCTGCAAGGACATCGACCTGATCGCGACCGCCGAGCAGCCCGCCGCGTTGGCCGAGCACCTCGCGGGCCACCCGCTGATCGCCGCTGCCGGCAAACCCGGTCCCAACGGGGTCCGCGCCCAGACCCACAACGGCATCTCGGTCGACCTGCGGATCGTCCCGCCCGCCGCCTTCGGCAACCTGCTGCAGCACTTCACCGGCTCCCAGGCCCACAACGTCCAGCTGCGCGAAGAGGCGGTCGGCCGCGGTCTCTCGGTCTCCGAGCACGGCATCACCGACACCGAGTCGGGCGACGTCGAGACCTGCGAGACCGAGCAGCGGGTCTACGAGCGCCTCGGCTACGCCTACATCGAGCCGGAGCTGCGCGAGGGCCGCGGCGAGCTGAAGGCGGCGCGCGAGGGCAAGCTCCCCGACCTGGTCGAGCTGGCCGACATCAAGGGTGACCTGCACTCCCACACGACCCTTTCCGACGGTCGCAACAGCCTCGAGGAGATGGCCGAGGGCGCCCAGGATCGGGGCTACGAGTACCTGGCGATCACCGACCACTCCGCCAGTCACGGCTTCGGCGACCACGTCACCGCCGAGCGCCTCTGGGAGCGGATCGATGAGGTGCGCGCCTGGAACGAGAGCAGCGGCAGCAGGGGCTTCCGCCTGCTCGCCGGCTCGGAGATCAACATCGGCCTCGACGGCACCCTCGACTACCCCGACGACCTGGTCGCCGCCCTCGACTGGGTCGTCGCCTCCGTCCACACCTCCTTCAACGTCTCTGAGGCGCAGATGACCGAGCGCGTCCTCGCCGCGATCGAGAACCCGAACGTCGACTGCATCGGCCACCTCACCGGCCGCCTGATCGGCCGCCGCGAGCCCTACGGGGTCGACGTCGAGGCGGTCGCCGAGGCCGCGGCCCGCACCGGCACGATGATCGAGATCAACGGCAACCCCAACCGCCGCGACCTCTCCGACCTCCACGCCCGCCTCGCCGCGGAGGCCGGGGTGAAGATCGTCCTCAACACCGACGCCCACGGCGTCGACACCCTCGACAACATGGCCTACGCCATCGCCACCGCCCGCCGCGCCTGGCTGACCGCCTCAGACATCGCCAATACCAAAAATTGGCGAGAGTTCTCCAAACTGCTCAAGCAGACTTAGAGCGCGCTGTGTAGTCTGCGCCGCCATGAGGTTCGGATACCGCTTGCGTACCAGTGTTCTTGCCACCGCGCTGGCGGCGCTCGCGCTGATGCCCGCGGCGGCCCAGGCCTCGTCCAACAACGCCCCCAGCAACGCGCCCACCGTCAAGCTCGGCGAGCCGTTTGCCGGCGTCTGGCAGGGGACCGTCTATGTCCATGGCAACGGGGTCTTCAGTCACTGGTGGCGGTTGCCGACGGTGGTGAGGCCCGGGGATCAGGTCCAGATCGCGGTTGACAACAGGCTCGGGACTGAACACATGCACCTCTGCCTGGTCCCAGCGATCGACGACTTCGGGGCGGATGACGCCCTCTCCAAGTGCAACGAAAACATCACGGTTGACGCTGGTCAGCAGGAACGAATCGTGATCACCTACGAAGGCCCCTCCGGCCAGGGATATCTCGTCAACTGGGTTCACGGCTGCTGCGCCGAACGCGGCGAAGCCGCGGACGAAGGACGCGGCCAGTACACCGAGACGATCGAGCGGATCACCAGCCTGGTCAACATCGGCCTGGCTGTCCCGCCCAGCCTGCCGACCTCCTTCACCTTGCCGGCTTCGGTGATCTACGGGGATGGAACTCCGGCCGGCGACGGCACCCCGGCCGTCCTGCAGTGGCGCCCGGTTGTCGCCAAAGGGACCGAACCCCTCCCGTTCGCGGATCTCGTCTACGCCAACTCCGTGGGCGGCATAGTCACCTTCGCCGGGGCGATGCCGGTTGCCGCCCAGGGGACGAAGGTCCAGCTGCGGGCCTGCGTCGCCCAGCCGGGCGGTGCCGAGGTTCGCTGCGCCCCCTCAGGCCGCACCCAGGTGGCGAAATCACCCTGCGCGGTCGCTCTCGAGAACCAGCTGATCTGGTCTCGCATCGTCCATCGCCTTGCGATCAGAGTGCGGCATCACCGGCCGGGCCCGGCCAAGCTGCGGCTGAAGCGAAAGCTGAGGGCCAAGCGCCACAAGCTGGCCAAGGCCAGCCGCGACGTCAAGACCTACTGCGGCTGACTGGCTAGTAGGCGCCGAGGCCGTCACCGCGCAGCCCCGGCGTCCGCACCAGCTCGATCGGCTGCAGCGCCGGCGTTGGGACGACGTAGAACTTGACTCCGTCGCGCTGCTCGATCCCCAGCACCGCCGCCTCGCGGGTGTGCCAGGCGAGGGAGACGATCAGCGCGTAGCCGGCGCCGACGGCGGCGACGCCCGGGAAGAAGATGCCCAGGCCCCCGGCGGCGATCGCGGTGAAGGCGATCGGCCAGAGGCGGGTGAGGGCGATCCGGGCCGGACTCTGCTCGGGCAGGGAGGAGGCGCTCTTGGCCCGTGCGAGCGCGTCGCGGACGTCCTCGGCGGCGCGGTGGGGGCGGCTCAGGTACATCCCGATCGCCAGCGCCACCAGCCACCAGCCGGCGGCGACGAGCGCGATCGTCGTGTCCCCGTCGCGGTTCGCCGCCAGCGCCGTGATCGCCCCCAGGGCGGTCGCCTCGGCGGCGGTGATGAAGACGCTGGCGCGGAGCAGGTCGGTGTAGGGCATCGTTTTAGGTGGTTGGTTCCCCTGGCTCCGCCAGCCACTCGAGGATCGCCAGCCAGCCGTCGAGCCCGGCAACGGTGACGTCGGCCTCCTCGCCGAGCTCCGCCGGTGCCTCGGGGGAGAGCACCCCGACGCAGACCGCGGTGCTCAGCTGCCCCTCCTCCTTCAGCTCGCGCAGGCGGCGGAAGGCGTCGAGGTCGGTGCGGTCGTCGCCCGCGTAGGTGGCGCGGTCGAGCCGCCCGTCGGCGAGCAGCGAGGCGACCGCGCCGTCCTTGCCGCCGCCCCCGGCCGGCCGCAGCTCCAGCACCTTGCGTCCCCAGCGCGGTTCCAACCCTGCCCGCCCGGCCTCGTTGGCGATCTCGCGGGCGCGGCTCTCGGCCGCCGCCTCGTCGGCGCTGCCGCGCCAGTGCAGGGCCTGGATCGGCCCCTTGTCCTCCAGCCGCAGCCCAACCCCCAGCCGGTCGGCGTCGAGCGTGGCGAGGAACTCCGCCGCCTGCTCCTCGCAGCCGGCGATCGAGGGATCCGGCCGCACCGCACTCTCCCCCGGCAGCAGCAGCTCCAGCCCGTGGTTGCCGGCGTAGGCGAGCGAGTCGAGGCCGACCAGCCGCCGCGCCTCCGCCGCCTGGCGGCCGGAGATGCAGCCGACCAGCGCGTAGCGCTCGCTCAGCGCCGCCAGCGCCTCGCGTGCCGCCGCCGGCACCGCCGCGTCCTCGGCGCGGTCGACGATCGGCGCCAGGGTCCCGTCGACGTCGGTGAGGATCGCCGCACGGTCGGGCTCGCGGCGCAGGGGCTCCAAGCGCTCGGCCCAGTCGCGGCCTCCCGTCTCTGGGTCGTGGGGCACGGCTCTAGTATCGCGAGATGCCCACCGCCAGCGCGCCCCCGGACCACGCGATCTGGAAGCTGGCGGCGATCGGCACCCTGGCCGGCGCTTTCAGCGGCCTCTTCGGCGTCGGCGGCGGCACGATCATCGTTCCCCTGCTGATCTTCTGGTTCGCCTACGGCGAGCGCCTCGCCACCGGGACCAGCCTCGCCGCGATCGTCCTCATCGGGCTGCTCGGCGCCCTCGCCCAGGGCGGCATCTACGGCAACGTCCACGTCCTCACCGGCCTCCTGCTCGCGATCCCGGCGATCGTCGGCGTCGTCCTCGGCACCGCGATCCAGCAGCGGATTCCGCAGCGCGCCGTCTCCTACCTGTTCGCCGCGCTGCTGGTGGCGATCGCCGTGGAGCTGATCCTCTCGTGAGCGAGGAAAAGCGATGAGCGAGCTCGCCGCGATCCTGATCTGCCTCTGCGGCGGCCTCACCGGCGGGCTCGTCGGGGTCGGCGGCGGCGTCCTCTTCGTCCCGGCGCTGACGATCTTCATCGGCCTCACCCAGGTAGAGGCCGAGTCGACCTCGCTGCTGATGATCGTCGTCGTCGCGATCGTCGGCGCCTACCGCCAGAACGGCTACGGCAACGTCCGCGTCCGCGAGGCGCTGATCATCGGCGCCCTCTCGCCGCTCGGCGTCCTGGTCGGCGTCGCCGCCGCCAACCACATCTCCGAACGCGCCCTGCAGCTCTCCTTCGCCGCCCTGGCCCTGTTCATGGCCGCCCAGCTGGTCCGCCGCGCCCGCTCCGCCTAGGTAAGGGGTGGGCCCGACAAGGCCAGTGGCATGGTCTACGCTCGAAAGGTGGACTCGCTTACCTGGGAAGGGGACCTGCCCCACCTGCGCTCGCCGGTGATGGTCTGCGCCTTTCGCGGCTGGAACGACGCCGCCGCGGCCGCCTCGACCGCGCTGACCGCGGTCGCCGACTCTCTCGATGCCGAGCTGATCGCCAGCCTCGACCCCGAGGACTACTTCGACTTCCAGTCGACCCGGCCGACGATCAGCATGGACGAAGGCCAGACGCGCCGGATCGACTGGCCGGAGAACAACGTCTACGCGGTGCGGATCCCGAGCGCGGACCGCGACCTGGTCCTGCTCGACGGGACCGAGCCGAACCTGCGCTGGCGCACCTTCTCGGAGACGATCGCGACCGTCGCCGACGCCCTCGGCGTCGAGATGATCGTCACCCTCGGCGCCCTGATCGCCGAGGTCTCCCACACCCTGCCGGTGCCGATCACCGGCCTCGCCTCCAGCGTCGAGCTGGTCGAGGAGCTGGAACTGGAGCGCTCCAACTACGAGGGGCCGACCGGGATCGTCGGCGTCGTCCACGACCTCTGCCGCCAGAGCGGGATCGACTCCGCATCGCTCTGGGCGGCGGTCCCGCACTACGTCGCCGCCGTCCCCAACCCGAAGGCCGCGCTCGCCCTGCTGCGCCGGCTCGAGGGCCTGACCGGGATCGCCGTCGAGGCCTCCGAGCTGGAGGAGGAAACGACCGACTACGAAGAGCAGATCGGCCGCGCCGTCGCCGCCAACCCCGAAATCGAGGAACTCGTGACCCGGATCGAGGCAGAACAGGCGGATTTGCTCGACGAGGAGGGTGAGCTTCCCTCCGCCGACACCTTGGCCCGGGAGTTCCAACGCTTTCTCCGCCAGCGCGGCGACGACAGCTCTTGACGTTCAAGGACTGAGGAGCTCCGGCCGGCGGGTCCTGTCTCCGATCGGGGGCTCTCCCTATCGGGAGAGTCCTCCCGATCGTCGCCACCCGCCGGAGGAGCGGGGCAGTCTTGCGACTCGGTCTCTCGGCGTGGGTGGCAGGGGGAGGGGATACCGAGCATCCAGCGCAGGTGTCCCCTCCCCCTGACAGGACCCGCGCCTCGAGCGCTTTGTCTTGCGGCTGCTCAGGCTTCGGCCGCCGGGCAGATCAGGCGGTAGTCGCACCAGCTGCAGACGCTGGGGGATGGGCGGGGCTCGAAGTCCTGGCTGAGGATCCCCTCGCCGACCTGCAGGACGGTGCGCTCGACCCGCTCGGCGTCGTCGGGCCTGGTCGGGGCGGGAACCTTGTCGGCGTCGAGCACGTAGTAGTAGCTGCCGGTGCTGGCCTCGATGCCCCAGGCCTCACGCGCGGCCAGCCGGTAGAGGGCCAGCTGCAGGTCTTCGTCGAGGTCCTCTTCGCTCTTGCGCTCGCCGGTCTTGTAGTCGATCAGCTCGTAGTCGCCGTCGGGCAGGCGGTCGACGCGGTCGACGCGGCCGCGGACGTGGTGGTCGCCGACCTTGAAATCGAACTTCTTCTCCAGCCAGACCGGTTCGCCCTCGGACTCGCGCTCACGTTCCCAGTAGAGGCGCAGCGCCTCGCGGGCGCGGTCGCGGAACTGCAGCTCGTCGTCGGTCGAGCCGAACCCGGTCCGCCGCCAGCCGGACTCGAACAGCCGGTTCAGCACCCGCAGCCCGTCCTCGGGGTCCTCAGGCGGTTCCTTGTGGAAACGCTCGAGGACGTTGTGGAAGAGGATCCCGAAACGCTGGTTGATCGTCGGCTCCTGCGGGATGCCGAAGACGCGGGCGAACTTGTACTTCAGTGGGCAGGTCAGGTACAGCGAGAGGTCCGAGGCCGAGAGGCTGAGCATGCCGTCGCCGCGCTTCGGCAGGAAGGCGGCCAGCGAGGGCTCCTCGCGCGCCGCGACCAGGTCCAGCCGGCGGCCGCGCTCGCGCTCGGTGTCGAGCAGGTAGGCGTCGAGGGAGGAGGCGTCGAGCTCGGCCTGCTGCTCCGGCGTCGCCACCTGCCGCAGCAGCCCGTTCACCGCCTCGATCGCCTCCGCGGTCGGCTCGTCCCCCGGCCGCTGCGCCAGCGCCGCCAGCTTCAGCAGCTCCAGGTAGCGGGCGATCGCCCGGTTGACGTCGATCGCGGTGTCGAGCCGCGGCTCCGAGAGCTCCCGCCCCGCCCGCCAGGAGGCCTCGAGCACCTGCTCGCGCAGCGCCCGGTAGGTGGCGTGCAGCCCCTCGGCGGGGCCGAACAGCTCCTCCTCGTGCAGCTCCTCCTCCGCACCTTCGGCGCCCCCCGCCTCCAGCGCCCGCTCGTAGAAGCGCGACGGCTGCGCCGCCTCGCCGCCCGTGCCGTGTTCGACCCGCGAGAGGACGAGGCCGTCGCGAGCCGGCCAGCCGAGCCGCTCCCACTCGCCCTCCTCCTCGAGCCCGAGGACGAAGACGTGGTCGAAGCCAAGCCCCTTGACCGCGGCCGCCGCCATCCCGTTGACGGCCCCAGGCGAGCGCGCCTGCTCGTCGTCCTCGGGTTCGGCCCCGGCCTCGGCGACGGCGCTCAGGTAGGCGACGAACTTGCGGGTCGAGCCGTGCGGCTCGCGGCGCGCCCAGGCGGTCGCCAGCTCGGCCAGGCGGGAGAGGCTGAGAAGCCGCTCCGCAACCTCGGGCTGGGCGGCGAAGAGGCGCTGGCGCCGCAACCCGACCTGCTCGATCAGGCGCCGCACGAAGACGTCGGCCCGGCGTTCCTCCATCACCGCGGCGGCGGCGCCGTAGAGCCGCAGGAAGGTGCCGATCCGCTCGCGCGCCTCGGGCTGGAACTGGGGGCTGTCGAGCGCTGCCTCGCAGGCGGCGACCATGTCCTGCTTGCGCCGCCGCGCGATCGTCGTCAGCCGCGCCAGGTCGCCGGAGCGGAGCTCGACCGGGGGCCGGGTCAGCGCCCGCGCCGCGGCGGCCGAGTCGCCGGGATCGGCGAGCACCCGCAGCCAGGCGATCGCGTCGCGCACCTCCGGTCGCTGGAACAGCGCCGCCGGCCCGGAGAGGTGGAAGGGAATGCCGCGCTCTTCCATCGCCGCGGCGACCGCGCCCCCCTGCTCGGCCGGATCGGCGACCAGCACGCAGATCTCCTCGGCCGCGGTTCCGCTGACGACCAGCTGCTCCACCGCCCGCGCCACCGCCTGCGCCTGGGCGCGCTCGTTGGCGCAGCGCCAGAAGGCCAGCTTGGGATCGCGGAAGCGGCGCTCGAGCAGGATCCGCTCCCCGGCGGGGTGGACCGCGTCGAACCACTCCTCGCCGCGGGTCACCGCGTCGGCAGCCTCGATCTCGAGGGTCAGGACCTGGTTCGCGCACTCGGCGGCGAGCGACTCGGCGACCGCGAGCTGCGCCGGCGTCGCCTCCTCGAGCTCGTCGATCATCAGCTGGCCGAAGCGCTCGGCGATCCGCCGCCGCACGTCGGGGCGCTCGACCAGCAGGCAGTCGAGGGCGAGGAAGACGTCGCCGCGGTCGAGGCTGCCGGACTCCGAGAGGATGCGGTCGTGGGTGGCGTAGAGCTCGGCGAACTCGAGCTCGCGCCGCGCCGCCTCGCGGCTCGCCTCGTCGACCGCGCCCTCCTCCCGCTCGCGGGCCCGTTCGGAGAGCGTGGTGGCCCCGACCCGTTCGGCCTTCAGCCGGTCGATGCGCGCCAGCAGCCGGGCCAGCAGCCCCGCGGGGTTGCCGCGGATCTCGTGGCGGCGCAGCGGCAGGCGGTCGAGCCGGTCGAGCAGCATCGCCAGCCTCTCGGCCCGGTCGAGCACGTCGAAGAACGGGTCGAGCCCCGCCTCCTCGGGGTGCTCGCGCAGGAGCCGCTCGCCGATCGCGTCCCAGCTGCCGACCCAGAGCTCCTCGAACGGGCCCTCCAGCAGCGCCTCGCAGCGTTCGCGCAGGCGCGCCGCGGTGGCCTGACGGGAGGCGACCATCAACACGCTCTCGGGCCGGGCGCCGCCGGCGACCAGGCGCGCCAGCCGGCGGGCGAGGAGCTCGCTCTTGCCGGTGCCCGGTGCGCCGACGATCAGCAGCGGCCCGTCACCGTGGGAGACCGCGCGCTCGCGCTCGGAGTCGGCGATTTCGATCGTTGGTCGATCCTGAGGCATCGCCCAACGCTAGCGCGCCATACCATGCCGCCGATGGACATCCTCTCCGCCGACTGGCCGGCGATCTGTCGCCGCATCGTCGCCGCCCAGCGGCCGATCTTCGAGCGCACCCGGACCAGCGCCGAGCGCACCGTGTACGAGGGCGTCGGCGAGGGCGGCGACCGCACCCTGGTGATCGACCGCGAATGCGAGGACGCCGTCTTCGCCGAGCTCGACCGCCTCGCTGCCGAGGGTGCCTCCTTCGTCGCCGTCTCCGAGGAGCGCGGCGAGGTCTCCTTCGGCGCCGGGGGGGACGCGCGGGTGGTGATCGACCCGATCGACGGCTCGCTCAACGCCCGCCGCACGATCCCTTCCTTCGCGGTCTCGATCGCCGTCGCCGCCGGCCCCTCGATGGCCGACGTCGAGTTCGGCTTCGTCCACGACTTCGGCGCCGACGAGGAGTTCCTCGCCAGACGCGGGGCCGGCGCGCACCTGAACGGGCAGCCGGTCGCGGTCAGCGCCGAGACAGAGCGGCTGGAGGTCGTCGGGGTCGAGTCGGCGGAGCCCGAATGGTCGCTGCCCGCCTTCGAAGCCCTCGCCGGCAAGGTCTTCCGCCTGCGGGTCGTCGGCGCGATCGCGATCTCGGCCGCCTATGTCGGAGCCGGACGCTTCGACGCGATGCTGAGCCTGCGCTCCTGCCGCTCGGTCGACGCCGCCGCGGCGCAGCTGATCGTCCGCGAGGCGGGCGGCGCCGTCGCCTTCGGCGCCGAAGGGCTGGAGGCGGCGATGCTCGATCTCGAATCCCGCTACCCGATGGCGGCGGCGAATAGCGAGGCGGGCCTCGCCGTGGTGCGGGCCGCGCAATTGGCGAAAGCCGCGTAACCCTTCCGCGCAGAGGGTTTACAAACGTGTGTTCCTGGGAACATACGTTCGTTACACTCGGGCGTCCCGAAGCCCCAAATACAAGACTGAAGAGGAGTTTCCTTTAAATGGCTGAGAGCAAAACCAGCACCAGCAAAGCGAAAACGCAGGCCAAACGAGCCAGCACCGAAGCGAAAAAATCCGCGGCCAAAACTGCCAAAGCCTCGAAACGCGCCGCCACCAAGACGGCCGTCGCCGAGAAGAACCAGGTCCAGACCGCTGTTGAGACCGCCGTCGACTTCCCCGTCGGCGCCGTCCTCGCGGTCAGCGACCGGGTCTCCGAGCTGGTCGAGCCGTGGACCGATCGCAGCAAGGCCGAGCGTCAGGTCAAGAACTACCGCAGCAACCTGCGCAAATCGCTGAAGCGGACCGAGCGCCGCGGCAGCACCGCCCGCCGCAAGGCGATCACCGAGGCCCGCAAGACCCGCAACCAGGTCGAGCGCGAGGCCCGCAACCGCCGCCGCGAGGTCGAGACCTCGATCAAGCGCAACCGCACCGAGGTCGAGCAGCGTGTCCGCAAGGCGATCGAGGAGCAGACCTCCCGCGCCCAGGGCGTCGTCGGCGGTGCCCAGGAGCTCGTCGGCTCCGTAAGCGGTCAGCTCAGCGCGCTGCGCTAGAGAGCATTCGCAGTTCCCGTCACCTGCCGGTGACGGTCACAGGCCGCGAGGAGCCTGGCTCATAGGGCCAGCCCTCGCGGTCTTTTACGTAGGCGCGGAACTGGAAGCGGACCCCGCGGCTGTCGTCGTCGCTGAAGCGGTAGGCGTAGTGGAAGCGGCCACGGCGGTCGGTCTCGACCGTGCGGAACTCGCTCCAGCCGGCGCCGCGATAGCGGAACTGCAGCTCGACCGGGAGACCACCCGCGGCTCGAGCCGCCCCCGCCGCGAGTACCCGGCCGCGGAAGACGACCGGCGGCCCGCCGACCTTCGCGACGGGCCGGGAGGCGCGCAGCTGGACGCCCGTCCGGACCTCGCGACGGGCGCTGGAGCTGCTCGCCCCGGTGAGGGTGCGGGTGCCGGCGAAGCTGGCGAGGAGGTAGCGGCTCGGCCCCTTGCCGAGCGGGAGCGAGAAGCCACCCCGCGGCCCGGTGCGCAGGACGATCTCGCGTCGCCGCGGCACGGCGCCCGTCGCGAAGGCTTCGATCACCGTCACCTCCTGGTCAGCGAGCGGACCGCCGCCGAGGCGCCGCAGGACGCCGTGGAAGCGGCCGCCCGAGAGCTCGGCATCGAGCGAGGTCGGCGCCTTCAGCGGGTTGACGAGGACCATCCGGCCTCCGTGGGCGCGGTCGGTCCCGATCTCCGGGTTGCCCGCCAGATCGAAGCCGGTGGCGCGGAACTCGTACTTGCCCGGCGGATAGGAATCGGAATCCCAATGGGCGACCAGGCGCTCGCCGGCCACCCGAGTCGGCAGCGCCTCGAATGCGGCCTGGGTCCCCGTCGGGCGGAGCGCGATGGAACCCCGGTCGCCGCTGACACCCGAGAGGGGGTCGCTGACCAGCGCTTCGATCCGCTCGGGTTCGGCCGGATCCTGGGCGGCCGCGAACTCGACCCGTGGCGGGTCTTCGTCGATCCGTACCACCGCTGTCCCCGGCGCCGCGGAGCCCGCCGTCCCGTCGGCGAGGTTGCCGGCGGCGTCGCGGGCGTAGAAGACGACCTCATGGACGCCGCTGCCGGCGACCCAGCCGGAGACGCCATCGCCAGGAGCGCGGGTGGGGGCGCTGGCGTCGACGGCGATCGCGGTGAAGGGACCGGCCGGGCCGGCGGCCGCCATGCCCGAGAGCTGGTCGGCGGCAAGGACGTCCAGCCTCACCGGGCCGCTGCTCCAGCCGCCCGGCACCCCGCTCAGGGTAAGCCGCGGTGGGGTGGCATCGACCCTGACGATCACGGAGCGGACGGAGGAGGGGACCCCGGCGCCGGAGACCGCGACCACGCGGGCGTAGTTCGTCCCCTGGGGAAGGGTCCCGAGCGAGACTGACGTATCCCCCGCGCCGAGCACGTCGGGCTCGGCCGGCGTGCAGAGCGCCGGGGTCTGGCAGGGAAAGGTGCCGGTGCCCGCGTCGAGCGAGAGCGCGTAGCCGCGGATGTCCGAGAGCGGCAGCGTCCCCTCGGGCTGGCTGATCTCCAGCTGGGCGATCTCTCCTCCCAGCAGCCAGCGGCCGGGGCCTTCTACCGTCGGCGGCGGCGGCGCCACGTCGTCGAAGCGGAGCAGCGTGGTGGCCCTGCGGACCTCGGCTCCGCTCGCGTCTTCGGTCCAGGCTTCCAGCTTGTAGACGCCGGGGTCCGCCGGCACCTCGATCCAGTCGAGCAGGTCTTTCGCCGGCACCGAGACCAGGGGCCCGGTCGGGTTGCCCTGGGGATTGAGCAACCGGTAGTTGGCGCGGACCGACTCGTCGGAGTAGCCCGGTACCTGGGTCGGGTCGATGCGGAAGACCGGATCCGGTTGCCACTCGGCTGCCGCGGCCGGGACGCAGAGCGCGACGGCCAACGCGGCCGCGACGAGGAGGGCGCGCGCCAGAGCGGCCGCCGCGGTCACGGTCCGAACTCCCCTGCCGGGCTGCCGGCACCGGAACTGGAGACGGGAGCGGGAGCGGGTTCAGGGGCAGGTTCGGGAGGCGGCGCGGCTTCGATCGGATCGGCTTCGCTGGCCGGCGCCGGTTCGGCGACGGTTTCGCTTTCCGCCGGAGCCCTGGGTTCGGGCTCGGGCTCGGGTTCCCTCTGCTCGGGTGCTGGAGCCGGATCGGGCTCAGGCGCTGGCTCCACCTCGGGTTCCGGGGCGGGCGGTTCCGCGGCAGGCTCGGACGCCACCTGGGCCGCGTGATCGCGCGCGGCGGGGGCGTCGCTCGGCGATGGGACGATGCCGGTTGCGACGCAGGCGGCCGCACCCCCAGCCGCCCCGACGCAGACGATCGCCACCTTGGCCAGGCCAACCGCGCCGATGCCGCCGGCGCCTCCCGTCGCGGCCTGCGCTCCGGCCTCGCCGCCGAGGCGGCCGAAGAGCTCGGCGAGGGAGTCGTGCGCCCGCTCCAGGAGCGAGCGCCGCAGCGGCAGGAGCGGCGCCAGCGCGGAGGCGGCGGCCGGCGCCGCGCGGTAGGCGCGCAGGGTCGCCCGGCAGTGGGGGCAGGCCCGCAGGTGCTCGCGCAGCTCGACCAGCGCCTCCCCCTTCGCCTCGCCGTCGCAAAAGGCGGAGATCAGCGGCTGCATCTCGCGGCAGCGCTCGCCGCCCTCGCTGCGGGCGATCAGCTTCCGGAACCGCTCCCGTCCCTCCGCCAGGCAGCGGTTGATCTTCGTCTGGCTGAAGCCGGTGATCTCGCCGATCTCGACGTAGGAGTAGCCCTCGGCCAGCAGGGTCAGGGCGCGCAGCTCCTGCGGCTTCAGCGTCTGCAGCGCCTCGCGGCTGCGGGCGATCGCTTCGCGTCGCTCGGTCTGCTCCTGCGGCCCGTCGGTCGGGGCGGGGAGGAGGGCCACCCAGTCCTCGGTGTCGGGCTCCGCTTCGAGGGCCGCCGGACCGGCGAGCGTCTGCTCGCGCTCGCGGCGGATAGCCAGCGCCTCGTGCTTGACCACCGTCTGGGTCCACTTGATCAACTGCCGCGGGTCGTCGCTCGGCGCCTTGCGGAGCAGGATCTCCATGCCTCGCTGCAGGGCGTCTTCGGCGTCGTCCTCGCAGAGGGAGAACCGGCGGGCGGTACGTCGCAGAGTTGCCTCGTTCCGCGCGTAGGTCTCCACCACCACCCGCTTTCGGGCCGCATTTTCCTCCGGGGCGAGCCGCCGCTCGTCCCGCTCGTCGCCGATCGCTTTCACCGCTCGAATTCCCCCTGCCGCTTCAGTTCTCTTCATCGGACACTGGCAGCGTTAGGTACGAGAGCGGTGCGACTCTCCCCCCACCTGGACGGATGGTTCAGGACAAAAGCACGGAAATTGCAAAGTGGTTCAGAGGAACGTCCAGGCCGGCCCCGGCCCGCTAGGATCGCCCCCGTGAGCACCTGCATAGTCACCGGCGGCGCCGGCTTCCTCGGATCGCACCTCTGCGAGCGGTTGCTCGGGGACGGTCACCGGGTGATCTGCCTCGACAACCTCGAGACCGGGTCGTTGGAGAACATCGCCCACATCCGTGACGATGCGTTCGACTTCCGGCACATCGACATCACGAACCACGTCGAGATCCCCGAGGACGTCGACTTCGTCTACCACCTCGCTTCGCCGGCGAGCCCGATCGACTACCTGCGGCTGCCGCTGCACACGCTCAAAGTCGGCTCCCACGGCACCCACCACATGCTCGGCGTCGCCAAGTGGAAGCGCGCCCGCTTCCTGATCGCCTCGACCAGCGAGGTCTATGGCGACCCGGAGGTGCACCCGCAGAAGGAGGACTACTGGGGGCACGTCAACCCGATCGGACCGCGCGGGGTCTACGACGAGGCGAAGCGCTATGCCGAGGCGCTGACGATGGCCTACCACCGCCAGCAGGGCGTCGACACGGCGATCGTCCGCATCTTCAACACCTACGGACCGCGGATGCGCGCCCACGACGGCCGCGCGATCCCGACCTTCCTGCGCCAAGCGCTGCAGGACCGGCCGCTGACCGTCTTCGGCGACGGCAGTCAGACCCGAAGCTTCTGTTACGTCGACGACCTGATCGACGGCATCGTCCGCCTCGCCGAGTCCGACGTCCACACCCCGGTCAACATCGGCAACCCCAACGAGTTCACCCTGCTGGAGCTGGCGAAGCAGGTGGTCGAGCTGACCGACTCCCGCTCGGAGATCGTCTACGAGGCGCTGCCGACCGACGATCCGAAGCAGCGCCGCCCCGACATCGGCCGCGCCCGCGACCTCCTGGCCTGGGAACCGACGGTCGAGCTCAACGAGGGCCTGCGGCGGACGATCGACCAGAGCGGTGTCGAGCGCCTCGTCGGCGCCGGCGACTGAGCTTTCTACCTTCCCTGCAGCGTCAGCAGGAAGGTGCCGAGCCGATCGCCGGCGGCGACCACCGGCGGCCCTCCAGGGGCGAAGGTCTCGTTGATCAGCTGCGCGGCGTCCGGCTGCAGCCTCACCGCCACGTTGGGCAGCGTCAGCTTCCGTTCCTCACCGCCGAAGATCCGCACTTCGAATTCGAGCGCGGCCAGGGCCCCGGCGGTGGGGGAGGCGAGGTCGGCCCCGAGATCGGTCCAGATCAGCTCCGCCGGCGGGCTCTCACGCCGCAGCCGCAGGCCGGATTCGGTCGTGGCGAAGCTGCGGTTGGAAAAAGGATAGATCCTGCCGCCGGTCAGCGGTGCCGTGTAGGTGGTCGGAGCCGAGCCGGTCACCGCCGCCGCGATCGGAGACGGCTCGACACCGATCGCTTCCAGCTTGGCGAAGGTCTGCGGGTCGAGACCGAACTGCAGGGTCCCGCCGGCGACCGGGTCCCATCGCGCCTTGACGCTGCTGCGCGAGGTGCCCAGCAACATTCCGGGCCGGAAGAGATGGAGGCCGAGAGCGCGGTCGAGCAGCGCCGCGGCGGCGGCGGTGAGCCGCAGGTCCCTGGCCCAGACCTCGTTGCCGTATTCGTTGCGGTCGTCCCGCATTTCCTCGGCCCGGGCCAGCTGGACTTCTTCACCGGCGAGGAGGGCGGACAGGGATCGGCTTTCGGTCTCGAGGCGGAGACGGGACAGCCGCACCGCCCTCCCGTTCGCGGCGAAGCGCAGAGCGCCGCGATGCAAGACGGTCCCCTCGGCTGA
This sequence comes from Solirubrobacterales bacterium, assembly GCA_035264245.1. GTDB lineage: Bacteria > Actinomycetota > Thermoleophilia > Solirubrobacterales > 70-9 > VAYN01. Next base: position 40,206 of record DATFQO010000002.1, read on the forward strand.
GACGAGATCCAGTTGGGACCTCCGGCTCACCGGAAAGGTCGCCATGCGGCCGGCGCGAAGCTGGGCGCTCCCGCGCGGTCCGATCTGGAGTTGGTGCCGCCGTACCGCTTCGATGATCTCCTCGCTCAAGGTGAGCTTGGTGCGACCCCCGGCGGCCGGCTCGGCGACGCCGGCGGGAGCCGTCAGCGCCAGGCCGACGACGGCGACGCAGAGCAGCGACGTTGCTCGTTCGAGCCTTCGCATCGTGCTCATTCAACACGGCACGAAACAAAGAGGGGGCGGCCCGGAGGCCGCCCCCTCTCGCGATGCAGCGAGCTTCTGACTATTGGGTCTGGGCCGTGAACGAGAACGTTCCGAGCGCCTCGCCGGCCGAGATGTTGTTTTTCGCGACCTCTTCGCCGGCCGCTTTGGCTGCCGCTTTGCCGGCTGCGTCGGCTTCGGCGTCGGTGGCGCCTTCTTCTTTGGCTTTTTTGAACACCGCCGCGTAGGTCCCGGCTTCGGCGTAGCCCTTGTAGACGCTGACGAAGCCCTGCAGGACTTCGGCCGAGATCGGCTGCAGGACAGCAGAGGAGCTGACGCTGACGGAGCGCGTCACCGGGTCGGCGAAGACGCCGGTGATCGTCAGGTCGGCGATCGAGCTGCGTCCCAGATTGCCGAGATTCAGCGGTTTTTTGCCATCGACTTCGGCGTTCGATTCGGCCACGACTTCAACCGTCACGGTCCGGGCCGAAAGGTCCAGGTACATGGCGCCGAGCGTGATCGTCGTGTCGATCGACTGCGTGTCGCTGACCGGCAGGTTCTGGACCAGTTTCAGCCCCCCGGCGCTCATCACCGTGCCGGCGGTGCCCAGCGGCGAGACGCTGCCGCCGGTGATCGGCGAGGTGAACGTCGTCCCCGAGGCGGTCGTCGGCGGGATCAGCTGCACTTTCGCTTCGACGTTGCTCAGCTTCGTCAGCAGTTCGGGACTGCCGTTGAAGACGAGGTTGTTGCCGGGGATGATCGCCACGGTCGCCGGCTGGCTTTCGGAGGCGGACTTGCCGATCTTCTTGCCGCCGAGGAAGGGCTTCGGCTTGCCCTTGGCGTAGCCGAGCTTCTTGTTCAGCTGCTTGGCGGCCGCGCCGTTCAGCTTCAGGGTCTTGAGGCTGACGTTGACGCCGAAGCCGTTGCGGGTGTAGCTCAGGCCCTTGAGGTTGGCGAACTTGACCTTCTTGCCGGAGACCTTGGCGGTGAGGACGCTCTTGCCGGTGTCCAGCACCATCGCCTTCACACTCGCGCTCTTCTTGCCGGCCTTGAACTTGAGCCCGCCGGCGAGCGTCAGGGTCCCGAGGCCGTTGGTCGGATCCATGTCGCCGCCGCTGACCTTGAAGGTGGCCTTCTTGGTGTTGACCTTTGCGCTGCCGACCTTCTGGATCTTGATCCCAAAGGTCTTCAGGTACTTCGTCCAACCCTTGTTGAAGGTGACGGTCGTCGAGCCGCTGGCGACCGGGTCGGGGGTCGCAGAGGCAAAGGGAGCGAACGCCAGCAGCGCGAAAAGCGCAGCCGCGAGAGCCGCCAGTGGCAGCTTCGTATCCCTAGCCATCCGCGGCTGGGTTGCTTCAGTCATGTGAGCCCTCCGTTGCTGCCGCCCCCTGCTGTCCCCATAGGCGACTTACGGCGATTCGTCTTGTCTGTCCAGGTTATTCCCGGATTGCTGCTCTTTACAACCCCGGGGGCGGGCGGATGTTCCGCTCCAATATCCTCCGGCGCGATGACTGCAGCCGACGGATCCGGTGCCCAGGAGGCCCACCGCACGATCGCGCCCCAGGTCGGGCCCGACGACGAGCGCGTCTTCACCGACTCCGGGATCGAGATCAAGCCGCTCTACGACGAGGGCGACGTCGCCCCCGGCCTCGAGGAGCGGCTCGGCGAGCCCGGCCAGCCGCCGTTCACCCGCGGCATCCACGAGGGGATGTACCGCGACCGGCTCTGGACGATGCGCCAGTACGCCGGCTTCGCCTCGCCGGAGGACACCAACGAGCGCTACCGGTACCTGATCGAGCACGGCTCGACCGGGCTCTCGATGGCGTTCGACCTGCCGACCCAGCTCGGCCGCGATTCAGACGACCCGCTCTGCCACGGCGAGGTCGGCCGCACCGGGGTGCCGATCGACACGATCGAGGACATGCGGATCTGCTTCGACCAGATCCCGCTCGACGGCGTCTCCACCTCGATGACGATCAACGCCCCGGCGGCGATCCTGCTGCTGCTCTACGAGCTGGTCGGCGAGGAACAGGGGGTGCCCTCCGAGAAGCTGCGCGGCACCGTCCAGAACGACGTGCTGAAGGAGTACATGGCGCGCGG
>DATFQO010000003.1:0-14478 GCA_035264245.1 Solirubrobacterales bacterium
GATCGCGGCGATCGCGCCGCCGGAGACGCCGGCGAAGACGCCCTCCTCCTCGAGCAGCTTCTTGGTCCAGACGATCGCGTCGCGGTTGGAGACCATGATCTTGCGGTCGAAGAGGTCGATGTCGATGATCGGCGGGATGAACCCGTCGTCGAGGGACCGCAGGCCCTGGACCAGCTCGCCCTGCATCGGCTCGGCGGCGACGATCAGGGTCTCGGGATTGGCCTCCTTGAGACGGCGGCCATTGCCCATCAGGGTGCCGCCGGTGCCGAGGCCGCCGACGAAGGCGGTGACCTCGTCAAGCTCTTGGAGGATCTCGACCGCGGTGCCGTTGTAGTGGGCCAGGGGATTGGCCGGATTGCCGTACTGGTAGGGCATGTAGTAGCTCGGGTCCTCAGACATCTCCAGCGCCACCTCGACCGCCCCGTTGGACCCCTTCGCCCCCTCCGAATAGACGATCTCCGCGCCGTACATGCGCAGCAGCTGGGTCCGCTCCTCGGTGACGTTGTCGGGCATCACCACCTTCAGGGGATAGCCCTTGCGGCGGCAGATCATCGCCAGGGCGATGCCGGTGTTGCCGGAGGTCGGTTCGAGGATCGTGTGGCCGGGTTCGATCGCGCCCTCGGCCTCGGCCGCCTCGACCATCGATTTGGCGACCCGGTCCTTGACCGAGCCGGTCGGGTTGTGGCCCTCGAGCTTGGCGTAGATGCGGACGTCTGGCTTCGGCGAGAGCCGCGGCAGCTCGACCAGCGGCGTGTTGCCGATCGACTCGACGATATTGCCGAACCGGCCCCCACAGGGTCTGTTGAGTAGTTGCTCGTGCGCCATTTCGCCCGCCCGTTACTTCAGAAAGTGTAGCGAGGGTCTGGTAAGGCAGTGGGTCAGTTTGAATCAGCAGCCGTCTCGGGCTGATCCTCCTGCGGGTGATCCGGATGCTCTTGGCGCAGGGTCGCGGCTTGCAGGCCGGTGCCTTTCGTCTCCTCCCCTACGCCTAGCCTGAAGGTTGCGCTATAAGAGCAGCCCGCTACCGGGCATTCGATCTCTAACCATGCGCCCACACGGTCAGGGTATCGGTACCTGACGGTCTTTCAATCGGTCCTGGTTGATACAAATCCGCTGCATGGCAGACCTGTCGCAGGCCGAGTTCGCCCGCTTGGCGCGTGGAGGAGACATAAAAGAAGGTGCGACCCCCGCCGCCGATGTGGTTCTTGGCATCTCCTCTACCTCGCACGCGGCGATCAGGCGCGTCCATCACGAGTCGCCGAGTCGCGCCCGGGCGGTGTTGGCAGGCAAACTCCGACGCTTCCTGCTTGCGGGCGGAAGGGCCGCCGAGACGGCGGGTCGATATCGAGATGCGTGGAGTCCTACATTCTCTGGGACGGAGAAGGGGCCTCCGCCGTCGAGACCCCCGCCAAGGGTCAGGCCGTGTCCTTCAACGGAAGCAGCGTGCGTGCCAGGCCAGATGTGGTCATCGGCGACGAAAAGACCGGCGAATACGAGGCTCGCGTGCTTCTGTGGGACGACCTGCCTCTCGACCAGGATGCTGCCGAGCTAATTGCTTTGCCCGTGGTCGAGCGGGTAGAGGATACCTACGGGAACGGCAAGGTTTCGGTGGTCAAGGTGCTTCACCTGGTGACTGGACAACTGGAGGAAGTTTCCCCAAATACGGCCCGAGGCCGACGCGCAGATGTCGAAGCGCTGTTGGCCTCGGTCTAGGGTCAGCGAAATGCAAATCGAGCGTAATGAGGAGGGAAGCCGGTATGACTGAGGAGGCACTAGCTGCAAAGGCCAAGTTCATTGGCATGGTTGCAGCGGAGGCCGCTGAGGAGTCTGATGCCATCCAGCGGCACCCTGACATCATCGCTGTGCTTGGAGAGGTCGCCGAGTATGAAGGGCTAAATGCTCGATTCGGCGGCAACGGGCACGATCCCAATGCATACGTTGCCGCTCTGGCAAAAGGTCTCGCCCCCTATCGGGTGCAGCCCATGGATGAGAATCCCGAGTTAGTCCAAAGTCTCGGCTTCCTTTCCTGGGTCCTCCAAGAGCAGCGGACGCCCGAAGAAGTGGCCCACATGCAGATACTCGCCTAGTCCAGCAGCGCCGCAATCTCCTCCAGCGACCAGATGTGATCAGCGACGCCGGCAGCCATCGCCGGGGTCCGCGGATAACGCTCCTTCAGCGTCCGGTGAGGGCGGGCAAAGTTGTAATGCATGAAGTGCAGAGAGACGGCGTGCGCCAGGTTCTCGACTTTCCGGCTGAAGCCGTTGGTCAGCCGGGTGAAGCGCCGCATCCCCATCCGCATCGTCAGGTTCTGCCGCTCCACATAGCTCGTTGAGATCCGGCTCGGGTCCGGGTCGCCCTTCATCACCCGCCGCTTCGTCCCGATGCACTCCGGCGGACTGTATTTGCCGACCTCGCCCCCGGTGAACTGCTTCTGGATCTGCGCCCAGTCGACGTTGTGCCGAAAGGCCGGGCCGACCGTCCCTTCGTAGATCCGGTGGCCATCGGTGCTCAGCTGGATGCGCCCCTCCAGTCGGCTCGCGAGATCGGTGAGGAAGAATTCCGCGTCGTCAGACGTGCGCTCGCCGACCAGCCAGGTAGGCGCGAGCTTCGTGTCGGCGCAGATCGCAGTGAAGGTCCACACGTCCCCATAGCCGGGCGTCCCTTTGAACTGCTCGGGGACGTTCTTTTGCTTGGCGTAGCAGTAGCTCCAGATCTCGTCTACCTCGATCACCTTGCAGGGCAAGGACTGGAGGGCACCGTCCTGATACTCGGCGCAGGCTTCGCCGAGATCGGCCAGCAGTTTGACAATCGTGTTCTTGGCCGCGCCGGTCATCCGGACCGTGGCGCGGATGCTGTTGCCCTCCACGAGGCAGCCGATGATCTGCGCCCGTTTCTCGGTGCTCAGCCTGTTCATACTGACCATTATGCGTAAGCGGTCGGACGGAAAAGACGGCTAGGGGCAAGCATGCTGGCGGCCGTACTATTTGGCTCTAACAAGCCGAGAACGTCCGGGTAAACGGGGGAAACACCGTTCGACTGGCGGCCGTCAATTAGACGGCCACATCCCAGTCGAATTCGACCTGATTCTTCTTTTCGAAAACTCGATCGAACTGCGAACGGAACTCATTCATGTCTTTGCACCCGCGCATGACGGCGATAACCCCACCGAGCTGTTGATGCAGTTTGTCTTTCCCGAAGTCGCGCAGTAGCTGGTGGAGATTCTGCCGATAGTGAGGATTCGGGTTCCGGCGCTTCAGCTCGGCGGCCACGTCCGGATCAATCGAGTTGTAAATGAACTTCATTACGTATCCGCCCCAACGCAACGGGCGGTGCCGGGCCTGATAACGGATGCCCTCAAGGCGCGCGAGTTCTTCCCAGAACTCGTCTGGGAACGTCTTCACCCACTCCTGCATGTCGTCAGCAATGAAGGCTTGGAGCTTGACCTGAAGGGCGCGCTTCTCGCGAACCTCTTGGTAGCCCGTCGCCTCGTCAATCAGGGCCTCGATGCCGACCTTGCCGCTGGCGCGCATGATGGTCCATGACTGCTTGACGAGACCCTGCTGATTGGGCTTCAGCTGTCCCGCGTCGTCGGCGGCGATGTACATGTCGCAGATATCGATCAGGACAGTCGCCTCAAAGCCCATCGCGATCTGTGGCATCCCGGGCACCCGGAAATTCATCATCCGGTCATCGAACATGCCAGCCGTGTAATTCGGCATGCCGTCGAAGTACCGCTGGACGCTGGCCGGCTTGCTCCTGGTGCCCCTCAAGGCGCGGACGATCTCTCCGCCCGCCAGAACGCGGCGCCCGTCATTCAGGACGTGGCACTCAAGCTCAAGGGCACCCATCATCAGGGTGCCCGGAAACGCTGAAAAGGGGAGATCGTCGCCGGCCGGGGCAACCTCTTGGGAAACAGGGGGATCGGGCGGCGGGGGGACTTCACCTTTCTTGGCCCGCTCTCTCTTCCATCGATCCTGAGCCGCCTTGCTGGCGATCTCGCTTCGTTCCTCAGGCGTCAGCACATTCGCTCGTGCGCGACCCCCTTTGGCGGCACCACGTTTCGACAACGCCTTGGCGGCCTTGCTGGCCGCGTCGTTCTCACTCACAACCCGATCCCCTCTCTCGACTTCATGCCCGAGCAAGCATGAATGAGAGACCGGCGGGAAGTTCGGGTTTCGTGACTAAGTCGTGTGTTTCCAGCGCGTCTTGGCGGCTTTTCGTGCCGATTCGGAGCGTTCTTCAGCCGTCATTCGTGAGGCACGGACCTTCCCGCCCTTCCGACCACCCGCGCGCCCTGCACGTGCCTGCTGGCTCTCTGGCTCCTGCGGCGTCTCGTCGGTGGCCTCGCCAACAACGGCGGCAGCGAGGCGGTTGAGATCGGCGGGCTTCTTTGACTGCTTCGCCATCGCTCAGAGCCTAGCGGCGGGTCGGGCCGGACTCACGAGAGTTCCAGCCAATCGAAGTGCCGGGCGGCGGTGGTCGGCGTCACGGCCCCGCCATTGCGACTCAGCAGTCCGTTCAGGTCCAGCAGCCGGATCGCCTCTTCGACGGCCTCCATATCGCCAAACCCCATCCACCAGAGGCTGAGGGCGGTATGGCGGGCTGGATGCTCGGCGAGCATGAAGGTCAGCACCGCCCGCTGGGTTGCCCTGTCGCCGCGATCAGCCATCGGCGACTTCAAAGCTGCCGTAGGCGCTGGGGTTCGCCTTCCATGCGATCCCCTCCAGCAGGGCGTCTGCCGGGACCTGCAAGGAACAGGTGAGTTTCAGCAGCGTTTCCAACCGAGGCATTCGCAGGCTGTGTTCCAGGGCGTAGACCTCAGTCCGGTGCAGTTCGGCCAAACGGCCCAACTCTGAGGGCGTCAGTCCCGCCTCGCGCTACGGGCGCGCTTGAGGTTGGCTGAAAAGCGCTGCGCGAGCGTCACGGCAGTTCCAGACGCTCAAGGAAGGCGACCGGCTTGGTGGGCCGGACCGCGGAGCCGTGGCTTTCCAGCAGGCCGCGGCCGATCAGATCCAAGACCGCTCGCGTCAGCGCCCCGCGCGAACCGATCTCCCGAGCTAGTTCGGGGATCGTTCTCCATAGGGGGTAGATCTCCAAGGCGAGCGCCATTACGGCTCGCTGGAGCGGGATGCGGTCGGCAGGCCAATGCCGCCGCGTAGGCTTCGCATGCATCGGAAGGTTCCGCCTTTCGGTGCCAGGCGGGGGGCTGTTATCGCAGTGCCCCCGCCGCCTTTCTTGCTTGTCGGCAGCGAAGCTAGCGCGGATTCGGCTTCAGAACTGGGGGGAATTCAAACTGACCCACTGCCTCTGGTAACTCGAATCATCCGCTTGGAAAAGCGCTGCACCGGGGAGGTGTCGCCCAGGCGTGTATACCTACTTGCGTCTGTCCATCTCCGATCGGAGGAGTTTCGATGAGAACGACCCGGCTGACCGCCACCTTCGCGGTCTTCCTTCTGGCAATCGCGTCGCTGGTCGTGGTGGGCTGCGGCAGCAGCGACGACACCACCGGCAGCACCAGCGGCGGTGGGAGCGATGAAAGCAGCGAACCGCTGACCGTCGGCTCCGACATCCCCTACCCCCCGTTCGAGCAGGGGAAATCGGGCGAATACACCGGCTTCGACATCGAACTGATGGAAGCGATCGGCGAAAAGATCGGCCGCACGCCGGAATTCACCGACACCTCGTTCGAAACGATCTTCCGCGACGTCGCCCAGGGCAAGTTCGAAGCGGTGATCTCGGCGGCGACGATCACCGAAGAACGCGAGAAGGCGGTCGACTTCTCCAACCCGTACTACCTCTCCGAACAGGCGGTGCTGGTCAAAGAAGGCAGCGACATCAAATCCCTCGAAGACCTCGACGGCAAGACCGTCGCCGTCCAGCAGGGCACCACCGGTCAGGAACTGGCCAAAGAAGAACTGGGGGGCAGCGAAGTCCGCCCCTACCCCGAAGGCCCCGACGCGGTCAACGCGCTCAAAGCCGGCACTGTCGAAGGCGTGATCATCGACGCGCCGGTCGCCCAGAACGCGGTCGAAAAATCCGGCGGCGTGGAAATCGCCGAAAAAGTCCCGACCGAAGAAGAGTATGGAATCGCCGTGGCCCAGGGCGAAACCGAGCTGCTCGAAGAAATCAACAAGGGTCTGGAAGAAGTCCTCGACGACGGGACCTACAAGACGATTTACGAAAAGTGGTTCAAACTCGAACCGCCGAAGGCGATCTTCTCGGCCAGCCACGAAGCCGAATAGCCCGAAGCCAAGATTTGAGTTGAGACGCGAGGGGCGCCATCATGGCGCCCCTCGTCTTTTCCAGGGAGCGGTAATCAGGAGACAGCGATGAGCGAATTTTTCAATCAGTACTTCGACTTCAACTTCATGGCGGAACACTTCGGTGAAGTCTTCGACGCCTTCCTGAAGAACCTCCTGATCTTCGTCGTCGCCGCAGCCCTCGCCCTGACGCTGGGGCTCTTCCTCGCCCTTCTCAGGCAACTGCCCGGAAAGAAATTCATGCCGCTGCGGGCGGTGACGATCGCCTACATCGACGTCTTCCGCTCGATCCCGATCCTGATCGTGATCCTCCTGATCTCCGGCGGGATCCCATACCTCGAATTCATCCCGAAAGACATTCGCATCCCCCACTGGTTCGGCCAGCCCGACCCCTACTGGTACGGCGTTCTCGGCCTGACTCTCGTCTACAGCGCCTACATGGCCGAGGTCTACCGAGCGGGGATAGAAGCGGTGCCTGGAGGCCAGGTCGAGGCGGCGCGGTCACTGGGGATGAGCCACGGACAGGCGATGCGTCACGTCGTGGTTCCCCAGGCGGTGACCAAGATCCCCGCGCCGATGCTGAACGAATTGATCTCGCTGCTCAAGGACACCACCCTCGTCAGCGTCGTCGCCTTCGGCGAGGCGGCTCTGATCGCCCGTGAAATCCAGGCCGAAACCTTCAACGCCTCCGCCTACGTCCTGGCCGGCATCATGTTCCTCGTGATCACTCTGCCGATGGCTCGCCTGGTCGACAAACTCATCAAGCGCAACCAGGGCAAGATCACCCGCGGCTCCCACATCGAGGTCGCCTGATGGCGGAGGCGATGGTCAAGCTGGAGGGGATCCACAAGCGCTTCGGCCAGCTCGAGGTGCTGAAAGGCGTCGACCTCGACGTCGCCAAAGGCGAAGTCGTCTGCATCCTCGGCCCCAGCGGCTCGGGCAAGAGCACCTTCCTGCGCTGCGTCAACCTGCTCGAGCCGCCCGAGCAGGGCGAGATCTTCATCGAAGGGCATGACATCTGCAAGGGGCCCGGGTCGGGGACCGGCGCCGAGAGCTGGGAACTGGACTTCGTCCGCCAGCGGGTCGGAATCGTCTTCCAGCAGTTCAACCTCTTCCCGCACAAGACCGCGCTGGAAAACGTGACGCTCGCCCAGGAGAAGGTGCTGGGCCGCTCGCGCGAGGAGGCACGCGCCAAGGCGACCGAGCTGCTGGAGCGGGTCGGCCTCGGCGACAAGCTCGACCAGTACCCCGAACGCCTCTCCGGCGGCCAGCAGCAACGGGTCGCGATCGCCCGGGCGCTGGCGATGGAACCGCACGTGATGCTATTCGACGAGGTCACCAGCGCTCTCGATCCCGAGCTCGTCAAGGAAGTGCTCGACACGATGCGCGAGCTGGCCGAGGAAGGGATGACGATGATCGTCGTCACCCACGAGCTGGGCTTCGCCAAGGAGGTCGCCGACCGCGTCGTCTTCATGGACGGCGGCGTGATCGTCGAGGAGGGCCCGCCGGTCGAGGTGCTGGAGAGTCCGAAGGAAGAGCGAACGAAGCAGTTCCTTGGACTGGTTCTAGATCGCTGAGACGCCGAAAATCAAGCCTGCCAAGGACGCAGGGAGCGTGGCGTGCTCTGCACGCGAGCGACCGAGGACGCCGGCAGGCGCCGATTTGCAGGCGTCTCAGCCGCCGGCCATGGCGGGGAGGATGACGACGTTGTCGCCGTCTTTGACCGCGGTCCCAAGCCCGTCGAGCACCCGCACGTCCTCGTCGTTGAGGTAGACGTTGACGTAGCGGTTGAGCTCGCCGTCCTCGCCGAAGAGCTGGGCCTCGGTATCGGGGTACTCGCCGGTCAGCGAGCGCAGGACCTCGCCGACGTCGGCGCCGCCGGCCTCGACCTCGGCCTGGCCACCCGTTTTCGGGCGCAGCACCGGGGGGATTCGAACGGTTGCCATGAGGCGGTGATCCTAGTGCAGCCGCGCGCTTTAGCGGTCGCCGCCGGCGCCAGCGCAGAACTGGTCGTAGTCGGGGAACTTGCCCATCTCCGACTGCGGAATCTCCTCGGCGTGCTCGCCGCAGATCGGGCAGTCGGGGTCGCGGCGGACTTTCAGCTCGGTGAAGCGGGTGCCGAGCGCCTCGTAGAGGAGCAGGCGGCCGATCAGCGGTTCGCCGGCCCCGAGGACGAGCTTGATCACCTCGTTGGCCTGCAGCGTGCCCATCGTCCCGGCCATCACGCCGAGCACCCCGTTGGCGGAGCAGCTCGGCGCCAGCTCGGCCGGCGGCGGGGTCGGGTAGAGGCAGCGGTAGCAGGGACCCTCGAAGGGGACGAAGGTCGAGATCTGCCCGTCGAAGCCGAGGATCGAGGCGGAGACGACCGGCTTGCGCAGCCGCACCGAGGCGTCGTTCAGCAGGTAGCGGGTGGGGAAGTTGTCGGCGCCGTCGACGACGATGTCGTAGTCCTCCATCACCTCGAGGATGTTGCTCGCGTCGAGGCGGCCGTTGTGCTCGACGACGTTGACGTCGGGGTTCAGGCCTTCGATGAAGATCCGGGCCGAGGCGGTCTTCGCCATCCCGATCCGTTCCGTGTTGTGGATCACCTGGCGCTGCAGGTTGGAGGCGTCGACCACGTCGTCGTCGACGAGGCCGATCGTCCCCACCCCGGCGGCGGCGAGGTAGAGCGCGGTCGGGGCGCCGAGGCCGCCGGCGCCGAGCAGCAGCACCTTCGCGTTCAGCAGCTTCACCTGGCCGTCGACCCCGACCTCGGGCAGCAGCGTGTGGCGCGAGTAGCGCTCGCGCTGCTCGGCGGTCATTCCGTGCGCGGCGACGACCGGCAGCCCCTGCTCCTGCCACTGCAGGATGCCGCCGCTCATCGAGGCGACGTTCTCGTAGCCGAGCCGCTGCAGCTGGGCCGCGGCGATCGCCGAACGGTTGCCGGAGCGGCAGTAGAGGATCGTGCGGGCCGACTTGTCGGGCGCCGCGGTGGCGATTTCGTCACCGAGCAGGCCCGGCGGGACCAGCTTGCCGCCCTCCAGATGGGCCTCCTGGTACTCGTGCGGCTCGCGCGTGTCGATCAGGACGACGTCGCCGCCGTCGATCTCCTCGGCAGCCTCGAAGGGTTCGATCTCCTCGATCGTCTGAACACGCGTCGCATCGATGGCCATGGCTCTAAATCCCCTAATCCGGATCAGCTTTTACTTCAAAAAGTATAGCGAGCCCTGTGAATAACGCAAAGCGGCTCCGGGAAGGGTCCCGGAGCCGCTTTGCTGTGGAGAAATCGCTGCCTCAGCTGAAGCTGGGGCGCATCTGGCGCAGGCGGCGGACTCGCTCCTCGATCGGCGGGTGGGTCGAGAAGAGGCCGGCGATGCCGCCGCCCTTGAAGGGCTTGACGATGTAGAGGGGCTCGGCCGCCTGGTTGACCTGCATCGGCATCGCTTCCGCACCTTGCTCGAGCCGCAGCAGCGCGCTCGCCAGCGACTCCGGGTTGCCGCAGATTTCGGCGCCGCCGGCGTCGGCCGCGTACTCGCGCTGGCGCGAGATCGAGAGCTGGATGATGCTCGCCGCGATCGGGGCCAGGAGGACCATCGCCAGCGCCGAGACGAGGCTCAGCGGCGAGTTGTCGTCGTTGCCCAAAAACATCAGCATGTAGGCGAGGTAGGTGATCGCGGCGCCGATCGCCGAGGCGACCGACTGGATCAGGATGTCGCGGTTGCGGATGTGGGTGAGCTCGTGGGCGAGGACGCCGCGCAGCTCGTCCTCGGAGAGCAGCTTGGTGATCCCGCGGGTCACCGCCACCGCCGAGTGCTTCGGGTTGCGGCCGGTGGCAAAGGCGTTCGGCTGGTCCTGGGGGATCAAGTAGAGGCGCGGCATCGGCAGGTCGGCGCGCGTCGAGAGTTCGCGGACGATCTGGTAGAGCCGCGGCGCCTCGGACTCGTCGAGCGGCTGCGCCCGGCTCATTTTCAGCGCCATTTTGTCGCTGAAGAAATAGGCGAAGAAGTTGATCGCCAGGGCGATGAAGAGGAAGGTCGCCGCGGTGCTCGGGCCGCCGATCAGGGCGCCGATCAGGACGAGCAGGCCGCCGAGGGCAGCCATCAGGATCGTGGTCCGCAGGGTTGCGCCCCAGGTGGATTGCTTGGTGGTGGTCATCGCGTGGTCGCTCCTCAGAGTTGGGGTGTCGCCGAATTATGCGGCGAAAAGGCGAATTCGCCTATAGGTGCCAACCCCCTTCCCTGCCGGGGATGACCCCTAGGCTTGCGCCATGACCTTGCTGGTGATCGGGCTCGCGCTGGTGGTCGTGGCGCTGTCCCTGGCCCTGACCCGGGAGCGGCGGCGGCTGCGGCCGCTCGAGGACCTGGTCGAGGCGATGGAGAAAGTCGACCTCTCCAGCCCCCGCCTCCACCTGCCGCCCTCGATCGACGGCGTCGGCGAGACCGAGGAGGTGGAGCGGATCGAGCTCGCCTTCCTGCGGATGATGCGGCGACTGGAGGCCGAGCGCCGGCGCGCCGGATCGGCGGCGCTGCACGCCCAGGAGGAGGAGCGGGCCAGGGTCGCGCGCGACCTCCACGACGAGGTGAACCAGTCGCTTACCGGGCTGCTGCTGCGGCTGGAGGCCGCCCGCGAGGCGGCGCCGCCGGAGCTCGAAGCCGAACTCGACGAGACCAAGGCCCTCGCCAACCAGGCGATGACCGAGCTGCTCTCGCTGGCCCGTCAGCTGCGCCCCACCGCCCTCGACGACCTCGGCCTCGCGGCGGCGATCGGCGGCCAGGTCGAGCAGCTGAGCCGCGGCGAGTTCGAGGCCCGGCTCCTGGTCGAGGGCGACTTCTCCGACCTCGGCGACGACGCCCAACTGGTCGTCTACCGGGTCGCCCAGGAGGCGCTCTCCAACGCCGCCCGCCACAGCGGCGCCGGGCGAATCGAGGTGCGGCTGCGGCGCGGCGCCGATGGCGGCGTCGGCCTCGAGGTGGCCGACGACGGCCGCGGCTTCGCCTTCGACGAGTCCGAGCGCGGCCTCGGGATCGGCGGCATGCGCGAGCGCGCCCTTCTGGTCGGCGGCGAGCTGACGATCGAGTCCCGTCCCGGCGCCGGCACCACGGTCCGCCTCGACGTGCCGGGGGAATCGGCCTGATGCGTGTCCTGATCGCCGACGACCACGGGATCGTCCGCTCCGGGCTGCGGCTGCTGCTGGAGCGCCAGCCGGACATCGAAGTGGTCGGTGAGGCCGGCGACGGGGCCGAGGCGCGGGACCTGGCGGTGCGGGAGCGGCCCGACCTGGCGATCCTCGACGTGAAAATGCCGAAGCTGACCGGGCTGCAGGCGACCCGGGAGATCAAGAAGCAGGCGCCCGAGGTCTCGGTCCTGATCCTCTCGATGCACGACGACGAGCGCTACCTGTTCGAGGCGCTGAAGGCGGGCGCGTCGGGTTACGTGCTGAAGGCACAGGCCGACACCGACCTGCTGGCGGCGATCCGCGCGGTCGAGCGCGGTGAGCCGTTCCTCACCCCTGAGGCGCAGCGGACGCTGATCAAGGACGTGCTCGAGCGCGGCTCCAGCGGCGAGGAGGAGCTGACCCCGCGCGAGGAGGAGATCGTCAAGCTGGTCGCCGAGGCGAACACGACGAAGGAGATCGCCGAGGTCCTCCACCTCTCCGAGAAGACGGTCGAGAACCACCGCGCCAACGCGATGCGCAAGCTCGGGATGCGCGACCGGGTCGAGCTGGTCCGCTACGCGATCCGCCGCGGGCTGATCGAGCCATAATCGGCATAACCGACCTCTTCAGTAGGATTTGAGGTCGATGCTGTTCTCGACCAAAGCCGAGTACGGAGTTCGCCTGATGGTCGAGCTGGGCCGCCAGCCCGGCTCACAGCCGGTCTCGCTGGGCTCCGTTGCCGAGGCGGAGAACCTGCCGCTCTCCTACCTGGAGCACCTGGTGGCGAAACTGCGCAAGGCCGGCCTGGTCACCTCGACGCGCGGCGCCCACGGCGGCTACCGCCTGGCGAAACCGGCGGCGGAGATAACGATGGACGCGGTGGTCGAGGCGCTGGAAGGGCAGATCGCGCCGATGGAGTGCTTCCACGACGTCCCCGAAGGCAAAGTCCTCTGTTCGCACGAGTCAGACGGCGACCAGGCCTGCTCGACCAAGCTGCTGTGGATGCGGGTGCAGGGTGGCGTCACCAAGGCACTGGCCGGCACCACCCTGGCCGAGCTGGTCGAGTTCTCCGACCACAGCGCCCCCAAGCGCGCCGCCGTCATCGGCAGCGCCGCGTAACGAACTTCGAATAACCCCAGAAACGGAGCGAAATTGGCTGAGCTGGAGATACGCAACCTGCACGTCGAGGTCGAGGACAAGAAGATCCTCAAAGGCCTCGACCTGGACGTCGAGAAGGGCAAGGTCCACGCGTTGATGGGGCCGAACGGCTCCGGCAAGTCGACGCTCGCCAACGTGATCATGGGCCACCCGGCGCTCGAGGTGACCGAGGGCACGATCACCTTCAAGGGCGAGGACATCACCGAGGCCGCCCCCGAGGACCGCTCGCAGGCCGGGCTCTTCATGGCCTTCCAGTACCCCGTCGCGATCCCCGGCGTCTCGGTCAGCAAGTACCTGCGGATGATCATCAACGCCCAGCGCGAGACGCGCGGCGAAGACCAGATAAAGATCAAAGACTTCGCCCGCACCGCCCAGGAGGCGATGGAGCTGGCGAACATCCCGAAAGACTTCTCCAGCCGCTACCTCAACGACGGTTTCTCCGGCGGCGAGAAGAAGCGGATGGAGCTGCTGCAGCTGGCGCTGCTGCGGCCGGAGATCGCGGTCCTCGACGAGACCGACTCTGGCCTCGACATCGACGCCCTGCGCACCGTCGCCGAGGGCGTCAACAAGTTCGCCGGCCCGGACATGGGCGTCCTGATCATCACCCACTACCAGCGCATCCTGCACATGGTCAAACCCGACGCGGTCCACGTCATGTACCACGGGCGGATCGTCAAAGAAGGCGGCCCGGAGCTGGTCGGCGTGCTCGAGGAGAAGGGCTACGGCTGGATCAAAGAGGAGGTAGAGGCAGGCGCCGCCGCCTGACCTCTTCGCGATGGAGCCGCTGAGCGCCGAGAGCCCGACCGTGGCGCCGTTCTCCATCGAGAAGGTGCGCGCCTCCTTCCCGGCGCTAGAGCGCGAGGTCAACGGCAAGCCGGTCGCCTACCTCGACAGCGGCGCCAGCGCCCAGCGGGTACTGGCCTCGATCCAGGCGGTCGACCGCTACGAGCGGCGCCACCACTCCAACGTCCACCGCGGCTCCCACACCCTCTCGGCCGAGGCGACCGAAGCCTACGAGGGGGCGCGGGCCACGGTCGCCGACCACATCGGCGCCCGCGACCGGCGGGAGGTCGTCTTCGTCCGCAACGCGACCGAGGCGATCAACCTCGTGGCGCGGGCCTGGGGCGACGCCAACGTCAGCGCCGGCGACCGTTTGCTGCTGACCGAGATGGAGCACCACTCCAACATCGTCCCCTGGCAGCAGCTGGCCGAGCGGGTCGGGGCCGAGATCGACTGGGCGCCGATCGACGACGAGGGGCGGCTCGACATGGACGCCTTCGCGGCGCTGCTGGAGCGCGGCCCGAAGCTCGTCGCCGTCGCCCACGTCTCCAACGTGCTCGGGACCGAGAACCCGATCGCCGAGATCGCCCGGCTCTCCCACGCGACCGGCGCCAAGCTGCTGGTCGACGGCGCCCAGTCGGCGCCGAAGCTGCCACTCGACATGGCCGAGCTCGGCGCCGACTTCTACGCGATCACCGGCCACAAGCTCTACGCGCCGACCGGAATCGGCGTCCTCTGGGGCAGACTCGACCTGCTGCGGGAGATGCAGCCCTTCCTCGGCGGCGGCTCGATGATCCGCAAGGTTGGCCGCGAGGGCACCACCTACGCCGACGTGCCGGCGCGCTTCGAGGCGGGGACGCCGGCGATCGCGCAGGCGATCGGGATGGCCTCCGCCCTGCGCTGGCTCGACATGCTGGGGATGGAGGCGGTGCGCGAGCACGAGGAGCAGATCGCCGACTACGCCCTCGAGCGGCTGGCCGAGGTTCCCGGCCTCCACGTCTTTGGCCCGCCCCGCGGCGAGGGCCGCCTCGGTCCGGTCTCCTTCGAGATCGAGGGCATCCACGCCCACGACGTCTCCGAGATCCTCGACCGCCACGGCGTCGCCGTCCGCGCCGGCCACCACTGCGCCCAGGTGCTGATGGACCG
>DATFQO010000004.1:0-19736 GCA_035264245.1 Solirubrobacterales bacterium
CCCGAGCCGCGACGAACAACGACTCGCGGAGCTCGGCTACAAACAGTCTCTGAACAGGGCTTGGAGCGGGTTCTCCAACTTCGCGATCTCGTTCACGATCATCTCGATCCTCGCCGGCTGCTTCACGACCTACGGCCAGGCGTGGAACAACGGCGGTCCGATCGCGATCTCGATCGGCTGGCCGCTGATCTCGATCCCGATCCTGATCATCGGCTTCTGCATGTCGGAGCTGGTCTCCGCCTACCCGACCGCGGGCGGCATCTACTGGTGGGCTGGTCGCCTGGGCGGACCGATCTGGGCCTGGTTCACCGGCTGGTTCAACCTGATCGGCCTGGTCGCCGTGGTCGCCTCGGTCGACTACGCCTGCGCGACCTTCCTCAACGTCGTCCTCGGCCTCTACGAAGTCAACCTCCTTGGCGTCAACTTCGGCGACGAAGTGCACATCCTCAGTGAGGTCTTCCTCCTCTTCGCGCTGATCCTCGCCCTCCACACCGCGGTCAACGTGCGGCGAACGCACATGCTCGCGCTGGTCAACAGCGTCTCGGTCTGGTGGCACGTGATCGGCGTCGCGGCGATCGTCCTCGTCCTGATCATCGTCCCCGACACCCACCAGAGCGTCAGCTTCGTCTTCAGCCACAGGATCAACAACAGCGGCTTCAGCGACGGCATGTACTGGTTCTACGTGCTGCCGCTCGGCTTCCTGCTGACCCAGTACACGATCACCGGCTTCGACGCCTCGGCCCACATCTCCGAGGAGACGCACGGAGCCTCCGAATCGGCGGCGAAGGGCGTGTGGAAGTCGATCTTCTATTCGGCGCTGATCGGCTGGATCGTGCTGCTGGCGATCACCTTCGCGGTCACCAACGTCGACGGCGCCAACGAAGCGCTGGGCTTCGCGCCGACGCTGCTGGTCGAAGCGCTGGGCTCCGGCTGGGGTAAGTTCGTCCTCATCATCTCCGTCGTCGGGCAGCTCTTCTGCGGCGCCGCATGCCTGACCAGCGCCTCGCGCATGTGTTACGCCTTCTCCCGCGACAAAGGCTTCGGCCACCGGGTCTCGGGCAGGATCTCCCGGGTCAACTCCGAGCGGGTGCCGGTCTACGCCGTGCTGGCGATGGCGGCCTCGGCCCTGATCATCACCCTGCCGGCGCTGAAGGGGAACGGCGAAAACGTGCCCTTCGCCTTCTTCGCGGTCGTCTCGATCACGGTCATCGGCCTCTACATCGCCTACGTGATCCCGATCTTCCTGCGCTGGCGGATGGGGGACGACTTCGAGCCCGGTCCCTGGAACAACGGCCGCAAGTACAAGTGGATGAACGCGTTCGCGACCTTCTGGGTCGGCCTGATCACGATCATCTTCTGCCTCCCGTTCACCCCGCTGGCGGTCCCCTGGAACGACGAATTCACCTGGGAGTCGTTCAACTACGCGCCGCTGATGGTGGGTGTGGTGATCCTGCTTGCCTGGATCGGATGGATGACGACCGCCCGCAAGCACTTCACCGGGCAGGTGCGGGAGATCGAGATCGAGGAAGCGATCGGGCCCGAACCCGAGGTCGGCCCGGCCCGGCCGTGACCGCGGCGGCGTAACGTTCCGCGGGTGACCGTCGAGGAGCTGAAGAAGGCGGTCGCGGACGGCACGGTCGACACCGTGCTGCTCGCGATCGCCGACATGGAGGGCCGCCTGCAGGGCAAGCGGCTGACCGCGAGCCACTTCCTCGACGACGTGCTCGAGCACGGGGCGGAGGGCTGCAACTACCTGCTCGCCGTCGACGTCGACATGGAAACGGTCGGCGGTTATGCGATGGCCTCCTGGGACACCGGCTACGGCGACTTCGAGATGGTCCCGGACCTGGAGACGCTGCGGGCGGTCCCGTGGCTGCCGGGGACGGCGATGGTGATGGCCGACGTGCAGTGGTCCGATGGCCGCGAAGTCGCGCCCTCGCCGCGCCAGATCCTGCGCCGCCAGCTGGGGCGATTGGAGGAGCGGGGGATGAGCGCGCTGGCCGCGACCGAGCTCGAGTTCATCGTCTTTCGCAACACCTACGAGGAGGCCTGGAAGAAGGGCTTCCACGACCTCGAGCCGGCCAACCTCTACAACATCGACTACTCGCTGCTGGGGACGGCGCGGGTCGAGCCGCTGATCCGGCGGATCCGCAACGAGATGGCCGCGGCGGGGATGGAGGTGGAGAACTCCAAGGGCGAGTGCAACCTCGGCCAGCACGAGATCAACTTCCGCTACCGCGACGCGCTCGGCTGCGCCGACGACCACGCGATCTACAAGAACGGCGCCAAGGAGATCGCTTCCCAGGAGGAGCACGCGATCACCTTCATGGCCAAGTTCAACGAGCGCGAGGGCAACTCGTGCCACATCCACTGCTCGCTGGCAAAGGACGGCAGCAATGCCTTCGCGGCCGACGAGGCGCTGTTCGAGAACTTCGTCGCGGGCCAGCTGGCCTGCATGCGGGAGCTGACGCTGCTCTACGCGCCGCACGTCAACAGCTACAAGCGCTTCGCCAAGGGCTCCTTCGCGCCGACCGCGATCGCCTGGGGGCGGGATAACCGCACCTGCTCGCTGCGGGTCGTCGGCGAGGGGGAGGGGCTGCGGGTCGAGAACCGGCTGCCGGGCGCCGACGTCAATCCCTACCTGGCGCTGAGCGCGATGATCGCCGCCGGCCTGCATGGGATCGACGAGGAGCTGCCGCTGGAGGAGGTCTTCGAGGGCAACGCGTACGAGTCCGGCAAGCCGCGGGTGCCGTCGAACATCTACCTGGCGCGCGACGCGTTCGCGGCGAGCGAAGTGGCGCGCGAGGCGTTCGGCGGCGAGGTCGTCGACCACTACCTGAACCGGGCCGGCGTCGAGATCGAGGCCTTCGAGGCGGCCGTCACCGACTGGGAGCGCTACCGGGGCTTCGAGCGGCTATGACCGGCGCGGCGGGCGGCGGCGCGCCAGCGATCGGGATCTGCGCCGCGGTCGAGCGGGTTTCGTGGGGGGTTTGGGACGGCTACGAGGTGACGCTGGCGCCGCGCGCGTATGTGCGCTGCGTGCAGCGGGCGGGCGGGATCGCGATCGTGCTGCCGCCGGACGAGGCGGCGGTGGCGGAGCCCGACGTCCTGCTCGACCGGGTCGACGGGCTGATGCTGGCCGGCGGGGCCGACATCGACCCGGCCAGCTACGGCGCCGAGCCGCATCCCGAGACGCGCGGCACCTGGCCCGACCGCGACGCCTTCGAGCTGGGGCTGGCGCGGCGGGCGCTGGAGCGCGACATGCCGGTGCTGGGGATCTGCCGCGGGATGCAGCTCCTGAACGTCGCGCTGGGCGGGACGCTGGTCCAGCACCTGCCGGAGACGCTGGGCGCGGAGACGCACCGCTCGGTCGCCGGCACCTTCAGCGAGCACCATGTGCGGCTCGATCAGGACTCGCTCGCCTGCGCCGCGGCGGGCGTCGAGAGCTTCGTCGTCTGGTCCCACCACCACCAGGGCGTCGACCGCTTGGGGGAGGGGCTGAAGGTGACGGGATGGTCGGCTGAGGACGACCTCCCCGAGGCGATCGAGCTCCCAGGGAAGCGCTTCGCCCTCGGCGTCGTCTGGCACCCCGAGGAGGACGAGGAGAGCCATGTGATCGAGGCGCTGGTGAGAGCCGCAAGCAATCGCGCGGTTCCTTTGTCCTCTATATCCGGACAAAGGAACCACGAGATGGGGGACGGGGTGGCATGAGCGCGATCGAGGTGATCGAGCCGGCTACCGAGCAGGTGATGGCCGAGGTGCCGCGGGCCGGGGTGGAGGAGGTCGACGCCGCCGTCGCGCGGGCGAAGTCCGCCTTCCCGGCATGGCGAGCGGTGACGCCGGCGGACCGGGCGGAGCTGCTGCTCGACCTCAGCGCGGCGATCGAGGATCGCTGCGAGATCCTGGCGACGCTGGAGGCGCGGAACGCCGGCAAGCCGATCGGCGACGCGCGGGGCGAGATCGGGATGGTGGCGGAGACCTTCCGCTACTACGCGGGCGCGCCGGAGCGGCTGCTGGGACAGACGATCCCGGTCGCCGGCGGCGTCGACATGACCTTCCGCGAGCCGCTCGGCGTCGTCGGCCTGATCGTTCCCTGGAACTTCCCGCTGACGATCGCCTCCTGGAAGGTCGCCCCGGCGCTCGCGGCCGGCAACTGCGTCGTCCTCAAGCCGGCCGAGCTGACGCCGCTGAGCGCGCTGGAGCTGGAGAGGATCGCGCTCGATGCCGGCCTGCCGGAGGGGGTCCTCAACGTCGTCGCCGGTCCCGGAAGCGTCTGCGGCCAGCGGCTGGTCGAGCACCCCGACGTGGCCAAGATCGCCTTCACCGGCTCGACCGAGGTCGGCCGCGGGATCGCCGCCGGCGCCGCGCAGACGATCAAGCGGGTGACGCTCGAGCTGGGCGGCAAGTCGGCCAACGTCGTCTTCGCCGACGCCGATCTCGAGGCGGCGGCCGCGGCGGCGCCGATGGCGGTCTTCGGCAACGCCGGCCAGGACTGCTGTGCGCGCTCGCGGATCCTGGTCGAGCGCTCGGCGGTCGAAGACTTCCTGGCAGCGATGGCGCCGCACGTCGAATCGCTGCGGGTCGGCGACCCGCTCTCGGAGGCGACCCAGATGGGACCGCTGATCTCCGCCGGCCAGCGCGAGGCCGTCGCCTCCTACGTACCCGACGACGCCCCGGTGGCGATCCGCGGCAGTGCTCCGATGGGCCCCGGCTACTGGTACCCGCCGACCGTGCTGGCGCCGGTCGCTAACGACGACCGCGCCGCCGCCGAGGAGATCTTCGGCCCCGTCGCCTGCGTGATCCCGTTCGACTCCGAGACGGACGCGGTGCGGCTGGCCAACGACACCATCTACGGCCTCTCCGGCTCGGTCTGGACCGGCGACGGGGCGCGGGCTCTGCGGGTCGCGCGGGCGATCGAGACCGGCGTGATCTCGATCAACTCCAACACCTCGGTCCGCGTCTCCACCCCCTTCGGCGGCTTCAAGCAGTCCGGCGTCGGCCGCGAGCTCGGCCCCGACGCGCTCGACCACTACACCGACGTCAAGAACGTCTATTACGCGACCGAGGGGGGCTGAGCATGGCCGGAAGGCTGGAGGGGAAGGTCTGCGTCCTCACCGGGACCGCCAGCGGGATCGGAGCGGAGTCGGCGCGGCTGTTCGCCGCCGAGGGGGCGACGGTCGTCGGCATCGATCTCTCGACCGAGGCCGAGGGAGCGCTGACGATCGAGGCCGACGTCTCCGACGAGGGTCAGGTCGTCGAAGCCTTCCGCCGAGTCGCCGAGGAGATGGGGCGGATCGATGTGCTGATGAACAACGCCGGCATCAACCCGACCGACGACGGCTCGGTCCTGGAGACCTCGCTCGAGTCCTGGCAGCGGGTCCAGGACGTCAACCTGCGCAGCGTCTTCCTCTGCTGCAAGCACGGGATTCCGCACCTGCTCGCGTCCGGCGGCGGCTCGGTGATCAACGTCGCCTCTTTCGTCGCGACCATGGGCGCCGCCGTCAGCCAGATCTCCTACACCGCATCCAAGGGTGCGATCCTCTCCCTCTCCCGCGAGCTCGGGGTCGAGTTCGCCGATCGTGGCGTCCGCGTCAACGCCCTCTGTCCGGGCCCGGTCAACACCCCGCTGCTCAAGGAGCTCTTCGCCAAGGACCCCGACCGCGCCGCCAAGCGCCTCGTCCACATCCCGATGGGCCGCTTCGGCGAGCCCGACGAGATCGCCAAGGCAGCCCTCTTCCTCGCCAGCGACGACTCCAGCTTCGTCACCGCCAGCACCTTCCTGGTGGACGGCGGCCTCTCCGCCGCCTACCTCACTCCGATCCAGGTCGACTGACCTCGAGCCAGCGCCGACAGAGGTTGCGGCCGAGGACGTTGAAGGCGTCGATCTTCGCTTCGGTCTCCGGGCCGAGCACCGCCGGGTCTACCCCGATGCGGATCGCGTCGGGGTCGCTGCGGTAGTCCTCGACCCAGTGCAGGGCGTCGGCGCGGCTCACCTCGGGGTGGAACTGGAGGGCCCAGGCGCGCTGGCCGAGGCGGGCGGCCTGGAGGCAGACCTCGCTGCGGGCTAGAGGCACGGCGCCGGATGGGAGCGGGAACTCGTAGCTGTGCCACTGGAAGGTCTCGAAGCAGGGGGCGAGCGGCCCGAGCAGCGGATCGTCTTCTCCCTCCGGCGTCACCTCGACCCGGTGCCAACCGATCTCCGGCCAGGACGCCCGCCGCGGCTCGGCGCCCGCGGCCTGCGCCAGCAGCTGCCCGCCGAGGCAGAGGCCGAGCAGCGGCACCTCGCGGTCCAGAAGCTTGCGCAGCAGCGCCTCCTCCTCGGCGATCCACCCGTGCCGTTCGCCTTCGTCGACGTTCATCGCCCCGCCGAGGACGAGGACCGCGTCGTAGCCGAGCGGGTCGCCCGGCGGCCGCGGCCGCTCCGCCAGCGTCCACTCGGCGAGCGTTCCGCCGGCCGCGCGGATCGCCTCGGCGAAGACGCCCGGGCCGGCGTCGCGCTGGTGGACGATCGCCAGGACTCGCACATGCCCAGTCTCTCACCCTGCGAATGGAGAACCGCGCTGTTGTTGACACGGACGCTATCCCGCCTATGGTCCCCTTCGGGAGGTAGTATGAAGAAATCTTGGGATAAGGCTGTGGGGGTTGTCGCTGTCCTGGTTGCGGCGATGCTGGTTGTTGCCGCAATCGCCGTGGGGGCGCCGTGGCAGAAGGTCATCGTCGGCGATCTCGAAGTGCAGTACAACGGCGGCTTCACGCCGAAGGTCATCTCGAAGACGAAGCCGACGCCGATCGCTTTCAATGCTGCCGCCAAAATTGCCTCCCTCGACCCGGCCGAAAAACACCCTCCCGCCGTTGGGGAGGTCGTCATCGAAGGCGACAAGCACGGCAGCATCAACGTCAGAGGGATCCCCACGTGTACCTCTGGCAAGCTGCAGTCGCGTACCAGCGCGGCCGCGCGCAAAGCCTGCGGCCCGGCGCTGATCGGCAGCGGCAAGACCGACGTCGAGGTCCAGTTTCCCGAACAGCCGCCGATCCCCACCCACAGTGAACTGCTCGCCTTCAACGGTGGCACCAAGGGTGGAGTTACCACCCTTTTCATCCACGCCTACTTGTCGGCACCGGTCGTCGCCGCTGTCGTCACGACGGTGAAAATCAAGAAGGTCCACAGAGGCCGCTACGGGCTGGAATCGATCGCCTCCGTTCCGAGGATCGCCGGCGGCGCCGGCTCGGTCACCTTCTTCACCCTCACGCTGAAGAAGGGGATCATCTCTGCGACCTGTCCCGACGGACATCTTCAGGCCCGCGGTACGGCGGTCTTCGCGGACGGCACCAAGGCCAACGGAACCGTGATTCGCCCCTGCACCGGCAAGGGCTGAGATACTTCAAAAATGTTTGGGGCAGTGTGGTTCCGGCGGGGTCCCGGGGCAGCGATCGCAATCCTCCTGCTCGCGGTGGTGGGCGGGCCGTTAGTGGCGCCCGCGAGCGGCGAGCTGCGCGACGATCTGCTTCCCACCATCCAGACCCGCTTCGTCGCCCGAGCCACGCCGATGCCAATGCCGTCCGAGGGGCGGATCCCGGTCAGGTTGCGACTCTTGGACCAGATCTCGACCACCGACGGCTCGCACCTCCCGGCGACGCAGGTGATCCAGGTGGATTTGGACCGGCAGTTCGGTGTCCATCTGGCGAGGGTGGAGTCTTGCCCCTCGGGGCTCCACTACGACATTCGCACTCCGGAGGATCCCTGCGCGAAGGTCAAGTTCGGGACGGGGACGATTACGTTCGAGGTCGCCTTTCCCGAACAGCAACCGGTGTCCGTGGTCGGCCGGGCGATCGCCTTTAAGCAGGGACCCGGGAAAGTCACGATCCGCGCCTACCTTCCGGCGCCGATCGTCGGCCAGATTGCGATCCCGATCACGGTCGGGAGGAAGGCTGAAGGCCGATACGGCATCAAACTGACCGCCGCCGTCCCGAAGATTGCTGGTGGCTCTGGCTCGGTCACGAGCCTGGACATGCGCTTTCGCAAGGGAATCTTCTCAGTGGCCTGCCCGGAGGGGCGCTTCCAGTCGCGGGTCACCAACTCCTTCGCCGACGGGAGCGTCGTCGGCGCTGGGGTCATCACCACCTGCTGAGTCCGCCACTCCCTCTCCGTGGCCAAACCTGACGTCCGGCAGCAGCCGCCTGAGCCAACCGGGCAGCCACCAGGCGGCGTCGCCGGTTAGGCGCAGCAGCACGGGCAGCAGCAGCAGGCGGATGAGGAAGGCGTCGAGGAGGACGGCGACGCCGAGGATCGCGCCCATTTCCTTCGGCGGCAGCGGGCCGGAGAGGGCGAAGGTGAAGAAGACGGCGACCATCACCCCGCCGGCGGCGAGGATGACGCGGCCGGAGTGGGCGAGGCCGCCGACCATCGCCTCGCGGGCGCTGCCGGTCCGCTCCCAGTGCTCGCGGGCGGAGGAGAGCAGGAAGACGGTGTAGTCCATCGAGATCGCGAAGACCATCGCGAAGAAGAAGACCGGCGCCCAGGCGTCGAGGAAGCCCTGCGATTCGAAGCCGAGCAGGCCGGCGAGGTTGCCGTCCTGGAAGACGAGCGTGGCGACGCCGAAGGCGGCGGCGGTCGAGAGCAGGTTGGTGAGCACGCCGAGCGCGGCGATCAGCGGCGCCTGGAAGGCGACCAGCAGGAGCAGGAACCCGAGCCCGAGGACGACGGCGATCACCAGCGGCGTCTTCGCGGCGAGTGCCGTCTCGAGGTCGTGGTTTTCCGCCGCCGGGCCGCCGACCTGGGCCGCTGGGGGCAGCTCCGCCCGCACGCGGTCGAGCGTGTCGCCGAAGGCGATCGAGGAGGGCGAGGGGGCCGGCATCGCTTCGATCAGCGCCGTCCCGTCGACCCCGGCCTGGGGCGGCAGCGCCATCGCGATTCCGGGATCGGCCTGCAGCTGGGATGCGACCTGGCGCGCCTCGGCTTGCGGCACCGTCACCTGCAGCAGTCCCGGCGCGCCGGGACCGAAGGCCTCGGTCAGCTGTTCGTAGCCGACCCGCGAGTGGTCCCCCGGCGGGACGACCTTGATCGAGGGCATGCCGGTGCGGGCGCCGAGGACCGGCAGCGCCAGCGCGACCAGGACGAGCAGCCCGAGGCCGCCGAACAGCAGCGGCCGGCGCCACAGCAGCTCCCCCCAGCGGGCGAAGCGCGGCGAGCGGTGCTCGGCCGAGTGCGCCCAGGGGAGCGCCACCCTGTCGACCCGCGGCCCGAGCTTGGCCAGCACCGCCGGCAGCAGGGTCAGCGTCGCGGCGAGGACGAAGAGGACCGAGATCATGATCCCGAGCGAGACCGAGCGGAAGGCCGGGCTGGGGACGAGCATCACCGCCGCCAGCGAGACGATCACGGTCAGGCCGGAGAAGAGGACGGCCTTGCCGGCGGTGTCCATCGTGCTGGCGACCGCCTCGGTCGGGTTTAGGCCCTGGCCGAAGAGCGTGCCGCGGAACCGCATCACGACGAACAGCGCGTAGTCGATGCCGAGCGCCAGGGCGAACATCAGCGCGAAGTTCATCGCCCAGATCGAGATCGGCGAGAGCAGCGTGCCGAGGTAGAGGACGCCGGCGGAGAGGACGAGGCCGACGATCGTCAGCATCAGCGGCAGGCCGGCGGCGACCAGCGAACCGAAGGCGAGGACGAGGATCAGCAGCGTGACCGGCCAGGAGAAGAGCTCGGACTTCAGCATCGCCTCTTTGTTGGCTTCGTTGAAGTCGGACCACATGCCGGCGGCGCCGGTCAGGTTGGCTTCGACCCCGGGCGCGGTGACGCCCGCCAGCTCGCCCTTGAGGTCGTTGGCGGCGGCGACCATCCCGTTCGGGTCCTCGGCCGCGGTGGCGCGGACAACGGCCGTGTGCCCGTCGCGGGAGATCGAGACGCCGAGCCGCGGCGGGACGACCTTGCCGACCGCCGGGTCCGCGGCAAGCGCGCGCTCGACGGCGCGCAGCGAACGCTGGAAGGCGGGGCTGTCGACCCCGAGCCGCCGCGAGTGGACCGCGACCTGGAGGCCGTAGGCACCAGCCCCGCCGAAGGCCGCGTCGACCTGCTTGCGCACCGCGACCGACTCCGAGCCCGTCGCTTCCCAGCCGGCACCGGAGAGCGCGGTCTCCACCCGGGGGGCGAGGAAGCCGAGGCCGACGGCGAGCACGGCCCAGACGGCGAAGACGGCGGCGCGGTGGGTGGCGGCGAAACGGCCCAGCCGCCCGATCGGGCCGAGGGCGGGCGCTACGGTCTCAGCTCTCACGACTTCCTCCTTCGGCTATTCACAAGTCCACAGCGGTACAACTACACAACTTAACAGTTGTACAAGGTACAATAACAGGAGATGGCAAGCCGCGCGACCAAGAAGGTGATGAGCCCCCTCAACCCCGAGGCGGCCGAGTTGATCGCGCGCCGCTTCCGCGCCCTTGCCGACCCGACCCGGCTGCGGATCCTCGACCACCTCCGCAACCACGAGGAGGCCTCGGTCGGGCAGATCACCGAGACGCTCGGCGCCTCGCAGCAGAACGTCTCCAAGCATCTCTCCGCACTGCACGCCGAGGGCTTCGTCTCCCGGCGCAAGCGAGGCACCAGCTCGCTCTACCGGATCGCCGACGCCGGCGTCCACGAAATCTGCGACGGCGTAACCGCGGGGATCGAGTCGCAACTAGCGGAGCTCGAGGCCGTCTTCAGCAGCTAGAGGGGGAGAAACTGCGGTGCTGGGCGACTTTGCAAACCAATGGTTGGCAAAAGCGCCATGGTCAACTCGGCAATTGGCAGGCGTGCTCGCGTTCAGCACGGGATCGTCACCACCCGACAACTCGTCGAGGCTGGTCTGAGCAGGGCCGCGATCTAAGCAGGTGCAGGCCGGGCGTCTTTATCGGATCCACCAAGGCGTCTACTCGGTTGGCCACGACGGTCTCGGTGAAGAAGCGAGGTGGATGGCCGCCGTCCTCGCTTGCGGACAGGGGGCCGTCTTGAGCCACGGATGTGCTGCGGTCCACTGGGGACTGCTGCGTCCGCTTGATGGTCCCATCGACGTCACCGTCCCTAAGCGCACGGGGCGCAGCAAGCGGCGCGGGTTACGGATCCACCGCTGCCCAGATCTCGCCGGAGGAGCGACTTTGTCAACCAATGGTTTGCAAACTCGCCCACGGCGATTGGTGACCATTCGTCGCTGTATCCCGGTGACCACGGTTCCCCGGACGATCGCGGATCTCCCCGCCACGCTCGCGCCCTATCTCGTCCGTCGTGCGATCCGCCAGGCGGAGTTCCTCGAGCTGCCCGTGGGAATCGAGACCGATCGGACCCGCAGCGACCTCGAGCGTTACTTCCTCCGGCTCTGCCGGAGATACCGACTGCCGCTCCCCGAGGTCAACGTCTTGATCGAGGGGATGACGGTCGACTTCCTCTGGCGCCACGCGCGTCTGGTCGTCGAAACCGACAGCTACGGCACCCATGGCGGCACGATTGCATTCGAGGACGATCGGGTGCGGGACCTGCGGCTTCGCCGCCTCGGGTGCGCGGTCCACCGCTTCAGCGAACTCCAGCTGGAGCAGGAACCCTCGGCGGTCGCGGCTGACGTCGCCGCCGGGCTCCGGGGGACGGGAGCCCCATGATCCTGCCGTGAGCACGGCGCCGCCAGCGATCGAGACCGAGGCGCTGAGCAAGCGCTACGGTCGCCATCGCGGGATCGACGCTGCTCGACCTGATCCACCCGACCGCTGGCTCGGCGCGGCTCTTCGGCCTCGACAGCCGCCGCGATCCGCGCCCGGCTCGCAACCTGCCCGGGGACTTCGGCTTCGGCCGCGAGACGCCGGGCCGCCAGGCGCTGGCGCTGCTGACCCGCCTGCGCGGCGTCGACGGGACCGCCCGCGCCGAGGAGCTCGCCGGCCGCTTCCGCGCCGACCTCGACCGCCCGCTCGGCCAGCTCTCGCGCGGCAACCGCCAGAAGGTCGGGCTGATCCTCGCCACCTTCCACCGGCCCGAGCTGCTGATCCTCGACGAGCCGACCAGCGGCCTCGACCCGCTGATGCAGGAGGAGTTCCTCGCCCTCGTCTTCGAGGAACGCGAGCGCGGCTGGGCGGTCTTCCTCTCCTCGCACGAGCTCGACGAGGTGCAGCGTGTCTGCGACCGGGTCGGGATCGTCCGCGGCGGCCGCCTGATCGCGGTCGAGCGGATGGCCGACCTGCTCGGCAAGGCGCGACGCCGCTTCCGGGTCGAGCTCGCCGACGCCGAGCTCGCCGGCCACCACGTCGTCGACCTCGAAGCGACCCACCCCTCGCTGGAGGAGGTCTTCCTCGGCTACTACGAGGAGGGGGAGGCGCGGTGAGCCGCCAGGTCCGCGCGCTCGTCGCCGCTCACCTCTTCGACCGCCGCCGCTCGACCTCGCGGCCTGAGGAGTCAGCGCGGCCCGGCGAGGTCGCGCCCCGCCTTCCGCATCTCCTCCAGGGAGCCGGCCTCGACGATGGAGGCGATCGCGGCGGGCGGCTGGTCGAAGCCGCTCTCGCCGACGACCAGGTGCAGCGGCTTGCCGGCGCGGACGCAGTGGATCGCGATCTCGCCGACGACCTTGCCGCCCAGGCTCTGGGAGTCGAAGCGGCCCTCGCCGGAGATGACGGCATCGACCGCCGCCAGCCGCTGGTCGAAGCCCACGGCCTCGAGGACGAAGTCGGCGCCGGGGCGCAGCTTCGCGCCGTAGGCCCAGAGCGCGCCCGAGAGCCCGCCGGCGCAGCCGCCCATCGGCACGCCGCTGGGATCGCGCGGCAGCTCGGCGGCGCGATCCTCCAGCCGTTCCGTCAGGCGCCCGACCGCACCGGCGTCGGCCCCCTTCTGCGGCGCGAAGATCCGCGCCGCGTCCTCGAAAGGGGCGGTGACGTCGCAGAGGGCCTCGATCGCGACCGCGCCGAGCAGGTCGGCCGCCCGCAGTGCCTCGACCGCACCGGCACCGCCGTCGCTGCTGGCGCTGCCGCCGACCGCGAGGAGGACCGTTCGCGCCCCCGCCGCGACCGCGGCGGCGATCAGCTCGCCGGTGCCGAAGCTGTCGGCCCGCTCCGGGTCCCGCTCCTGCGGCGCCACCAGCGAGAGGCCGGAGGCCTGCGCGGTCTCGACGATCGCCGTCGTCCCGTCGCCGAACAGGCCGAAGCAGGCCTCGATCGGGCGGCGCAGCGGGTCGTGAACCTCCGCCCGGCGGCGTTCACCACCGAGGGCGCCGAGCAGGACGTCCATCGTCCCTTCGCCTCCGTCGGCGACCGGGCAGCGGTCGGCCTCGCCGCCGCCCGCCTCGATCCCGGCCGCGATCGCGTCCGCCACCGCCACCGCGTCGAAGGTCCCCTTGAAGGAGTCGGGCGCGACGAGGAAGCGCACGCCGGCTCAGCTCGGCGGCGGCACCTGCGAGGCCATCTGCAGGTAGCCGGTGGCGCTGGGATGGATGCCGGTGTCGCCGCTGATCACCCACGGCGGTTCGCCGTCCCCGGGGCCTTCGCAGAAGGAAAGCGGATGGAGGACGTCGAGCTCGTCCTGGGTCGGGGTCGACTGCACGCTCGGCCCGTCGACCTCGTAGCCGAGGCGCGAGCAGGAGAAGCGCGACGGGTAGACCGGCGAGATGTCGATCCCGACGTCGAAGTGCGGCGGCGCCACGACCCGCAGCCGTTGCGGGTTGACCGCGGCGGCGACGGCGGCGATTTCGCGGTTCAGCAGCTTGACCATCTCGGCGATCTGGGTGGCGCTGTAGGCGAGCGCGGTCGAGGGCACCGAGAGGTGGTACTGCATCAGGTAGATCGTCGCCCCGGTGTGTTCGACCAGGCCCTTGTAGAGGCTCGCCAGGTTCGCCTGCAGGTGGACTTCCGCGAACGCCTTTTCGATGCATTCGCGGTAGCCGCCGAAGACGTCGGCGTAGACCGCGCAGCCCATGTTGTTGAGACCGAAGAGCATGTTCGACAGCAGCGGGTTGGCCCCCATCGTCATCAGCACGTAGTCGGGGTCTTCGGACTCGATCCGTTCGGTGGTCGCGTGGAATTCGCCGCCCGGCGCCCAGTCAGAGGGTTCGGAGCCGCTCACCGCGTAGTTCGCGTAGTTGGTGACGCCGTATTCGTTCGCCCACTGCGCCGCCCAGGAGACGTTGTCGGCGAGGCCGAAGTCCGGCGCGTATTCGACCCCGGTCCCCTTGCTGGTCCGGTTCAGCGAGTTCGAGGAGCAGGCGTCGTCGAACTCTTTCGCCGCCGGGCGGCATTCGAGCAGGTGCCCGAGCGTCATCGAGCTGCCGTCGTCGTAGAAGCCGAAACCGGCGGTGACCGAGTCGCCGAGGGCGCGGACGACGGCGCTCGGCGCGGCGCCGACGGTCACCTGGGCGTAATTGACTTCGTAGTTAGCCGAGGCTCCCGCCCCCGCTTCCAGCCCTTTGCCGCTCAGCTGGACGAACTCGCGGCCGCGGAAACTCTTCGGGGCGCGGTAGACGAGCCGTTCCTGTGCGCCGTGGCTGATGCGGACGTGGCCGTGCGTCCGCCCCTCGAGGACGGTCCATTCCCGGCGCGTGTCGCAGACGGGCACCGGGACCGAGACCTGTTGGCCGGGGCGCACCCGCAGGTGGGGGAGGTTGCTGCAGACGGGCTTGGTCCGGGCGCCGCGCGTGGGCCGGCCACTGGCGCGGTCGCTCGAGCGCAGCTCGGCTCGCCCGTCTTCGTCGACGTCGAGCCCGCCCCGGGCGACGACCTCGACCGAAGCCCCCGCCCGCACGAGGCGGCTGAGCTCGGCGTCGAGGCCCACGCGGTGAACGAAGGTGAAGCCGCGGCGCCGGTCCGGCCGGCGGATCCGACCGCCGCTGAGGCGTTCGTGCAGGACCAGGGTGCGTAGGCGCTTCCCGCCGCGGTCGAGGAGGGTGACCCGCGTCTCGACCAGGCGGCCGGCAAGCTGGATCGGGTAGCGGACGGGGACGAGGAGGGAGGCGAGACCGTTGCCCGGATTCCCAAGCGCCGGCCGCCCGAGCTCGATCTGGACGGGTGGCTTGACCGGCACCGGTCGCGCCTGCGCCGGGGCGGCGAGCGCCGCTGCGAGCTGGGCTGCCGGGAGGAGGGCGAGGACGAGGCGGCGGTTCACCCGCACATCATCGCTGCTCCCGCCGCCGGAATGGCCACGCGTCTAGGACTCGCGGAGAACCTCGTGCAGCTGCGTCAGGCAGTCGTTGATAAGACCGAGGTCGCCGTCGACCCGCACCTGGTCGCGGTCCCCGTCGAGCAGGACGGCGAACCAGGATTCGACGGTCGCCGCTGCGGAGCCGGCCGTCTCTCGTCCCGACGGCCCGGCGACCCGCGCCGCGCCGTCAGGCCCGGTCACGTAGAGGTCGACGCGGCGCTCGGGAGGCAGGGCGAGGGGCAGCACCGTCCGCAGCACCGTCGCCATCTCTGCGGCGCTTAGCCCAGCGGCGCTCCCATCGGCCGAGCAGCGCTGCCGCCAGCGACCGATCGCGGCGATTACGCCCGTGTGCCGCCGCGCGGCATCGGTCAGTTGCAACTCCCTTTCCCTGCCGTCCCGCGCCAAGTCCGCCAGCAGCCCGGCGTTGCGATAGCGAAGCGTCCGGTAGCGCAGCTGGTGGTAGGAGAGGTCCTCGACCTCCTGCAAGAGCTCGCGCAGGGACCGCGGTCCGTGACTCAGCTGCTGGATCAGCCCCAGCCCCCACATCTCGCCGAGCCCCCGGAGCGGTACCCCCGCCCGGCAGCACCGGAGAAGGAGGCGCCCCGTCTCGGTCAGGCGGTTGGCCGCGCCGGCCCGCCCGTCGGGTCCCGCGGCCCGCTCCACCAGGAGGTGGGCTTCAACGAGGGCGAGGGAGCGGTAGACGCCGCGGGTGGAGCGACCTTCGATCCGCCGCGCGAGTGACTTGGTCGGCAGGGGCCCTTGCTCCAGCGTCGCCAGGACGTCCAGGGCGGGAGCGGTTCCGACCAGTTCCAGGACCACCGCAAGGGGGAGGGCAGCGCCTCTAGCGTCTTGTTTGATTTTTTTTATAGGAACGCAAAACTATCCCATTGACAAGAAATGCAAAGGTTCTGCTGCGCTGGCGAGGGCCAAAGTGGTTGATTTGCGGCGAGAACGGTCATTTCCGCGGTCGCCGTCCCGAGCCGACCACGACCCACGCGGCCACCGCCTTGAACGACCCCACCGTTCGCTGCATGCTGCTTTTGTCGCGACTCGCTCTAGGGCAAGTCGAGGCTCCCGAGGCGCGGTCGAGCATCCCGCGTCTCGGGAGTCACCATTCAACCCTCGGCTTGCCCCGCCGATATAGCCAGCGCCGGAACAGGCCGGAGAGGTCACGCCCGGACACCTCCTCGGCGAGGTCGATGAACTGGCCGACGGTGGCGTTGCCGTGACGAGTCAACGAGAAGCTCTTCAGCGATGCGCTGGCGAGCGCCGCAGCCGCACCCACCAGGGCGATGACGGTGAGGACTACGAAGCAGAGACGGGTAGAGCGCAAGAATCGATCCTATGGCGAAGGCGAAAGGGAAAACGGGGGACGCGAAGTTCGGCGAGTACGACCGCAAGCGGGACTTCGGCAAGACCGCCGAGCCGGGCCCCAAGCGCCGCCGCAGGAAGAAGGGCGCGCCGCGCTTCGTCGTCCAGGAACACAGCGCCCGCCGGCTGCACTGGGACCTGCGGCTCGAACACGACGGCGTGGCCGCCTCGTGGGCGATCCCGAACGGGATCCCGGAGACGCCGGAGGAGAACCGCAAGGCGGTCCACACCGAGGACCACCCGCTCTCCTACCTGGACTGGGAAGGGGAGATCCCGAAGGGGGAGTACGGCGCCGGGACGATGAAGATCTGGGACTCCGGCACCTACGAGCTGGAGAAGTGGGAGCCGGGGAAAGTGATGGTCGAGTTCCACGGCGAGCGGTTGCGGGGCCGCTATGCGCTGTTTCGCGCCGGCAAGGACGAGAAGGACTGGATGATCCACCGGATCGACCCTCCTGCCAGCGAGCGGGATCCCTTCCCCGAGAACGTGGTGCCGATGCTGGCCCGGCTCTCGACCCTGCCGCGCGACGACGCCGACTGGGCGGTCGAGGTGAAGTGGGACGGGGTGCGGGCGATCGCCTACTGCCAGCCCGGCCGGGTACACCTACAGACCCGCAACCTCAACGACGTCAGCGCCCAGTACCCGGAGGTGAAACGGCTGACCCGGGCGCTCGGCTCCCACGACGCCGTCCTCGACGGCGAGCTCGTCGCCTTCGACGAGGACGGCAAGCCCAGCTTCGAGCGGCTGCAGCAGCGCATCCACAACACCGACCCCAACGTGGTGCGGCGGCGGATGGAGTCCCACCCGGTCGTCTACGTGGTCTTCGACCTCCTTTATCTAGACGGCGAGGACCTCACCTGCGAGCCCTACAGCCGCCGCCGCGAGCTGCTCGAGGGCCTCGGCCTCTCCGGCGAGAGCTGGCAGACCCCCGGCCACTCGGTCGGCCACGCCAAGGAGCTGCTGGCGGCGAGCAAGGAGCAGGGTCTGGAGGGGGTGATGCTGAAGCGCCTCGACTCGGTCTACGCCCCTGGCAAGCGCACCGGCGCCTGGCTGAAGGTGAAAAACGTCAGCCGCCAGGAGATGGTGATCGGCGGCTGGACCCCGGGCGAAGGCCGCCGCCGCGACCAGCTGGGCGCCCTCCTTGTCGGCTACTTCGAGGATGGCGACGAGCCGGTGCTGCGCTACGGCGGCAAGGTCGGGACCGGGTTCAGCGACGAGGACCTGGCGGCGCTGACCGCGCGCCTCGCCCCGCTCGAGCGCGAGTCCAGCCCCTTCGGCGCCGGCTCGGCGCCGCCGAAGCAGGCGCGCTTCGTCGAGCCGCGGCTGGTCGCCGAGATCGAGTTCCGCGAGCTGACCAAGGAGGGAATGGTCCGCCACGGCGCCTTCAAAGGCATGCGCGAGGACAAGCCGGCGAGCGAGGTCGAGCTGGAGCGGGCGACCGACCTGCAGGGCGAGCGGCTGACCGCGACCGCGGTCAAGCGGCCGCGAGCCAAAGCCGCGGTCACGGTCGAGGGGCGCGAGCTGGAACTCTCCAACCTCGACAAGGTCCTCTATCCCGAGACCAGCTTCACCAAGGGCCAGCTGATCGACTGGTACGCGCGGATCGGGGAGGTCCTGCTGCCGCATCTGCGCGGCCGGCCGCTGACCTTGAAGCGCTATCCGAACGGGGTCGAGGGAAAGCATTTCTACGAGAAGCGCTGCCCCGGCCACCGCCCCGAGTGGGTGACGACGGCCAGCGTCTACAGCGAGACCCACAAGGGGGAGATCGACTACTGCGTGGTAGAGGACCTGCCGACCCTGGTCTGGCTCGCCAACCTCGCTGACATCGAGATGCACACCTCGCTCTCGCGCTGCGAGGACATGGAGCGGCCGACCTCGCTGGTCTTCGACCTCGACCCCGGGGCGCCGGCCGACGTCCTCGACTGCGCCCAGGTCGCGGTCTGGCTGCGGGGGATGTTCGAGCAGCTGGGGCTCAGCTGCCACCCGAAGACCTCGGGCTCGAAGGGGATGCAGCTCTACGTCCCGCTCAACTCCGACGTCACCTACGCGCAGACGAAGCCGTTCGCCAAAGCGGTCGCCGAGACCCTGGAGCGGAAGTTCGGCAACCGGGTCGTCTCGCGGATGTCGAAGGCGAAGCGGCCGGGCAAGGTGCTGATCGACTGGAGCCAGAACGACCGCCACAAGACGACCGTCTGCGTCTACTCGCTGCGCGCGAAAGCGCGGCCGACGGTCTCGACGCCGCTGGAGTGGGACGAGGTCGAGGCGGCACTCGCGGCCGGCGAGGCGGAGGCGCTGGTCTTCGACCACGCCGCCGTGCTCGACCGCGTCGCCGACAAGGGGGACCTCTTCGCCCCCCTCCTCAGCGAAGAGCAGGAGCTGCCGGCGATTTAGTTAGGAACCTCGGGCTGGCGGGCAGAGAGGGGCTATGGAGAGAGACGCAGACAGCGAGGGGACCGGGGTCCGGCGCGACTTCGAGCCCGAGGGGGAGGCCCACGAATCGGGCGTTCCCTCGACCTTCGAGCGGACGCTGACCGAGTTCCAGGAGGACAACCTCACCGACTGGGCGGCGGCGCTCACCTACTACGGACTGCTCTCGCTCTTCCCGGCGCTGATCGCGATGGTCTCGCTGATCGGGATCTTCGGCGACCCGACGACGACGACCCAGAAGCTGACCGAGATCATCACCGAAATCGGCCCCGAATCCGGCGCCGAAACCTTCGAAGGGCCGATCAAATCGATCGTCGAAAACCAGAGCGCGGCGGGCCTCGCCTTCGTCCTCGGCCTCGCCGCGGCGCTGTGGTCGGCCTCGGGCTACGTCGGCGCCTTCACCCGTGCCTCGAACATCATCTACGAGACCCCCGAGGGGCGGCCCTTCTGGAAGCTGCGACCGCTGCAGATCGCGGTCACCCTGGCGATGATCGTGATGATGGCGCTGCTCGCGATCGGCCTCGTCCTCACCGGCCCGGTGGTCGAAGCCGTCGCCAACCCGATCGGCCTCAGCAGCACCGCCGTCGACGTCTGGAACGTCGCCAAGTGGCCGGTGATGGCGGCGATCTTCATCCTCATGGTCGACGTCCTCTACTACACGACCCCGAACGTCAAGCTCCGCGGCTTCAAATGGGTAACGCCCGGGGCGCTGGTCGCGATCGTCGTCTGGGCGATCGCCTCGGCCCTCTTCGCCCTCTACGTCTCCAACTTCAGCTCCTACGACAAGACCTACGGCACCCTCGCC
>DATFQO010000005.1:0-38241 GCA_035264245.1 Solirubrobacterales bacterium
GACGGGCCGATCGAGCGGGCTTCGGCGACAGAGCTGGCGGAATTGATGGATCAGCGGGTGGGGCAGGTCGCCTACCACCTGAAGGCGCTGGCGAAAAGCGAGATCCTGCGGCCGGTCCAGGGCGGCGGCAGGGAGGAAGCGAAGCAGGGCCACTACGGCTGGGCTCTCGACGTCGAGGCAGTATGGCTGCGCTTGGTGCTCGAAGTATGGGCCGAGTCCGGCCGGATGCCCTAGCGCTCCTGCTCCGCGGCGACCAGGTCCCGCAGGCTGTCGAAGTCCTCGGCACAGGCGGGGCAGCCCTCGAGGTGGGCGCGCATCCCCGGCACCCGCTCGTCCGCCCGCTCGCCGGCGACGGCGAGCTCGACATAGCGGTCGAGTTCCTCGAAGCACTGCTCGCAGGTCAGCTCCGGGGAGCCCGAACCCAGGACCCGGCCCAGCAGCTCGTCGCGCTTCATCACTCCTCCTCTCCGGCCACGGACGAGAAGCCCCGGGCGGCCAGCGCCTGCCGCAGCTTGCGGCGGGCATCGTGCAGGTTCTTGTAGAGGGCGCCGCGAGTCGAGCCGAGGCGCTCGGCGAGGACGTCGATCGGCACGTCGTTGAGGGCGACCGCGACCAGCACCTCACGCTGGCGCGGGCCGAGGCTGCGCTCGATCTCCTCGCGCAGGGCGGCGAAGAGCTCGGCCTGCTCGGCCCCGCGGTCGGCGCCGGCCGCGGGGTCGGCCAGCGTTCCCCAGGCCTCCTCCTCGAGCGGGATCTCGCGTCCCTGCCAGGCGCGGCGGCGCACCTTCACCGCCGCCTCCAGCAGGGCGAACTTGTAGGCCCAGGTGGTGAAGCGGCTTTCGCCCCGGAACTGGTCGAGCTTGCCCAGCACCGCGACAAGCGCGTCGCCGGCGGCCTGCTGGGCGAGATCCTCGAGATCGCCGCCGCGCAGGTGGCGGGCCTCGGCGGCGCGCCGGCCGACCTCGAACCTGGCCGCCTTCAGCAAGAGCTCGTGCAGCTCCGCGACCGCGGCGGCCCGATGCGGTGCGTCCGCACGCAGCCGCTCGACCCACTCGCGGGGGGCGTGGTCGGTGGACGTTCGGGTCGGCGTCGTCATCAGCGCGGTCGCCATGCATTGTTAGCGATCGGAGGAGCCGATTCCTTACGTCGTTTCCACCTCTGTCCTCGAGATGACGAGGAAAAGGATGGAAACGACCTGCCGGTTCGGGCGGCTGGAGGTAAGAACCGGGCGGCGGGCGACGCATACGGGACACGAATCCACGACCAAGGAGGTCCCGATGTCCACCACCGCAACCTCGAGCACCGCAACCCTCGACCCCCGCGCCGCGACTCTGGCACCGAGCTTCGGCGAGCGCCTCGAGGGCGACCCCGTCTATCAGGCGTTCACGCTGCTGCGGCTCGCCTTCACCGTCGCCCCGATCCTCTTCGGCCTTGACAAGTTCTTTGGCGTGATGGTCGACTGGGAGCAGTACCTGGCCCCGTGGATCAACGACATCGTCCCCGGCAGCGCCGCCACCGCGATGCACCTGGTCGGCGTGATCGAGATCGCAGCCGGCATCCTCGTCGCGCTGAAGCCGCGCTACGGCGCCTACATCGTCGCCGCCTGGCTCGGCGGGATCATCGTCAACCTGCTCACCTACTCCGGCTACTACGACATCGCCCTGAGGGACTTCGGCCTGCTGCTCGGCGCCCTCACCTTGGCGCGGCTGGCGAGCGTCTACGACCCGCCCGGGGCCGAGGTGAGGCTCTAGGTCGAACCTAGACTGGAGGGATGCCGCCGCTGCTCGAGCGCCTCGGGGTTGAGTTGCCCGTCGTCCAGGCCGGGATGGGCGGCGGGCTGAGCCGGCACGAGCTGGCCGCGGCGGTCTCCGAGGCCGGCGGCCTGGGGACGATCGCGGTCAGCGGCGCGACGGCGATTCGACGCGAGCTGGCGGCGGCGCGGGCGCTGACGGGGCGCCCGCTCGCGGTCAACCTGCTGCTGCCGTTCGCCCGGGGCGACTGGTTCGAGGCCGCGGCGGGGGCGGACGTCGTCGTCACCTTCTGGGGCAGGCCGCGCCGGCGCACCGCCGGCGTCTGGCTGCACCAGTGCGGCTCGGTCGAGGAGGCGCGCCGGGCACGGGCCGCGGGCGCCGACGGCGTCATCGTCCAGGGCATCGAGGCGGGAGGGCACGTGCGCGGCACGACTCCGGCGCTGGAGCTGCTGGAGCAGGCGCGCGCGGCGCTGCCGTCCGGGTATCCGCTGCTGCTCGCGGGAGGAATCGCCGAGCCGGGCGACGTGCGGGCGGCGCTGGAGGCGGGAGCGACGGCCGCCGTGGCCGGCACCCGCTTCCTCCTCAGCGAGGAGAGCCGCGCCCACGCTCTCTATAAGGAGCGCCTGCTCGCAGCCGAGGAGACGCTCCTCACCGATCTCTTCGGCGCCGGCTGGCCCGCCCCACACCGTGTAATCCCGAACGCCGCGACGGACCGCTCCCTCGGTCGGCGTTCGTCCTTTGTCGGGAATACGCCGATAAAGGACGAACGCCGGGTGGTTTTGCGCGCTCCGTCCGCCAATCGCGCCCTGAATCGCCTCCTCGCTCCGGGCGCTCGCATCACGCCGCCGTCCCTGCAGGCGCGGATGATGCGGGCGCAGCGGCCCGGCAGCCGCCTGCTCACCCCGGCCGGGCCGACCGATGACGGGCCGCTGAGCCTGGTCGAGGCCGGCGCCCTCTATGCCGGCGAGACCGTCGCCCGGATCGACGCGGTCCGCCCCGCCGGCGACCTGGTCCGCGAACTCGCCGGCTGAGGATGTTCATCCCGCGCGAATAGGGGTATCCCCTAAACGGTTTGTCCGAGCCGGGTCGCAAGAGAGTTCGGGCGGGAGCGCTGACGCTCCTCGTGGCCGCGCTCGCCCTCGTCGCCTCCGGCTGCGGCGACCTCAGCAACGACGAGCTCAACCGCGGCGTCGAATCCCTCAGCGCCCTCGCCGCGCAGGGGCAGCTGGTCGCCAATGGCGTCGCCCGCGACGCGACCAAGACCACCTACGCGCGGGCGATGGCGCGGACGCTGGGGGAGCAGGCCGAGCACGAGGCGGAGAAGCTCGCCGACGCGACGCTGGAAGAACCGGGGACCGCCGACCAGCGCCACGCGGCGGTCGCGGTCGCCGGGGAAATCTCCGGCCTGCTCTCCGAGCTGCAGACCTATCCCGGCGACGAGCGTCACGGCGAACTGGTCGAAAAGCACCTCGGCGAAGCGCAGGAAAAGGCCGACGCGATCGTCGCCCAGCTGAGCGGGGACGCGCCGTGAGGGCGATCCTCAAAATCGCCCTCGGGATCATCGCCGCGATCGGCGGCTTCCTCGACATCGGCGACCTCGTCTTCACCACCCAGGCGGGGGCGCTGTTCCGCTACGACCTGCTCTGGGCGGTGGTGCTCGGGGTCGTCGGCATCGCCGTCTACGCCGAGATGTCGGGACGCGTCGCGGCGGTCAGTGGCCGGCCAGTGTTCGACGTGATCCGGATGCGGATG
The DNA here is from genome assembly GCA_035264245.1 of Solirubrobacterales bacterium. Classification (GTDB taxonomy): domain Bacteria; phylum Actinomycetota; class Thermoleophilia; order Solirubrobacterales; family 70-9; genus VAYN01. Next base: position 3,504 of record DATFQO010000005.1, read on the forward strand.
GGATTCGGGATGGGCCTGCTCGCGCTCGTCGCCAGCACCATCGTCAACCTGCTCACCCTCGCCGCCGAGCTGGGCGGGATCGCGATCGTCCTCGAACTGCTCTTCGACGCCCCATACGGCATGTTCGTCTTCGCCAGCGCGATCGCCCTGGTCGTGATCGCCGCGCTGCTCCCCTTCGGCGGGATCGAGCGCTTCTTCGGCTACGGCGGGCTGCTGCTGTTCGTCGTCGTCGCCACCGTCTTCCACCAGAACCCGGACTGGGGGGACGTCGGCCGCGGCTTCATCCCCTCGATCGACTCCTCGACGCTCTACCTCTACTTCGTCGTCGGCGTCTTCGCCGCGGCGCTGATGCCCTACGAGGTCCACTTCTATTCCTCCGGCGCGATCGAGGAGGGGTGGACGGAGAAGAACCTGAAAGAGAACCGCCTCAACGCGATCGTCGGCTACGGCATCGGCGGCATCCTCTCGGTCGGACTGGTGATCGTCTCCGGCTACCTCTTCCACCCGATCGGGGTGCAGCCTGACGACCTCGGCACGGTCGCGCTGCCGATGCAGGGCGCCTTCGGCGAGACCGGGTTGCTGCTGGCGCTCGGCGGGATGCTCTTCTGCGTCGGCGGCGCCGCGATCGACTCCAGCTTCGCCGCCTCCTACAACCTCGCCCAGTTCCTCGGCTGGGAGTGGGGCCGCTACCAGGGCCCGCGCAAGGCGCCGCGCTTCACCGCCTCCTGGCTGGTCTTCCTCCTGCTCGGGATCGCGATCGCCGAGAGCGGGATCAACCCAGTCGACATCACCGAGTACAGCGTCGTCCTCGCGGTCGTGGCCCTGCCGCTCACCTACCTGCCGGTGCTGCTGATCGCCGGCGATCGCTCCTTCATGGACCGCTACGCGAACGGGCGCATCGCGACCACCCTCGGCTGGATCTACTTCGCGGTGATCGTCGTCCTCGCGCTCGCCGCGATCCCGCTGCTGCTGGCGACCAACGCGGGGGGCGGATGAAGGCCGAAGGGGACATCTACGTCGTCCACCGCCTGCTCGACGAGCAGATCTGCGACTCGGAGGGACGGCGGGTCGGCCGCGTCGACGACGTCGAGCTGAGCGGCGACCCGCCGCGGGTGACGGCTCTGCTGGTCGGCGACGGGCTCTACCCGCGGCGGCTGCCGCGGCGCCTGGCGCGCCTGGCGCGGCGAATCTCCGGCCCGGAGCGCTGGGGCGCCAACGCGCTGCGGATCCCCTGGGAGGAGGTCGACGAATTGACCTCGACCGTGAAACTGCGCAAGAAGGCCGAAGACCTTGGGCTGGGCATGGGTGACGACCCCGCGCACTGGATCGTCAGGAGGCTGCCGTGGAACTGAAAGGGCCGCGGGCGCTGAGCGAGCTGCTGGGGCGCAAGGTGGTCGACCAGTCGGGCCGCAAGCTCGGCCGCGTGCGCGAGGCGAAGGCGCACTGGGAGGACGGGGCAGTGGTGATCGACGAGCTGATCCTCGACCGCGGCGGGCTGCGCCGGCGGTTGCGCGGCCCCGGCGGGCCCGAGGAGGAGGCGATCCCCTGGGAGGCGGTCGTCGAGCTGCCTGGCGAACAGGTGGTCGTGCACCGATAGGCACCCGGCTGGCGTCCCGGCCCTGGGAGAATGGAGCGATGGCGGGGGGTCAGATCCTGCGGATTGCCGAGCGCGAAATCGGCCCCAACCGCTGCGAGCTGCGGCTCGAGGGCGAGCTCGACCTCTGGAGCGTCGAGCGCCTGCAGGCGGTGCTGCAGCGGGTCGCGCGCGAGAACGACGCGATCGCCGTCGGCCTGCAGGGCTGCGATTTCGTCGACTCGACCGGGATCGCCCTCTTCCTCCAGGCGCGGCGCCAGCTGGAGGACGGAGGTGGCCGCCTGGTCCTCTACGGCTGCTCGGAGCAGGTGCTGCGGATCTTCACCGTCGCCGGCCTGACCGAGGCCGGCATGGTCTTCGGCGACCGCGGCGAGGCGCTGGCCGAGCTGGCAATGGTTGAATGACGGCGATGCGCTCGGTGCTTCTTACGGTTCTGGTCGGTCTCTGCGCGGCGATTGCCCCTGCCGCGGCGGTTGCCGAGCCGCTGCCGCCCTATGACGGCTTGATGACCTTCCCGGACATTCAGGGGCCCGAGGGTCCAGAGGTCTTTTCCTGGGCAGTGAAACTGGGTGAGGGAGAAGAACTGAGGGCGATCGACGAGACCCAGGCCGGCGTCTTCTGGGAAGAAGGCACGCAGGCGATGACGATCGACGCCGTCAAAGCCCACGACGCCATCGGGAGCACTGTCCCGACCACCCTCTCGGTCACCCAGCCGAACGCCATCACCCTCACCGTCCACCATCGCGGCGCCCCGTTCGACTATCCCGTCGCGGCGGGGGCGGGCTGGGAGGGGGGCATCCAGAGCGTGGAGATCGAAGGCCCTCCCGATGAATTCCAGCTTGCCCACCCGCCGACTCCGGGGATTCTGGAGCCACCGCCCGCCCCAACCTGCGTCGTCCCCGACCTCACTGGTCGCACGCTCCGCGCCTCCCGCAGGACGCTGCACAGCGCCCACTGCTCGCTCGGCCTGGTGCGCGGCAAGCGCTCGCGTCGGGTGCGGGTCGCCATGCAGTACCGCCTCGCCGGCAGGGTGCTGCCGGTCTGGACCGCGGTCGGCGTCAAGGCCGTCGCGCCGGATCAGTATTCGCGCGGCAGCTGAGCCCGCAGCCAGCCGCACCAGAGCCCGAACAGCAGGATCGCGAGCAGCGCGCCCTCCCAGTGCAGGCCGACGAAGACGGCGAGCAGGCTCGACAGCCCGGCGAGGGCGGCGCCGAGCAGGACGAGCTTCAGCGGCAGCCGCACGAACCAGGAGGTGATCGCGGCGCAGAGCATCCACGAGGCCGGGCCGGCGATCCAGCCCCAGTCCTCGAAGAAGCCACGCGGCAGGGCGGCGCCCAGCGCCCCCGCCAGCAGCAGGACCGCGACGAGCTGGACCGAGGCGGCGCGCCAGAGGGCGGGGACGTCCATCCCCGCCGAGGCTATTCGACGACGACCTTGCCCTTCATGAAGGGGTGGATCTTGCAGTGGTAGGCGAAGGTCCCGCGCTTGTTGAAGGCGACCGTGGCCGACTTCCCCGGCGCGATCCCCCTGGTGTCGAAGGCGCCGCCCTTGGTCGCCGTGTGGGTCACGTTGCTGGAGTTGGTGAAGGCGACGCGGGCGCCGCGCTTGACCTTCAGCGTCCCGGGATGGAAGGCGAAGTCGCGGATGACGACGCTCTTCGCGGCACTCGCCGTCGCCGCGCCGGCATCGGAGTGGCGCAGGGCGACCGTCGCCAAGATGGCGAGCGCGACCGCGAGGCCGAGGACAAGGAACCTGTTTCGCTTCATCGAGTTCGTCATGCCACGGGATACGGTCGCCGCCGCGCAGGGGTTCACCGATGCGATCCGGGCAGCCATAATGGGTGTCCCGCGGGCGGTTAGCTCAGTTGGGAGAGCACTTGCCTTACAAGCAAGGGGTCACTGGTTCGAGCCCAGTACCGCCCATGCAGACGCTTAGAACGCCCGCACCGCCAGCACCGCCGCGACCACGAGTCCGACCGCCGCGATCGTGATCCGCAGCGGATCGCTGGGGACGCGGCGAGCGTAGTGGGCGCCGACTCGCCCGCCGAGCAGCGAGGAGACCATCAGCACGGCGACGTAGCGCCACTCGACCGGAGCGAGGAAGGCGTAGGCGACGGCGGCGAGGAGGTTGGCGCAGCCGACGAGGATGATCTTCAGCCCGTTGAGGTGCTGGAGGCTGTCGGCGACGAAGAGGGCGAGGATCGCGAAGAGGAGGATGCTGACCGCCGAGCCGAAGTAGGCGCGGTGATCAGCGAGCCGGCGCCGGCGATGGAGTTCGACGCCCCCGCCGCGGCCCCGGCCGCCGCGACGGCGAGCAGCTCGAGCACGGGCGCAAGTCTGGCGGATGCGCCCCGCCGCGGTCGCCTACGCGGCGACGCGCGGCGTCTCGGTGCCGCCCCGCCGCTTCTCCCGCTGGGTGACGACGTTGAAGAAGTAGTCGTTGCGGCCGCGGCGCATCGCGCGCGGCATCGCCGGGCGGGCGCGGCGATGGGCGGCGGTGATCGAGCGGAAGGCGGTCTCCCGTGCCGGGGTCCAGCGGATGTCGAAGATCTGGCGGACCCGTTCGGGCAGCGTCCCCTTGATGATCAGGTTCTGGGTCTCCAGGTTGACCCGGGCCGGCAGCGGGACCGGCTGGCGGAAGGCGACCAGCGGCGCCATCTCCAGGGCGTGCTCGGTCGCGTGCAGGTCGGGGGAGGCGAGCTTGCCGCCGAACCACTCGCGGAACTCGGGGTAGCTGGCGGGAACCGACTCGCGGGGGAGGCCGAAGAGCTCGCCGAAGCGGACGTAGTCCTGCCAGAGCTCCTCGCGCTCCTCGGCGCTCAGGGTGCGGGCCATCGTTTCGTACATCGCCCGGCCGGAGTCGGCGATCACCGCCAGCGTCCACAGCATCAGCTCCGGGTCGAAGGCAGAATAGGCGGCGCCGGCGGGGTGCGCGCCCGCCGCCTCGGGAAGCTCGCCCATGATCCGCTCGTGCAGGCGGTGGACCGCGCCAAGCGCCTTGTCGGCTTCGGCCCGGGTGCCGAGGAAGACCGTCTCCTGGATCTTGGCGGTGCGGGCGAGGCGGGTGAAGGGGTGGTCGCCGGCGTTGGTGCTCAGCATCGTGCCGGTGTAGGTGAGGGGTTCGAGCGCCCCGATCAACAGCGCCCGCTGCCCGTAGAGGAGACCGACCGATCGCTCACCGTGGACGCGGCGAGCCATCGATCGGCCTGGGGCGAAGTAGTAATTCGAGTCGCTCACTGGCCGTCTGGCCAGCCAGTCTAGTCAAAGCGGGACCAAATGGACGAATAATCAAACCAATAGGCGATGGAGGGGCTCGAGGGCGGTTGTTCCCTACCTGGGCGGCTCGCGAGTCATCGCCACCAGGGCCGCTCCGGAACTCGACGGATCGACCAGGCCGCGAAGCTCGTGCGCCGCGAAGATCTCGTCCAGCTCCTCGCGGGTCAGCGTCTCTCGCTCCAGCGCCAGCACCGCCAGGTGGTCGAGCACCTCGAGGTTGGCGGAAAGCAGGGCGCGGGCGCGGCGGTAGGCCTCGCGGGCCAGGGTCATCGCCGCCTGGTCGACCTCGCGGCGGGTCTGGTCGGAGACGGCGTAGTCGCCGGTCGGCAGCGCGATCGGCGCCGGGCCGTCGTGGTCGAGCGCGACCCCCATCCCGAATTCGGAGACCATCTGCTTGCAGACCAGGTGCACCCGGTTGAGGTCGTCGGAGGCGCCCGAGTAGGACTCGCCGAGAACGATCTCCTCCGCGGCGCGGCCGCCGAGGAGGGTGACGATCTCGTCCAGCAGTTCGTCGCGGGACTTCAGGTAGCTGTCCTCCCGCGGCGAATGGGCGACGAAGCCGAGCGCCGGTCCGCGCGGGACGATGCTGAGGATCTCCGGCGGGTCGAGGCCGAGCAGCTTGCGGCAGAGGGCGTGGCCGGCCTCGTGGTAGGCGACGATCCGCCGCTCCTTGGCGTTGAGGCGGCGCGCCTGCTGGGAGCCGACGGCCTGGCGCAGCAGCGCCTCGTCGAGGTCCTCGCGGCTCATGTAGAAGCGGCCGGCGCGGCCGGCGATGATCGCCCCCTCGTTGAGCGCGTTGGCGAGCTGGGCGCCGGTCATCCCGGTCGTCTTGCGGGCGACGTCGCCGAGGTCGAGGTCGGGCGCCAGCGGCTTGTCCTTGGCGTGGCTGCGGAGGATCTGCTCGCGGCCGGCGCGGTCGGGCGGGGCGACCAGCACCAAGCGGTCGAAGCGGCCGGGGCGCAGCAGCGCCCTGTCGAGCTTTTCGACGTAGTTGGAGGCGGCGATCACGATCACCATCCCCGGGTCCTTCTCGAAGCCGTCGAGCTCGACCAGCAGCTGGTTCAGCGCCTGCTCGCGCTCGCTGGTGCCGCCGTCGCCGCCGCCGCTGGAGCGGGAGCCGCCGATCGCGTCGAGCTCGTCGATGAAGATCACCGCGCGGCCCGACTTGCGCGCCTCCTTGAAGAGGCGGCGGATGCGGGCGGCGCCGCGGCCGACGAACATCTCCACGAAGCTCGAGCCCGAGGCGGCGAAGAAGTCGACGCCGGCCTGGGCGGCGACGGCGCGGGCGAGCATCGTCTTGCCGGTCCCGGGCGGGCCGTGGAGGAGGACGCCGCGGGGCGCCTGGGCGCCGAGGGCGGCGAAGCGTTCCGGTTCGCGCAGCCAGGCGGCGACGTCCATCAGCTCTTCCTTGGCGGCATCGACCCCCTGCACCTGCTCCCAGAGGACCGGCTCGGTGCGGCTCGCCTTGACCGTCTCCGGCTTCGTCGTCCCCATCATCCCGCGCGCCATTTTCAGGAAAACGAAGCAGAGGATCGACATGAAGACGACCCCGAAGACGGGGTACCAGTTGAAAAAGAATTCCTGTATGCGGGCGGCCATTGGTGAAGTGTGGAGACATGAACGCGATTCCCCTATCGCACATCCGTCCAAATGTGCCGAGATCACTAAAGGTCGTGCCTGAATCGTGGCTTCCGCCCTCGACCACACCCGCTGGCCTCCCGGCCCGGGATGGACTACGGTCGGCGCATGTCCCGTCCCCCGCGTCGCCTCCTACTTGTCCTGGCCACCCTCGTCGCCCTTGCCGCGGCCCCCGCCGCCGACGCCGCGCCCGGCGACCTCGACCCGACCTTCGGCAGCGGCGGCCAGCTGCGGCTGCTGGAAAGCGAGGAGGACAGCTTCGCCGACGCGGTCGCGATCCAGCCCGACGGCAAGATCGTGATCGCCGGTAGCGACCACGGCAACGCCGTGGTCCTGCGGCGGCTGCCAGACGGTTCGCCCGACCCGTCATTCGGGAGCGGTGGCACGGTGACCACCGCGGTCTCCGAATTCGGCGAGTTCCGGGCGGTGACGATCCAGCCCGACGGCAAGATCGTCGCTGCCGGCAGCGCCAAAGGGACGGTCAACCGCGATTTCCTCATCGCCCGTTACTCGACCGACGGCGCGCCGGACGGCAGCTTCGGCGGTGGGGACGGGCAGGCGCTGGTCCCGGTTGGAGCCGAAGGCGACGACGCCAAAGCGGTCGCGATCGGCACCGACGGGCGGATTGTCGCGGTCGGGGAAGCGGGCCTGTCCGGGGGAAGCCACGCAGCCGGGATCGTCGTCCTGCAGTCGAGCGGCGTCCCCGATCCGGGCTTCGGCGGCGGCGACGGTGTCGTCGTCAAAGAAACGGCGGGGAAATTCGACACCGCCGTGGCGGTCGCGCCGCTCGGGGACGGCAGCATCATCGTCGGCGACATCAACGCGGTCGGCGGCGGACTCGGCTTCGTGCTGCTGAAGCTGCGATCCGATGGGGAATACGACAACGGCTTCGGTGGCGGCGACGGGATCTCGCTGACGCCGATCCCGGTCGAAGGGGCGATGACCGCATCGGGGTTCCTCAAGGACCTCACGATGCTCTCCGACGGCCGCATCGTCGCCGGCGGGGCCGGCTTGGACTACTACGGGACTCCACCCACCTACCACCCGAAGGTCGTCGCGGTCCGGTACCTGTCCGACGGCGAGCTCGACCCGAGCTTCGGCAGCGACGGGATCTTCACCTACCGCGGAGTCGAGGAACCGGAGGCCGAGACGCTCGACCTCGCGGCGGGCGGCGGCTACCTGCTCGCCGGCCGCTACTACAACGGGTCCTTGAAACAGCAGGCGTCGCTGGTCGTCCGGCTCACCTCCGGCGGGGCGCTCGACCCGGCCTTCGGCGCCGGCGGCATCGTCGCCCGCGGCGACACCGCCCCGTTCGGGGAAGGGATCGCCGGCGCCGCGGTCGACTCCGAAGACCGCCTGCTCACGATCGGCACCGCCTACGGCCCGAACAACACCTCCTGGGCCTCGGTCGCCCGCTACCTGGGCGACAGGGAGCCGGCCAAGCCGATCTCCGCTCCCGTCAACCGGGCCCCCCATGCGCGGATGAAGGCAGTGCCGAAGAAGGTCAAGGGCGGGAAGTTGAAGGCGTTCTCAGGCGTCGCTGCCGATCCGGACGGCAACGGGATTGGGAAGGTGGAGGTCGCGCTGGTGCGGATCGTCCCTGGCGGCGCCAAGGCGAAAGCCTCCGCCGGCAAGCCGCGGTGCTTCGCGTTGAGGAGCCCGAAACCGCGCTTCGAGAAGGTGAAGCCGAAGGGCAACCAGTGCCCGCAGCGATGGCTGAAGGCCAAGGGCAAGGCGAAGTGGAGCTTCAAGCTGAAGCGCGCGCTGCCGCCCGGCCGCTACCTCGTCCTCGCCCGCGCCACCGACGGCCTCGGCGTCGCCGAGACGGGGTTCAGCCGCAAGCTGCGCAACCGCTACGCGTTCCGCGTCCTGCCGGAGCGCTGATTCCGAAGTTTGGGGGGTGATAGGCCCCCAAATCTCGGAGACGAAGAGGCGCTATTTCTCGACTTGGGAGCCGCCGACGATGGCGTCCTCGCCCGAGTCGCCGAAGACGACCCAGGCCTTGTTGCCGCCGTCGTAGTCCGGCGCCCAGAGCTTCAGCGTCGCCGGGCGGCCCCAGACGGTCACCTGCTCCTCGCCGGTCGAGTCGAGCCCGCGCCAGATCCGCACGAAGGGGTTGCCTTCCCACTCGGCGCCGATCGTCGTCGGCTCGCGGTGGCCGGGATGGACGGCCGTCTCCGGGTGCAACTCCATCAGCCGCATCACCGAGGCTTCGAGGTCGGCGAAGCCGCTGGCGCCGGGGGCCATCGTCCCCCCGACCGTCCCCTTGAAGAGGACGTCGGCGGTGAAGAGGTCGGTGCCGTCGACGAGGAAGGCGAGGTGGCCGGCGGCGTGGCCGGGCGTGAAGAGCGCTTCGACCTGCAGGCCGCCCGCGTCGAGCGAGTCGCCGTCTCCCATCGTGATCGCGACCTCCTCGTCGAGCTCGGCCGCGCAGGCCTCGTGGGCGACCAGCGGCGGGTTGCCGATTTGCGCCCGCGCCTTGGCGAGGCCGGCGACGTGATCGCCGTGCGGATGGGTGACGAGGACGTGGGTGATCTCGATCCCGTCGCGCTCGGCCCGCTCCAGCAGCGGTCCCAGGTCATCGTTGCCGTCGATCAGCACGCCGGTCTTCTGCTCGGGGTCGGCGACCAGGTAGGCGTTCGACAGCCACGTCGGGTTCTCGGTCCTCTCGATGATCAATGGTCCTCCTCAGGTCCGCATTGGGGGTGTCTGAGGTTAACCGTCATATGTGAGGGGAAAACTCAGACACGTCTGCGCTGCGCGGCCGCTACCGAGCTCGCGCTGCCGTCGAGGAGCGTTTGGGCGACGAGGTTGGGGTCGTCCCAGGTGGGGGTGTGTCCGACTTCGGGCAGGACGAGGAAGCGGGCGCCGGCGGGACGGCGGTTCGCCTTCGGCGGCCCGACCAGGCGGTCGCGCTCGCACCAGGCGATCGTCACCGGCACGTCCTCGGGGTAGCCGGCGGGGTCGAAGACTCCCTTGCGCATCGCCCGGTTGGCGCCGTCGTAACCCTCGCCGTCGAGCCAGCCGAGGGCGAGCTGGCGGGCGGCGTCGGGTGGGATCCGCTCCGGGTGGGCGGCGATCGACTGGAAGGCCGCCCGCCGGGTCTGCGGGAACTGCAGGGCGACGGCGAGGAACGGGCGCGCCGCCTTCGCCCAGGGCGATCCGCGCAGCAGCATCCGGGCGCCGCCGCCGCTCGGTTCGCCGAGCGGCCGGGACCAGAGGCCGGCGGGGGAGAGGGTCGTCACCGAGGCAGCCCAGCCGAAGCGGCCCATTTCCAGCGCCACCCAACCCCCGAGCGAGTTGCCGGCGACGTGGGCCCGCTCGACCCCGTTGCGTAGGCACTCCTCGTGCACCGCGCGGGCCAGGTTGGCGGCGGTCGGCTCGACCTCGGGCGGCAGCGGCGGCGTGTCGCCGAACCCGGGCATGTCGACTGCATGCACCTCGCGCTCGGCTTCCAGCAGCGGGATCACCGGCTCCCAGATGCTGCGGGTGCCGCCCAGCCCATGGATCAGCAGCAGCGGCTCGCGCTCGCCGCCGCTCCCCGTCCCGGCCGCGCTCATCGCGCGCCCGGCTTGGCGAAGAGCGCCTGGACGTCGCCGATCCGCCGCTCGCGGAAGCCCGCCTCCGAGGAGCTCAGGTAGAAGTCCCAGAGCCGGCGGAAGCGCTCGTCGTAGCCACGGTCGCGCAGCCGCTCCCAGGCGACGAAGAAGCGTCGCCGCCACTCGGCCAGGGTCGGCGGATAGTGCGCGGTGATGTCGTCGAGCCAGACCTGCTTCATCGAGGTCGCCCGCTCCAGGCAGCCGGCGATCAGCCCCTGCGAGGGCAGGCAGCCGCCGGGGAAGACGTGGGTGTTGGCGAAGCTGCGGGCCGCCTTCTCGCTCTCGTACCAGCGGTCGTCGATCGTGATCGCCTGCAGCAGCATCAGCCCGTCGTTGCTCAGCAGCTCGTCGCAGCGGCGGAAGTAGTCGTCGAAGTACTGCCAGCCGACCGCCTCGATCATCTCGACGCTGACCAGCCGGTCGTAGCGGCCCGCGAGTTCGCGGTAGTCCCGCAGCAGGACGCTGACCCGGTCCTCGACCCCGGCCTCGGCGACCCGCCGCCGCGCCAGCTCGTACTGCTCGCGGGAGATCGTCGTCGTCGTCACCCGGCAGCCGCTGCGCCGCGCGGCGTGGATCGCCATCCCGCCCCAGCCGGTGCCGATCTCCAGCAGGTGGTTGCCGGGGCCGAGGCGGAGGCGGTCGCAGATGCGGTCGAGCTTCGCCAGCTGCGCCTGCTCCAGCGTCACACCCTGCTCGGGGTAATAGGCGCAGGAGTACATCATCCGCTCGTCGAGGAAGGCGGTGAAGAGGTCGTTGCCGAGGTCGTAGTGGGCGGAGATGTTGCGGCGGGAGCCGACGCGGGTGTTCTCGGGGACGAGGCCGCGGGCGCGGTGGGCGAGGCCGCGGCCGCGGGCGATCGTGCCGCGGACCCCGTCGGTGTCGCGCAGCTCGCGGGCGGCGATGCGGATCAGGGCGACGAGGTCGTCGGTCTCCCAGCGGCCGTCGACATAGCCCTCGCCGAGGCCGACGCTGCCGCGCAGCGGGTCGCGCCAGGCGGCGGGGTCGTTGATGGTGAGCGTGGCGCGGAGCTCGGCGTCGGCCGGGCCGTAGGTGCGTTCGCGGGCGCCTTCGACGACGTCGATCCGCCCGTTGCGGAGGCGGCCGAGGACGGCGCCGACGCCGGCACGGGCCAACGCGTCCCTCATCCCGACGCCCCCGGGTGCGGGTGGTAGCGGGCGCCCTTCAGCTTCAGCCGCAGCGCCTGCGCGTAGATCTTCGCCACCACCTGCAGCGACATCGCGGGGTAGCGGGCGAGCAGGCCGGCGAGGGTGCCGCGGCTGAGCTCGCGGCGGCGCAGGCTGAGGGTCGCGTCGAAGGTCTTCGGGGTTTGCCGAGACCGCAAGAACCCGTCTACAACCCGGGTTTTTGCGGTCTCGCGCGGGCGGGACTCGATGTGGACGGCGAGGCTCTCGCCGGGTTCCGAGGCGCGGAAGGAGTAGGTCTGGTCCATGCCCATCAGCGGGGAGACGTGGAAGCTCTTCTCGAGTTCGTCTCCCAGCACGGTACCCCGGCGCTCGCCGCGTGCCAAGACGTAGGGATGGCGCTCGCGCCAGGGGATGTTCTGGACGTCGGCGACGATCGCCTCTACGCGCTGCCCCGCGGGGTCGAAGCAGTAGTAGAAGGAGACCGGGTTGAAGGAGTGGCCGAAGTAGCGCAGCCCGGTGAGCAGGCGTACCGGGCCGCCGGGGCGCTCGCCGGTGGCTGCGGCGACCGCGTCGCGGGCGCACTCGTCGAGCGGGCGGTCCGGGGCGCCGATGAAGTCCTCGCGGCGGAAGCGGGCGGGCGCGGCGCGGCGGGCGGAGTAGAGGGGATAGCGGTCGAGCAGCCCGGGCAGCTCGCCTAGGTCCAGGTACATGAGGAAGAAGCGGTACTGGAACGAGTGCTCGATTGGCTCGAAGCGGCGGTGGCGGATCGTGCCCTCGTAGACCGCGGAGGCGGGTTGGAGGGACGAAGGGTGGGGGTCGGCCGGGGTTGGCGGGACGGGAGAGGGGTGGCGGTCGGCGGACAACAGCGGGGAGGGTCCGGCGACCCCCACCCCTCTCCCGTCGAGCGCGGGTGCCGCCCCGCTCATGCAGCCACCTCCTCCTCGGTCGTTTCCATGCTTTTGGCCCCTATGGGGGCTACAAGGGCGGAAACGATCTCGGCGGTGGGGGTCGGGATGGACTGGATGGACTCGCACGCCCGCAGGGCGCTGACCACTCCATCCTCGTGGAAGCCCCAGCCCCAGTAGGCGCCGCAGTAGTGGGTGCGGCGGGCGGGATCCGAGATCTCGGCGTGGCGGGACTGGGCGGCGACTCCCTCCTTGGTGTAGACGGGGTGGTCGTAGGAGATCGTGCGGATCACCTTCGCCGGGTCGATTTCGGCGCCGCGGTTGAGGGTGACGAAGTATTGCCGGCGCGAGCGCAGGCGCTGCAGGTTGTTCATCCAGTAGGTGACGGTGGTCCCCCGCGACGGGCCCTCGCCGAGGTGGAAGTTCCAGCTCGACCAGGCGGCGCGGCGGCGCGGCATCATCGCGGCGTCGGTGTGCAGCACCGCTTCGTTTCGCTGGTAGGGGATCGCGCCGAGGACCTCGCGCTCGGCCGCGCTCGGGTCGCCGAGCATCGCCAGCGCCTGGTCGGAGTGGGTGGCGATCACGACCTGGTCGAACTCCTCGCTCTCGCAGCCGTCTGCCTCGATCCGCACCCGGTCTCCCAGCCGCTCGATCCGCCGCACCGGCGCCCCCGTCCGCACCCGGTCGCGCCATGGCGCCGTGATCGCCTTGACGTAGCTGCGCGAGCCGCCGCTAACCGTCCGCCACTTCGGCCGGTCGCGGAGGCTGTACATGCCGTGGTTCTCGAAGAACTCGGCCATGAAGCTGGCCGGGAAGCTCCACATCTGCTCCGGGTCGGCCGACCAGACGGCGCTCGCCTGGGGGACGATCAGCCGCTCGACGAAGTGACGGGAGAAACCCTGCTGCGCGAGCCAGTGGCCGAGCGAGGGCGCGGTCCCGTTCATCCCGATCAGCGCCCGCGCCTCGCGGTTGAAGCGGCGCCACTCGCCCAGCATCCCGAGGAAGCTGGGACTGAGGAGGTGCGCCGGGCGGGCGAAGAGGCCCCACGGCGTGCCGGAGTACTCGAAGCGGCCGCGGCCGTCGGCGACCGAGAAGCTCATCTGCGACGGCTGGCTGGGGACCCCGAGCTCGGCCAGCAGCGCTTCGAAATTGGGGTAGTTGCGGTCGTTGAAGACGATGAACCCGGTGTCGATCCAATGGGTCCCGTCCTCGGCCTCGACCGGCACCGTGTGGGTGTGGCCCCCGATCCGCCCGCCCGCCTCGTAGACGACGGTCTCGTGCTCCGGCGCCAGCTTATGGGCGGCAACCAGCCCCGAGATGCCGCTTCCGACGATCGCGATTCTCATCGGCCTTCCATACGAGGGAGGCGGTCGATCGGTTGCATCGAATCTCCAAACCAATCGGCGTTCGTCCTTTATCGCCCTATACCCGACAAAGGACGAACGCCGGCGGGTTAGTGGTACGGCTGGTAGAGGATCCGTCCGCCGAGCAGCTCGGTGACGGTGGCGAAGCGGTAGCCGCGGCCGCGCAGGGTGTCGATGATTCGCGGCAGCGTGGTCAGGGTCTCGCCCCGCGCGCCGCCGCCGTCGTGCATGACGACGATCGCGCCGGGGTGGACGTGGCCGACGACGTTGGCGTAGATCGCCTCGCTGCCGGGATTTGACCAGTCGCGCGGGTCGACGTCCCAGTTGACGGTCCGCATTCCAAGGCTGCCGGCGGTGGCGACGATCCCGGCGTCGACGCCGCCGCCGGGCGGGCGGAAGAGGCAGGGTCGGAAGTGGGTGTAGGCGGTGATCCGCGAGGCGGCGCCGGCGATCTGCGCGTAATCGGGGAACTCGACGTGGTTCATCGTGTGGTCGCCGATCTCGCTGCCCTGGGCGAGGATCTGCCGCATCGCCTCGTCCCGGCCCGGCATCTCCTGGCCGATCTCGAAGAAGGTCGCCCGCACGTCCTTTCCGGCCAGCACGCGGAGGAAGTCGTCGGTGTAGTCGCTGGGGCCGTCGTCGAAGGTGAGGGCGATGACCTTGCGGTCGCGCGGGCCGCTGGTGGCGAGCCCGGCGCCGCCGCCGGTGCAGCCGACGGCGCGGACGGGTCGGAGGCGGATGCTCTTGGTGTTGTCAACGGGGAAGGAGTGGACGCAGCGTCGGGGGACTTTGCATCCGTTGCTCTGCAGGACGATCCACTCGTAGTCGCCGGGGGAGAGGCCGGCCTCTCCCGGCTCCACCGCGACGACGAGCTTGTCGGGGCTCGGGCGCTTGACCCTGGCCGGCGCGCTGCCCTTCTCCAGCGGCTTCCCGTTCTCGTCGAGGACGACGAACCCAACCCGCCGATGGGGCTCGCGGCCGTCGAGGCAGAGCAGGCGCAGGCTCTCGGGCCTGTCGGCGCTGAGGCTGAGGCAGAGGTACCGGGCGTAGGGCCGGCGCACGTCCGGCCGCGCTTCCAGCTTCGCCAGCCCAACCGGCTTCGCCGTCCGCACGGTGAAGACCAGGTCCCGCCCGGCCTGGAAGAGATCGGCGTGCTCGATCCGCTGCGGGCGGGCGCTCGCCCCGGCGGGGACGAGCAGCAGCGCGCAGGCGGCGAGCGCGGCGGCGCACAGGATCTTGCGGGGAGAGGCGATCGGCGGGTTGCGGGTGGCGGCGTGCGGCAGGCTGTCGATGTTAAGCCGGAAGGGCGGATCCGAACGAGCCGCAGCGCCCCGGCCACTACCGTGTTCAGAGCAGACGTGAGTCACCCACCTCGCAGGAGACGCGGCGCCCTAGCGCTGTTCATTGCCGTTGCCGCGCTCATCGCGGCCATGCTGGCGACCTCCGCCCCGGCCGAGACCGGCGGCGCCGGCGAAGTCGAAAGCGGCGGCAATGTCAGCAACAGCGCCTTCGACCGGCAGGGCATGTGGGTCTGGTACGTCTCCCGCTCGGAGGGCGGCAGCGTCGGCGCGATCATCGCCCGCGCCAAGCGCAACGACGTCGGCACGGTCTATATAAAGGCCGGCGACGGCGGCGGCGCCTGGAGCCAGTTCAGCCGCGGCCTCGTCCAGGCCCTGCACCGCGGCGGCCTCAGCGTCTGCGCCTGGCAGTTCGTCTACGGCGACGCCCCGCTGGCCGAGGCCCGGGTCGCGGCGGCGGCGGTGAAGAAGGGCGCCGACTGCTTCGTGATCGACGCCGAGGCCGACTACGAGGGCAAATACGCCTCCGCCGACCTCTACGTCCGCGCCCTGCGCGCCCGCATCGGCGACACCTTCCCGGTCGCGCTCGCCGGCTTCCCCTACGTCGACTACCACCCCTCCTTCCCCTACTCGGTCTTCTTCGGCCCGGGCGGCGCCACCTACAACCAGCCGCAGATGTACTGGAAGACGATCGGCACCTCGGTCCGCGCCGTCTACGAGCACACCTACCTCTACAACCGCATCTACGGCCACCCGATCTACCCGATCGGCCAGACCTACGAAGCCCCCGGTGGCGCCTCGATCAAGCTCTTCCGCCGCTTCGCCGCCAGCTACGGCGGGCTGGCGCCGAGCTGGTGGTCCTGGCAGGAGACCAGCGGCCAGGAGTGGGGTGCGGTCGGCGCCGACAGCGCCCTGCGGCCGGTCACCGGCTACCGCCAGGAAATCGTCCACCCGCTGCTGAAGCCCAAGAGCAGCGGCGACATGGTCGTCTGGGCCCAGGAGCACCTGGTCGCCGCCGGCGCCGCACTCCCGATCACCGGCCTCTTCGGCCGCCAGACCGCCCGCGCCGTCCGCACCTTCAAGGAAGAACACGGCCTGCCCGCCAACGGCATCGTCGACACCGACACCTGGAACGCCCTCCTCACCCTGACGCCCTATCGCCCCCGCTGGACCGCCGCCGGCGCGAGCTCCGCGGCAGCCGGCCGCGCCAGGACGGCGACGAACCCGCGATCGGCGAGCCTGCCGGCGAAGGCCTACGAGATCCCGCCCGGCCCGTAGTCGTGGTTCCTTTTGCACGGTATCCGTGCAAAAGGAACCACGGGATCGGCTCAGGCGCTGATTCGCGTCGTCAGCCGGCCGAGCGTCGGCGAGGTGATCACTACCTCGTCGCCGTCGGCGAGCCAGACGCGCGGCTTGCGGCCCATGCCGACTCCCTCGGGGGTGCCGGTGGAGACGACGTCGCCGGGCTCGAGCGTCATCAGCCGGGAAAGCTGGGCGACCAGCTCGTGGACGGTGAAGATCAGGTCGTCGGTGGCGCCGCTCTGCATCTCCTCGCCGTTGAGGGTGAGGCGGATCCCGATCCGGTCGTGCGGCCCGGCCTCCTCGGGCGTGACCAGCCAGGGACCGCAGGGCGCGGCGCCGTCGAAGATCTTGCCGGGCATCCACTGCGGCGTCGCCCCCTGCAGGTCGCGGGCAGAGAGGTCGTTCAGCAGCGTGTAGCCGGCGACGTGGTCGAGCGCCTCGGCCTCGCCGACGTCCTTCGCCCGCTTGCCGACGACGAACGCCACCTCGGCCTCGAAGTCGGTCTTCGCGGTCGGCACCCGCACCGTCGACCCGTCCGCCACCAGCGCGTTCGGATACTTGGCGAAGATCGTCGGCATCTCCGGCAGCTCGGTGACCCCGACCTCGGCCGCGTGCTTGCGGTAGTTCAGGCCGATGCAGACGATCTTCTCCGGGTCCGGGATCGGCGGCAGCAGCCGCACGGCGGAGAGAGGGTGGGAGGGAGCGCCGGTGTCGCCGAGTCGTCCCCGCAGGTCCTCGACCCGTCCGTGCGCGATCAGCTCCCGCAGGCTCCCCCGGTGCGGCTCCCCGAGCAGCGCCCAGGCGTCGATGACGCGCTCGTCCTCGAGCACCCCGGCCCGCGCCCCGTCACCCGTGTCGAAGGTCAGCAGCCTCATCGCGCCGGCTATTCCAGCGCGAAGGTCGCGTCGACCGAGGCTTCGACGGTCGACTTGCCGGGCTTGACGGGTGGGGCCGGCGCGCCCTTGTCCGCTTCCACCTCGGCGGATACCGGTCCGGCGACGGGCGTAACGGCGCCTCCCTCGACAATCGAGATCGCCGGGCCAAGCACGGCGCCAGCCGCCGCGGCCAGCAGTCCCGCCTTCGTCCGGGCCTTCTCCAAAGCTTCGACCAGGGCAGCGTTGTAGGCGGTTTCCCGATCGCCGACGAAGAACCGGGGACCGCGAGTGCCGGTCGCGCCGGCGGCAACCCCAGCCGCTACAAGATCACCGGCACCCTCGGGATCGTGGGTGATCACGGTGACCCCCTCGCTGGCCCGATAGATAGGCCGCGTGCCACGCTCGACCCGCCGCACCGAGATCGAGCCAGTAGTGACGTCACCAGGCCCAACCCCCGGCACCCGCTGCGCCGCCGCGATAACCGCCCGAACCCGCCGAGCAACGATCCGCAAAGCAGCAGCCCGCCCAGCCCGCTCCTTGCTAACCCCGAACCGAACTTCAGCAGCATCGTTGGGCACCAGCCGTTCGACGTCCGCATGGACGCTAACCGTCCGTTCCGCCGCCACCGCGGAAGCCGGCACCGCCAAGGCGACAACGACCACCACCAGAAATAAGAGACGCCGCATCAGCGAGATCATCGCATCGGCCGGGGGTGGGGGGTGGGGTCCCCCTCTCCAGACACTCAACCTCGAGCCATAGCGAGAGGTGTCTGGAGAGGGGGACCCCACCCCCCACATCACTACGCCCGAGCCGGCTCCGGCTCCCCCTCGACCTCGAACGCCGTATCCACCAGCGTCTCCCGCTCGATATCCGACTCCCGCACCAGCCAGAGCGCCAGCACCGCACCGGCGAACGAAAGCAGCGCGCCGAGCACGAGGATCTCGTTCAGCCCGTGGATAAACCCCTGTTCCGCCGCGTTCCGCGCCGTGTCCTGAACGCCGGCCGGCAGCCCCGAGACCGCCTGCGGCAGCGCGCCCGACGAGGTCGCCTCGACCAGATTGCGCGCCTGGTCGCCGTTCAGCGAACCGCCGGCCACCTCCTGCGTCTTCGAGGCGCCCGCGCCGAGGAAGATCGCGCCCCAGGTGGCGATCCCGACCGCGATCCCGACCTGGCGGAAGGTGTCGTTGATCCCGGCGGCCATCCCGGACTGCTCCTTCGGCACCACGCTCAGGGCGACGTCGGCGATCACCGGGTTCAGCAACCCGACGCCGATGCCGCTGAGCAGGAAGCCGAGCAGCAGCGCGGTCCACTCCGAGTCCAGCTGCAGGCCGGACATCAGCAGCAGGCCGAGCCCGGTCAGCGCCAGTCCCGCCGCCATCAGATAGCGGGCTTTGACCTTGGCCAATGCCATGCCGGAGAGCGGCGCGACGATGAACGAGGCGACCGTGATCGGCAGGTAGCGCAGCCCCGCTTCGATCGGCGAGAGGCCGAGGAAGCTCTGCAGGTAGAGCGTCAGGTAGAGGAACAGGGCGAACATCGATCCCGAGACCGCGAACGCCGCCAGCTGGACGCCGGTGAAGGCGCGGCGGCGGAAAAAACCAAGCGGGAGCATGGGTTGCTCGACGCGGCGCTCGATCGCGAGGAACGCGGCCATCAGCACCGCCGCGGCGACGAAGAGGGAGACGATCGGGGTGCTGCCCCAGCCCTCCTCGTTGCCGCGGACCAGCGCCAGCACCAGTACGAACAGCGCGCTGGAGAAGGTGACGAGCCCGCCCCAGTCGATCCGGGTCGCGTTCGGGTCACGGGACTCGGCGACCTTCCAGTAGGTGACAGCGATTGCGGCGATCCCGATCGGCACGTTGATCAGGAAGACCGACTCCCAGCCGAGGCCGTCGGTGAGGACGCCGCCGACCAGCGGCCCGACCGCGACCGCCATCCCGATCGTGCCGCCGTAGATCCCCATCGCCATCCCCCGTTCGGGGCCGCTGGGGAACTCCTGGGCGACCAGCGCCAGGGAGACAGCGAACATGATGGCGCCGCCGACGCCCTGCAGGCCGCGGGCGAGGTTGAGGAAGGTCGGGTCCGGTGCCAGCGCGCAAAGCAGCGAGGCGACGGAGAAGATGCCGAGGCCGATCGCGAAGACGCGGCGGCGGCCGAGCCGGTCGGCGAGCGAGCCGGCGGTCAGCACCAGCGCCGCCAGCGAGAGCGCGTAGGCGTCGATCACCCACTGCAGGTCGGTGAAGCTGCCGCCGAGATCCTGCTGGATCGCGGGCAGCGCCGTGTTGACCACGGTGATGTCGAGCAAGAGCATGAAGGTGGCGACGCAGACGGCGCCGAGGGTCCACCACTTGCGATCGGTGGCGCCGGCGGAGTTGGTCGCGAGAGTCGAATCCATTTGAGGTCTCCTGGTCATCGAGTACAATTCGTAAGGTAGCCTGGTCAGCTAGCCTTACAACAAGGCGACCTTATCAGGCTCCCTGACGACATGACCCCCGGCTCGAAAAACGCCTCCGACTGGATCCCCCTACCGGGGCTGCTCGACATCGCCTACGAATCGCTGTTCGCCGAGTTCCGGGCCGAGCTCGAGCGCTCGGAATACGGCGACATCCGTCCCACCCATGGCTGCGTCTTCCGCTTCGTCCAGGACGAGGGCCTGCGCCTGACCGACATCGCCGAGCGGGCGAAGCTGACCAAGCAGTCGGTGGGGGAGATCGTCGATGACCTGGTCCAGCGCGGCTATGCGAAGCGGATCCCGGCGCCAGACGACCGTCGGGCGAAGCTGATCTGCCTGACCGAACGCGGCGAAGCGGCGCAGGCGCACGGCCGCAAGCTCTTCGCCAAGGTCGAGAAGCGCTGGGCCGAGCGCTACGGCGCGGAGCGGATCGCCGCCCTGCGCGAGCTGCTGGAGGAGATCGCCGCTGCCGAGGCTCCCTTCGCCGTCCCCGAGCTCGCCCACGCCGAGCCGGCTCCCGCCTAGCTTCCCCGGCGCCGGCAGGGAACCCGCCCCGCCCGCCGAATCCCCTCCCGTAATGCGCTTCGACCTCCGATCCACCGAGAAGCTGCTCGAGGGCCTCGTCGTCTTCTTCTACGTGGCCATGGGCCTCGCCCTGCTCGCGACCCTGATGGGCTCCCCCGGCTGGGGCTTCCTCTTCCTCCTCCTCGGCGCCACCGGCCTCGTCGCCCGCACGGCCCTAGAAGCCCAGCAGCGCCCCCGCAGCCGCGCCGCCCAAAGCCCGCCGCCCCCCGCCAACCGCTAGATTTGCCCCCCGGGCCGGCTCCTGCCGGCCCATCCGAGTCACCCCTCGGGGGCGTAGCTCAGTTGGTTAGAGCGCCGGCCTGTCACGCCGGAGGTCGCGGGTTCGAGTCCCGTCGCTCCCGCTTCGGCGTGCCTCATTGGAGAGCGGAATCGCCCTCTCGTACCGCCCAGTGACTCTGGTGAGGAAGATCTCGCCCGACGACGGACCCGGCAAAGGCAATCTAGGCGAGTGGGGGAGTGCGGGTGAGGACAGCTCGGCCTAATGCTCATTACCTACAGATGAGGCGCTCCTGTCACGCCGCAGGTCGCGGGTGCGGGTCCCGTCGCTCCCGTATCGCGGTGTGCCTGCATTCGGCCATTTTCAGTCTCTCTCAATTCCAATATGGGATGTAGGGGTACGAAGCGGATATAGTCGTTTCCTGACTGCAGACAGAGAGTTTCCAACGCGTCCGGGCGAATTGTGAGCATTCCTGCCCGTGCCTTACGAGCGGACCATCGAGATCGGAATAGTGGAGGGCGTGATCGTCCGGCTAAGCCAGTCGGGCACGCCGATTGAGCGCTACTCAGTGGTTCTTCTGGCCTTCGCTGATGGCAATTGGGAGACGATTCGCGTTTACGACAATCACCGGGGGACGCATCACATGCACCGCTACACTCAGGAAGGCGGAAAGCAGCCAGAAGCGCCGTTTTACGAGGGTCGAACGAACGAGGCGATTCCAGCAGCGATTGCCCATCTCAAGGCCCATTGGGAAGCGATAATCGAATCATGGAAGAGCTAGCCAAAAGCAAGAACCCCCCCGGCACGGATGCCGCCTTCGACCTTCTGAGTCGGGTCGCTGTCGATCCTGCAAGCGAGGAGCGCTATCCGAGCGGGACCGTCTTGATTCCCGCTGATTCGCCCGACGCCTCGAAGCTCATGTCTCGTGCGATTGCCGAGCGCAAGCCGATGGCAATCGTCTTCCCCGATGGATCTGACGTGGTGGCGCGGCCTCCCGCTGCGACCGGCGCAGCCCTGATCGTTGTGCTCAGCCTCTTGTGGCTGGCCGATCACCTTCGGCGGAAGCGCGACCGGCAGACGTTCGTTCCGCGCGAGTGGGTGACCGAGTTCCACGCTGCCGGTTCTGCTGGCAAGCCCCACCTGGTCGCCTAGCTCGGACTTGCAATTGGGCGCTTTTCATTGGCCACTGGTGCCCAAACCCCGATGAATCGACCGTAACAGCGTCTATTTGGGTCGTGGCAGCCGAGGCGCACTCACCGGCCTCATTCTGCATCAAATAGAGGCATCTGGCTCATTTCGTCGCCCTCCGGGTCGCTCCTGTCACGCCGGAGGTCGCGGGTTCGAGTCCCGTCGCTCCCGCTTGGTGGCCGGTGACCCGCTACGGATCCAGATGGGCCGCGCTGCTCAAACGGATACCTTCTGGTCGCATCGATGCCACTACTTGAGGAACTCTCGGCACACCAACGCTTGCTAGGTGTGATCCCCGGCGAGGCGGTCGAGATCGTCTCTGTAGTGATGCACGGCACCGATGCGGCGCAACTCGTCTTTCGCATGCCCGACGGTTCACTGGGAGAGCGAGTCCTCAACCGGGCCGAGGAGATAGAGCTCAGCCTTGTCGAGAAGGTGGCTCGACCCTTCGATGCGGAGGCTTCTGCCTTCAAGCTCGTTGCCGAGGCCCAGCGCATCAAGCTCGCCGGTCTCTTCGATCCGATGCTCGCGGTCACCACCAGCGACATCCAGCCACTCCCGCATCAGCTCCGAGCCGTATATGGGGAGCTCCTGCCCCGTACGCCGCTTCGCTTTCTCCTGGCCGACGACCCGGGCGCAGGGAAGACGATCATGGCCGGTCTCTACATCAAGGAGCTGATGCTCCGTGAGGACGTGCATCGCTGCCTCGTCGTTGCACCAGGTGGGCTCGTCGAGCAATGGCAGGATGAGTTGTTCCTCAAGTTCGGCCTGCGCTTTGAGCTGTACAGCACTGACCTGGCCGAGAGCGCCTTTGGGTCCTCCGCATTCGAGGAGCGTCCCTTTCTGATCGCGCGGATGGACCAGATCGCCCGCAACGAGGATCTGGTCGCCGAGCTGGAGCAGTCCCAATGGGACCTGGTCGTCGTCGACGAGGCCCACCGGATGGGCGCCCACTACTTCTCCGGCAAGCTCGAAAAGACCAAACGCTTCCTGCTCGGTGAGGCGCTCGGCCGGATCACCCGGCATCTGCTGCTGATGACGGCGACGCCTCACTCGGGCAAGGAGGATGACTTCCAGCTCTTCCTCACCCTTCTGGATCGCGACCGCTTCGAGGGCAAGCCCGTCGAGGGCGTGAATCGCTCGGACACCTCGGGAATCATGCGCCGCATGGTCAAGGAGGACCTCCTGACCTTCGAGGGCAAGCCGTTGTTCCCTGAGCGGATCGCCGAGACGGTGCCTTACGAGCTGACCGAGGAAGAGCGCGAGCTTTACGAGGAGGTCACGGCCTACGTACGTGAGGGGATGAACCGTGCCGCGAAACTCGAGGGCAAGCGCAAGAACACGGTCGGTTTCGCGCTCACGGTCCTGCAGCGCCGGCTCGCGTCCAGCCCCGAAGCGATCCTCCGCTCGCTGGTTCGTCGTGCCGAGCGACTCGAGCGTCGCAAGCAGCAGCTGATCAACGGAGAAGGGGTCGTCGACCCGCTCGACGAGCTCACCCTCGACCCGTCCGAGATCGAAGAAGACGAGTTCTCCGCCGGAGAAGTCGAGGAGATCGAGGAGGAACTGGTCGATGCCGCCACCGCGGCGCGCACGGTCGAGGAGCTGGACATCGAGCTTGGCGACCTCGCCCGGCTGATCGAGCAGGCCAAGCTGGTGCGGGGGGCGCAGACCGATCGCAAGTGGTCTGAGCTGCGCACGATCATCGAGGACGAGACCCTGGCGCCAAAGGGTGGGGAGCCGCCGCGCAAGCTGATCATCTTCACCGAGCACCGTGACACGCTCGAGTACCTCGCCCAGCGGATCCGCGCGCTGATCGGTCGCCCGGCAGCCGTCGGCACGATCCACGGTGGAGTACGGCGCAACGAGCGTCGGCGCATCACCGAGGAGTTCACCCACAACAAGGAGTGCTACATCCTGCTGGCTACCGACGCCGCGGGAGAGGGGCTCAACCTCCAGGCCGCGCACCTGATGGTCAACTACGACCTTCCCTGGAACCCGAACCGGATCGAGCAACGCTTCGGCCGCATCCATCGCATCGGGCAGACGGAGGTCTGCCGCCTCTGGAACCTGGTTGCCAGCGACACGCGCGAGGGCGACGTCTTCCTCCTCCTGCTGGCGAAGATCGAGGAGCAGCGCAAGGCCTATGGCGGGAAGGTGTTTGATGTGCTCGGGGCCGCCTTCGAGGAGCAACCGTTGCGAGGCCTTCTGCTCGAAGCAATCCAATATGGCGAGCAGCCCGAGGTCCGGGAGCGGATGCAGCAGGTCATCGACGAGCGCGTGTCCGAGGGCATCACCGAGTTGCTGAACGAGAACGCTCTGGCGGGCGATGGGCTGGTCGAGGCCGACATCGCTGAGCTCCGCGTCCAGATGGACGAGGCGCGGGCTCGCCGTTTGCAGCCCCATTACGTCGAGCGCGCCTTCCGCGAGGCCTTTTCCCACCTCGGGGGCCGGATGTCCAAGCGCGAGCAGGGGCGTTTCGAGATCACCAACGTCCCAGCGCCCTTGCGCCAGTCCCGCCAGCGCCCTGTGGCCACTCGCTATGAGCGGGTCACCTTCGAGCCTGACGAGGTGGGTGACGAGCAACCGGCGGAGCTGCTGGCGCCGGGGCACCCACTGCACGACATCGTCATGGATCAGATGATCGAGCAGCTGGCGGTCGTGCTCGAGCGGGGCGCTGTCCTGGTGTCTGCCAACGTCGAGACGCCCCGTCTCCTGGTCGGTGTGATCGAAGAAGTCAGCGATGCTACGGACGAAGTCATCGCTCGCCGCTTCGGCTACGCCTTCGTCGATGAGGCCGGCTCGGTCACCCCCGCTGGCCCGGCGCCCTACCTGGACTGCGTTGCCGCTCCGTCCTCGCCCGCCGTGGAGCGGGTCCGGGCTCTCCCCTGGCTGGCGGCCGCGGAGGACATGGCGACGAGCTGGCTGATCGCCAACCAGCTTCCCGAGTACGTCGAAGAGGTCCAGCCGCGCCGGGCCGCTGAGCTGCGCCGCGTCCGTGATCAGGTGACCTTGCGGCTCGAGCACGAGATCAATCGCCTGATCTCCGAATCGATCGTTGCCTCCGAGAAGGAAAAACGTGGAGACAAAGTCCGCGAGAGCCACGCGAGCCTGATGCAGAAGGCGGCGGAGATCGAGGGTCGCTTGCAGGCGCGGCTCGCCCTGCTCGAGCGCCAGGAGCGGATGTCGGCCAAGGCGCCGCGGGTCGTCACCGCCGCGCTGGTCCTGCCTCTTTCCGCGCTGGAGGAGACCGAAGAGACCGAGGAGACGGCGCCGCTGCACGCGGTCGAGACCAAAGAGGTCGAGCGGCGTGGAGTCGACCTGGTGCTCGCCACCGAGCCGGGTCTCGGCCGAGAGCCCGAGGAGCAGCCTTTCAACAATCCCGGCTTCGACGTGCTTTCCCACGTCCCCGGCAGCGACCCGATCCGCATCGAGGTCAAGGCGCGTATCGCCGGGGCCAAAGACTTCTTCATCACCCATAACGAGGTGATGACGGCGATGAACGCTGCCCCGCGCTACCGGCTCGCGATGGTTCGCGTCGACCCGTGCGGTCCCGAGCACGACGAGGTCCGTTACCTGGAGGAACCCTTTGCCGGATACGCTCTCGGGGGATTCGAGGCCACCGGCATTCGCGGTGACTGGGAGAAGATGTGGGCAAAGGGGAGGAAGCCGTTCTGAAGCGCAAGCTGATCGAGGTGGCGCTGCCACTGGAGACGATCAACAGGGAATCGGCGCGGGAGAAGTCAATCCGCCATGGCCACCCGTCGACGCTCCACCTCTGGTGGGCGCGGCGCCCGCTGGCTGCAGCAAGGGCGGTCCTGTTCGCCCAGCTCGTAGACGACCCCTCCTCGCACCCGGATCAATTTCCGACAGAGGAGGACCAACAGGCCGAGCGGGAGCGACTGCACGGGATTATCGAGCGCCTCGTCGTCTGGGAGAACATCAACGACGACCGGTTGCTCGCCGAAGCCCACGAGGAGATCCTCAAGTCGACCGATGGCAACCCGCCCCCGATCCTCGACCCATTCGCAGGAGGCGGCACGATTCCGCTGGAGGCGCAGCGGTTAGGTCTCGAGGCGCACGCCTCGGACCTCAATCCAGTGGCGGTGCTGATCAACAAGGCGCTGATCGAAATCCCGCCGAAGTTCGCCGATCGGCCGCCGGTGTTCCCTGGGCTAGCTGACTCCGAGATGGCTGGCTGGAAGGGGGCGGCGGGATTGGCCGCCGACGTTCGGGCGTACGGCGAGTGGATGCGCGACGAGGCCGAGAAGCGGATTGGCAAGCACTACCCAAAGGCGAAGTTGCCAGACGGGACCGAGGCGACGGTAATCGCTTGGATCTGGGCCCGAACCGTCATTTGTCCTAATCCGGCATGCGGTATCGAGATGCCACTCGTACGATCCTGGTGGCTTAGAAAAAGGGAGGGCAAAGATGCGTATGTCGTTCCCCATGTTGTCACAGACGCGAAGCATCCCAGTGGTAAGCGAGTCGAGTTTAAAGTCGAACACGACACGAGACCAACCGAGGACGCCGGGACCGTTGGCCGGAACGGTGCTCGCTGCGTGAATTGCGGGTCCGTTGCTGCACTCGAGCATGTAAGGCGGGCGAGTCGTGAGGTCGGGCTCGGCCAGCAGTTGATGGCGGTGGTGGCAGAAGGGCATCGCCAGCGTGTGTATTTATCTCCCTGTGACCTTCATAGGTCATCTGCTGATGTCATTCGATCGCAGGCGGCACCGCCTGGCGATCTCTTTGATTGGCCTGGTCGGATCAATGTGGTCCGATACGGGTTAACGAGCTTTTCCGACCTCTTCACTGCTCGCCAGCTCCTCGCGCTTACGACCTTCAGTGATCTGGTCGCGGAGGTGCGTGGGCGTGTGCTGCAGGACGCCCTCCGCACCGGGTTGCCTGCCGGCGATCGCCTAGCCGCTGGTGGCGTTGCCGCAGAGGCATACGCCGACGCGATCGCGACGTATTTGACCATGGTCCTCTCTAAGCTTGCGGATCGAGGCTCATCGATTGTGACCTGGTTCCTGGGCCGCGAGTCGACGAGAAACACGTTCGCTCGTCAGGCCATCCCCATGACCTGGGACTTCGTTGAACCCAATCCTTTTGCTAAGGGAACTGGTAGCTGGCATGGTTCCGTGCAGTGGACGGCCGAGGCACTTGATGGGGTTGCTGCCCAAGGCCCTCCGGGGCTCGCAAAAACGGCAAACGCATCATCAATGAGAATTCCTGGTCATGTTCTGATATCGACTGACCCTCCCTATTACGACAACATTGGTTATTCCGATCTGTCGGATTTCTTCTACGTTTGGCTCCGTCGCTCATTGCGCGATGTGTATCCCGAATTGCTAAGCACGATGCTGGTCCCGAAGGCCGATGAGCTCGTCGCCAACCCTTACCGTCACGAGGGTAAATCCGGAGCCAAGCAGTTCTTTGAGGATGGCTTCAGGGAGGTGTTCACCCATGCTCGCGAGAATGCCCTGCCTAGCTACCCAATCACGGTTTACTACGCCTTCAAGCAATCAGAGTCGAATGAAGATGGAGAGGCGTCGACCGGATGGGAGACGTTGCTCGACGGCATGATCCGCTCAGGGTGGGCCATAACTGCTACCTGGCCAATGCGCAGTGAGCTCAGCAATCGCATGCTGAGCCAGGGCACTAACGCCCTTGCTTCCTCAATTGTTCTTGCATTGCGCCCGCGTCCCGAGGATGCCCTAACCACTGATCGGCGAGGCCTCATCGCGGCCCTGCAGGAGGAGCTACCCGGCGCCTTGCGTGATCTTCAGCAGGGTGCGATCGCGCCGGTCGATCTGCCGCAAGCTGCAATCGGACCCGGGATGGCTGTCTTCTCGCGGTACGCCTCGGTCATCGAGGCCGACGGCTCACCGATGTCGGTGCGGTCTGCACTTGCGCGGATCAACGAGATCCTGGACCAGGTGCTCAACGAGCAGGAGGGGGATTTCGACGCGCCGACCAGGTTCGCGATCGCTTGGTATAGACAACACGGTTACGGGACTGGAAAGTTCGGTGATGCCAACAACATTGCCAACGCCCGCAATACGACTGTGGAAGCGATGGACCGCGGCGGCATCCTCAGAAGCGCCGCCGGCATAGTGTCCTTGCTTGGGCCAGCGGAATTGCCGGCCGACTACGATCCATCCGCTGACGAGCAGATCAGCGCCTGGGAGGTGCTCCATCACATGATTGCCGCGCTGGAGCGTGGAGGGATCGCCGAGGCAGCCCAGCTCCTGGCTGCGGCCGGATCGCGTACCGACGCGCCGGTCGACGCAGACCTCGTCAAAGAGCTGGCCTTCCTCCTGTTCCCTCTCGCCGAGAAGAACGGCTGGACGCAGGATGCGCTTGCCTTCAACACCCTTGCGACCGCGTGGCCGGAGATTGTCGATGCCGCGCGGGACGGCCACGGCAGTCAACTCGAGCAGGCCACCTTCGACTTGGAGGAGAGCTGAGCATGGGATTTCAGGCGCCGCTTTACGAGCTATCCGACTACCTCGCATGGACGACCAGCGGCAAGGTGCAGCTGCCCGATTTCCAGCGTGGCTACAAGTGGGAGGAGGAGCGGATCCGGCAGCTGCTCGTGACGGTTTTGCGGGGGCACCCGCTCGGCGTCGTGATGCTGCTGAAGACCGGAAGTGACCAAGTTCGCTTCAAGCCGAAGCCGATCAAGGGTGCCGAGGCCTCTTCGGGGGTAGAGCCAGAAAAACTGTTGCTCGACGGCCAGCAGCGGCTGACGTCGCTGACCCAAGCACTGACCGGCAATGGCGTCGTCTCGACGATGGACGCGCGGGGGAAGAAGCTGGCGCGCAAGTACTACGTCGACATCGCCGTCGCGCTCGAGGGCGACGACCGGATCGATGACGCGGTCCTCTCGTTGCCGGGAGACGGCGTGGTCAGGACGAACTTCGGCAGGGATGTCGAACTCGACGTCTCGACGCCGGAGAAGGAGCGGCAGCACGGTTACTTTCCGCTCAGCTTGCTCTTCTCTCCGGACACGATCTCTTGGCTGTTCGAGCTGCCGGATCGAGAGCAGGCCAAGGAGTTCAACGCTCGGATCATCAAGCCCACCGGGACCTACAACATCCCGGCGATCGAGCTCGACACCGAGACCAGCAAGTCCGCCGTCGCCACCGTCTTCGAGAAGGTCAACACGGGTGGGCTCGCACTCAACGTCTTCGAGCTCTTGACCGCGACGTTCGCCGGGGACAAGAAGCACTACGACCAGTACGGAACCGACTTCCGGCTCAACGACGACTGGCAGAAAACCCTCCAGATCTTCGAGGATCGACCCGTCCTGTCCGGGATCGAGAGCACCGATTTTCTTCAGGCCGTGACGCTGCTGGCGACCCGCAAACGAAACCTTGCCGACACGAGCGCGAAACCGGTGGGGATCTCAGCCAAGCGGGAGGACGTGCTGAAGCTGACGCTCGACGACTACGTCGAGTGGGTCGACCCGCTGCGGGACGCGTTCCTCTGGGCTTCGGATTTCCTCGCCGACCGCCACATTTTCGAACCGAAGTTCCTGCCGTACCCCAAGCAGCTCGTCCCGCTGGCGGCGATCAAGGTCGTGATGGGCACCGACGCTGATCTCATTGGTCCGCACGCGCGGCTGGTGCGCTGGTTCTGGTCGGGCATCCTCGGCGAGCTCTACGGCGGCGCGATCGAGACGCGATTCGTGCGTGACATCGAACAGGTCCCGCAGTGGGCGGGGGATGAGGACAGCGATGCCCCGCGGACGATCCAGGATGCGACCTTCGTAGAGTCCCGTTTGCACTCGCTGCGGACGCGCAACGCGGCAGCCTACAAGGGGATCTACTCCCTGCTGCTCGCAAACGAGGCACGAGATTGGATGGAAGACAAGGCACTCGACAAGGTGCAGTACGCGAGCCTCAGCACCGATATCCACCACATCTTTCCGAAGCGCTGGTGTAACGCCCACGACATCGACGATGAGCGTCGCGAGAGCATCGTCAACAAGACCGCGATCTCGGCGAGAACCAACCGGACCATTGGTGGCTCCGCGCCGTCTAAGTATCTCCCGGCCCTTGAGGCGAAAGCGCAAATTCCGCCTGCCCTCCTCGATGGTCTGCTCGACAGTCACCTTGTCGCTGCATCAGCGCTGCGAGGCGATGACTTCGACGGATTCTTCACTGCTCGCCGCGAGCGTCTATGTCAGCTGATCGAAAAGGCCATGGGAAAGACGGTCCAGCGCGACATCGATGAAGGTCATTCAACCGAGGGCTCTGAGCAGTTCGAGTCCGAAGTCGAAGACCGCGATCCCCTGATGGAGGAATGAGATGGCGAAGTCCGACTCGAACCGGGACCGCATAGGAAAGATGTTCGAGCTGCTCGCTCCGCCGCTTGACGAGTTCATCAGTCGTGCGGTTGAGCCCGAGCTCGATGCCGGGGTCGAGTGGTCGCAGCTTGTCGCGCTCAAGGATGCGAAGAAGAAGGGCGCGGCCGAAAAGGAGTACGAGCGCACGGACCCGCAGGTGCAGCTGCGGATGCTGACGGAGAACGTCCCGCACCAGGTCAAGCCTGGCTGGTATCCGTTCGACGGTCAGCTCAGCCCGACGCAGCGGTCCTTCGCCAGCGAGCTGCGGGACGCCCGCAATGACTGGGCGCACATGAAGTCGTTCAGCGACGACGACGCCTACCGCATTCTCGATACTGCCGAGCGTTTCCTCAACGGCATCGGGGCTGCGGAGCCGGCGGAACGGGTGCGCCAGCTCCGGCTCGAGCTGCGGCGCGTCGCCTCCGACAAAGACGACCGGCGCGCGCTCAAGTCGGCCGTCGTCATGCCCGAGTCGGAGGGGCTAGCGCCCTGGCGGGAGATCCTTCCCCCGCACGACGACGTCGCCACCGGCAACTTCCAGGCCTCGGAGTTCGCCGCCGACCTCTACAAAGTCTCGGTCTCGAGTGAGGACGCAGGAGGCGACTACGCCGATCCGGTTGCCTTCTTCTCCCGCACCTACCTGACCGAGGGCCTTCGCGATCTGATCGACCGGGCGGTGCGCCGGCTCTCCGGCGACGACAACGCCTCCCCGGTGATCAATCTGCAAACGAACTTCGGCGGCGGCAAGACCCACTCGATGCTGGCGCTCTGGCATCTGGCCGATGGGCTGTCGGCGACGGAGTACGGGCAGGAGGTCCAGGATCTCCTCGAGGAAAGCGGCTACGAAAAGCTCCCCAAGGTAAGCCGCGTCGCCCTGGTCGGAAACCACATCTCGCCGTCGGGATCGACCAAGCCCGACGGCACCAAAGTCAACACCCTCTGGGGAGAGCTCGCCTGGCAGCTTGGCGGTGCGGAGGCCTACGCGATCGTCGCCCAAGCGGACCAGAACCGCACTCCACCCGGCGAGGCCCTGCACGAGCTGATCGCCAAGTACTCGCCGGCGCTGATCTTGATCGATGAGTGGGTCGCCTACGCCCGCAGTCTCTTCTCCCGAGACGATCTTGCGGGGGGCACCTTCGTCGATCAGTTCACCTTTGCGCAGGCCTTGACCGAGGCGGTCAAGGGAACGCCCGGTGTGCTGCTCGCAATCTCGATCCCCGCTTCGGAGAGTGGCAGCGACGAGGAGTTCCCTCCGGGAAATGAGGAGGAGGTCGGCGGGGCACACGGGGTCGAAGCCCTCAAGCGCCTGCAGAACGTGGTCCGGCGTGTGGCCGATCAGTGGCGCCCGGCTTCCGCCGACGAGTCCTTCCACATCGTTCGCCAGCGGCTTTTCGTCGCCCCGGACGCTGGGGCACTGGCCACGATCTCCGCCACCGCCCGGAAGTTCGGCGAGATGTACCGCAAGCACAGCGACGAGTTCCCTCGCGAGGCTCGCGACGTCGACTACGAGGAGCGGATCAAGCGGACCTATCCGATTCATCCCGAGCTCTTCGAGAGGCTCTACGAGGATTGGTCGAGCCTCGAGCGCTTCCAGCGCACGCGCGGCGTGCTGCGGCTGATGAACGCCGTCATCCACCAGCTCTGGGTCGGCGAGGACCAGTCCCCGCTGATCATGCCCGCCTCGGTGCCATTGGCGACCTCGGCGGTGAACGCCGAGCTGACGCAGTACCTGGAGGACTCCTGGAAGACGATCATCGACGCAGACGTCGACGGCCCCAATTCCGAGCCGGCGAAGATCGACAAGGAAAAGCCACTGTTCGGCGGGCGATCCGTCACCAAGCGCCTCGCTCGCACCGTCTTTGTCGGCGCCGCGCCGACTATCGGCACCTCGCATAAGGGGCTCGAGGCCGCTCGGGTCTTCCTCGGGGCCGCCGTGCCGGGCGACGTCGTCGGCAACTTTCACTCGGCACTCACCCAGCTCGGAGATCGCGCCACCTACTTCTACTCCGGTTCTGGCAAGTACTGGTACGACCTGCAGGCCAACATCTCCCGCCGGGCAAAGGACCACGCCGACCGCATTCACAAAGAGGAGGTCTGGGCCGAGATCAAGCGGCGGCTGGAGGGTCAGGGGAGGAGCCGCGGAGACTTCGCGGCGGTCCACGTCTGCCCCGAAGAGACGGGGGACATCGTCGACAACGATGAAGCACGGCTGGTGGTCCTGCACCCTCGCCTCGCCCACCGCCGCGAGAAGAAGGACAGCAGCGCGCTCACCTTCGCGGCGAAGGCTGCCGAGCAGCGTGGCAGCGCCAGCCGGGTGAATCGCAACATGGTGGTGTTCCTTGCAGCCGACGAGGCGCGGATGGAGGAGCTCGATGGCGCCGTCAGGACCTACCTCGGCTGGAAAGAGGTCCTCGACAAACGAGCCGAACTCAACCTGACGGAAAACCAGAAGAGCCAGGCAGTGGAGAAATCCAAGCAAGCAAGCGAGACCGTCGATTCCCGGTTGTTGGTGACCTATCAGTGGGCGCTGGTGCCTCAGGGCCAACCCGTCGAGGTGGAGGTGACGAAGGTCGAAGGACAGGCGGCTTCACTTGCCGAGCGGGTCTCCCGACGACTCGGCAACGACGGCGCGCTCGCTACGAAACAGGCGGGGGCGGCGATTCGCCACCAGCTGAACGACTACGCCGCGGCGCTCTGGAAAGACGGCCACGTCGCCGCTGGCGATCTCTGGAAAACCTATGCCCAGTACCCCTACATGCCACGGCTCACCAATCGGTCGGTGCTCTACGCCGGCCTGCAGGAACACCCCATGCTTTGGGAGCAGGATGGATTCGCGCTTGCCGATGGCTACGACCCTGAGGCCAAGCGCTACCGGGGGCTGGTCCTGCCCTCGGACGACCAGCCGATACAGGTCACCGATCAGACGCTCGTCGTTCGTCCCGAGGTCGCGGCGGCCCAGCGATCGGCCGAGTCACCGGTGCCTCTAGCTGGTAGCGGCGACGCTGGAACCGAAACGGCAACCGGATCCCCCGGCGAGAGCAGCGCTCCCGAGTCGGGCGACGACGGCTCCGAGTCGCGATCACAGGCGCAAGCAACTCGGTTCTTCGGAAGCAAACGCCTTTCCGGGGAGCGCTACGCAATGGACTTCAAGAACGTCGCCGACGAGGTGCTCGCTCACCTGGCTTCCGTTCCGGGTGCGACGGTCACAATCACCTTAGAGATCGAAGCCACCACCCCGGAGGGCTTTGACGAGTCACAAGTTCGCGTTGTCTCCGAGAATGCCACGACCCTGAAGTTTGAGCAGAGCGGCTTCGAGGAGCAGTAATCGCGACTCAGTACCGCGGCGGCTGATCCCGGTACGCCGGGTCGCGGACTTCGCGTCGTTCTTCGACCGGCACCTCGCCCGGGGCGAGGGGTCGGGTGCGCCTGGACCAGACGATTTCCTGGAAGAGGCCGATCAGCAGGCCGACCGCGCCGGCGATCATCAGGATCACGCCGATCGTGTCGATGCTGACGCCTTGGACGTGGATGTTGGTCGCGAACTTGAGGATTGCGCCCACGGCTATGAGGAAGATGCCTGCTCCGATGGTCATGCAGGGGCAATACCCCGGCGTTGGATCGACAAACCGGAGTGGCCGCTTGTCGTTTCCACACTTTCCTCGCTATAGGCAGGACAAAGGTGGAAACGTTCAGGCCTGGAGCGACGTCCAGAGGGTGCGCTCGGCGCTGAGCACCCGCTCCGCGCCCTCGCCGACCGCCCGCCATAGCTCAGGCCGCGGCTCCTCACACTCGCTCGCCGCTTTGAACGCCTCGGCCAGCTCGGTCCAGCGGGCCGCCGCCTCGGCCGCCAGCGGCGCCTCCTCCCGTCCCGCCTCCGCCAGGAAGCGCGAGTACATCAGCCGGAAGCAGCCGCCGCCGGTGCCGCGGCGCTCGATCACCTGGTAGGCGAAGCGGGCGCACCACTGCCAGTCCTCGACCGCCTCGGGCCAGGCGCCGGCCTCGGCTGCCAGCCGTTCCAGGGCCGGCACGCCGGCGAACTCGCCGAAGGGCGGCTCCAGCATCTCGCGCACCGCGCGCTCGATCGCCCGCGGCACCGCCGCCTCCAGCCGCTCGCGGTCGACCTCGCCGCCGACGGTGAACATGTGGCCTTCCAGCGGGTAGGCCGGGTGGCCGCTGTGGCGCGCCCGCGCCAGGTTCTCCAGCCGCGTCGTCTGCAGCTGCTCGAACCCGGTGTCCGAGAGCTGGGCGACCTCCTCGTCGTAGCCCGCCAGCACCACCGCGTGCCCCGGGAAGTGGGCCGAGTTGCCGTAGTGGTCGAGGTGGAAGATGTCGGTCAGCAGCAGCGCCGGCCGCCCATCGTCAACCGTCGCCCGCGCCGCCTCCCAGGCCGCCGCGCCGTCCTCCTCGGCGAAGGTGGTCAGCTCCAGCGCCGCCCCGGTCAGCTCGCGGAAGGTCTCCTCGAGGCGGGCGGTGCGGCCGTTGAACCAGCGGCTCGGCGAGCTGTCCTCGAGCGCCAGGTAGTAGAAGCCCGCGCCGGCCCCGAGGCCGAAGGCCATCTCCTCGCTGATCTCGACCCCGTGGAAGGCGAGCAGGTTGCGCAGCGCGGTCGAGCCGCAGTGGTTGCCGGGGGTGTGGACGAAGCCGGGGACGGTGGCCATCGCCCAATAGTCTCCCGCGCCGATGCGGGAACTCGATCTGAAAGCGCTGCGCTGGATGCGCACCCACGGCCACAGCCGCGGCGTCGAGGACGCCGCCGTCGCCCTCGGCAGGGCCGGCAACAACGGCCTCGTCTGGTTCCTGCTCGGCGCGGCGCTGGCGGTCATCGACAACTCGCGCTGGGAGCAGTGGCTGGTCTGCGCCCTGCTCGGCCCCGTCGCGATCGGTCTCAACTACGCGATCAAGCTCCTGGTCAAACGGCCGCGCCCGGTCCTCGACGGCCTGCCTCCGCTTG
>DATFQO010000006.1:0-15508 GCA_035264245.1 Solirubrobacterales bacterium
CCTGGTGCTGTTGTTTGCCTGCCGCGCGGCCGCCGCTGCGGCGGAGAGGCGGCCGGCATGAAGGTCGCGGTCGTCGCGCATGCGGGAAAGACGGTCGGCGGCGGGCTGCCGGAGCTGCGGCGCACGCTCGAGGACGCCGGCGTCGCCGATCCGCTCTGGACCGAGGTCCCGAAGAGCAAGCGGGCGCCGGCCGCGGTCGAAGCGGCGCTCGGGGAAGGCGCCGAGCTGATCCTCGCCTGGGGCGGGGACGGGATGATGCGCCGCTGCGTCAACGCCCTCGAGGACACCCAGGTCCCGCTCGCGATCGTCCCGGCCGGCACCTCCAACATCTTCGCCACCCACCTCGGCATCGAGCGCGACATCGGCCAGGCGGTCGAGGTCGCCCTGCATGGCGATCGCCGCCGGCTCGACGTCGGCCGCTTCAACGGCGAGCGCTTCGGCGTGATGGCCGGAGCCGGCTTCGACGCCGCGATGATCAAGGGCGCCGACGACCTCAAGGACCGACTGGGCCGGGCGGCCTACGTGCTCGGCGGCGCCGCGAAGCTGAACGCCCCGGGCTTCGAGGCGAAGATCAAGATCGACGGCACCCGCTGGTACAAGGGGCCCGCCAGCTGCATCCTGGTCGGCAACCTCGGGGGGCTCTTCGGCGGCATCGAGGTGTTCGCCGACGCGCGGCCCGACGACGGCAAGCTCGACGTCGGCGTGCTCACCTCCGAGGGTCCGGTGAAGCTGGTGCGCGCCGCCGCCCGCACCGCCCTCGGCGACGCGCGGAAGTCCCCCTTCGTACGGGTCACCCAGGGGCGAAAGGTGCGGGTCAAGCTCGATCGCAAGGTCCGCTACGAGCTCGACGGCGGCGATCGCAAGAAGGTCAAGTCATTCGAGGTCGACGTCGAACCGGGGGCGATCACGGTGTGCGTCCCCAGCGCGGCCCAAAACGGGAACGGAGCGAGATGAAGACCGACATGGGAAGGGGAGCGCAGGACCTCGGCGACAGGGCGAAGCTGAATGGCGAGGAACTCGCCCACGCGAAGACGCTCGGCTGGCTGGCGCGGGCCGGCCTGGTCGCCCGCGGGGTCGTCTACGGAATCATCGGCGTCCTGGCGCTGAAGCTGGCGCTCGGCGAAGGCGGCAAGGCGACCGACCAGGAAGGCGCGCTGCAGACGATCGCCCACCAGTCGTTCGGCAAGGCGCTGCTCCTCCTCGTCGCGATCGGGCTGGGCGGATACGCGCTCTGGAGGCTGATCCGCGCGGCCGTCGGTCACGGGGCCGAACAGCGCGACAGCGGCTTCGAGCGCATCTCGGCGCTGGACAGCGGCATCGCCTACGGCCTCCTCTGCTTGGCGGCGATCGGAATCCTCACCTCGTCCGGCGGCGGTTCGGGATCGACCAAGGAAACCACCGGCGGCGTCCTCGAATGGCCGGCGGGACGGCTCCTGGTCGGCGTCGCCGGTGCGATCCTGATCGGCGTCGCCGTCTACCAGGCCTACAAGGGCCTCGCGCGGAAGTTCCTCGAGGACGCGAAAACCGGAGAGATGAGCGAGAGCGTGGAGAAGGGCTACACCGCGCTCGGCGTCTTCGGCCACGTCGCCCGCGGGGTCATCTTCGCCCTGGTCGGCTATGGCCTGCTCAAGGCTGCGCTCGATTACAACTCGAAGGAAGCGGTCGGCCTCGACGGCGCCCTGCGCGAACTCGCGCATGCCTCCTACGGCCCGGTCCTGCTGGGCGCCGTCGCCGCCGGGCTGGCCGGGTTCGCGCTCTACTCGATCGTCGACGCCCGCTACCGCAAGGTCTAGCCGGGCTAGCCGTCCGCCGGGCGACTTATTGTCGTCGGCATGGAGATCGGAGGAGCATCGCTTGATCCCGAGGTCCGCGAGGGCCTGAGCCGCAGCTGGAAGGCGCTGATGTTCGTCGGCGTCGCCGCGATCGTGCTCGGCTGCGTCGCGATCCTGGTGCCGGCCGTCGCGTCGGTGGGGACGGCGATCTTCATCGGCTGGCTGCTGCTCTTCGTCGGCATCGTCCTGGTCGCCGCGGCCTTTTCGGCCCACTCGATCGGCACCGTCGTGCTGCGCCTGGCCTGGGCGGTCCTCACCGTCCTCGTCGGCCTCTGGTTGATCGTCGAACCGCACAACGGCACCCTGACGCTGACCCTGGTGCTGGGCATCTACTTCCTCTTCATGGGCCTGACCCGGACCGCGATCGCCTTCATCGCCCGCGGCGAGCCGAACGCCGGCCTGCTCGGCCTCAGCGGCATCGCCGGCCTCCTGGTCGGCATCCTGATCCTCGCCAAGTTCCCCAGCAGCGCCGACTGGGCAATCGGCCTCCTGGTAGGAATAGACCTCATCTTCGCCGGCTGGACCCTGACGTCCGTCGCCCTGCTGGGCAAAGAACTCGCCAAGCGCGCCTGAACAGCTTTTGACGAAGGCGCTCGACGGGCGGGACCTCTGTTTGACCAAACGCTCGACGGGCGGGTCCTGTCTCCGATACGACCCCGCCGCCCGGTGGCGGCGGTCCCGCATCGTCGCCACCCACCCGAGAGGCCGAAGTCAAGGAGCTGTTTTTCGTCAGCTGGTTGGACCCTCGGGCGGGTGGCACGGTAGGGGGGACCTCCCCTGAGGAAGCTTTAGCTACCGGAAGGGGAGGTGGGTCCCCTGCCGTGACAGGACCCGCCCGCCAACGGCCTTCGTCCAACAGCTGTTTCTCTCCAGCAATACGATTCGCGGGTGAGTTCGCCTCTGGTGCTTGTGATGGCGGCGGGCGAGGGCACGCGGATGCGTTCCTCGACGCCGAAGATGCTGCACCCCGTCTGCGGCCGGCCGATGGTCGCTTGGCCGATCATCGCCGCGCGTGAGGCCGGCGCCGGCCGGGTTGCGGCGATCGTCTCGCCTGGGCGAGACCTCTCCGCCGGGTTGCCGGAGGGGGTCGAGACGGTCGAGCAGCCGGTCTCCGATGGGACTGGGGGGGCGATCCGCGCCGCGCTGCCGCTGATCGAGACGAGCGGCGCCGAGACGGTGCTGGTCCTCTCCGGCGACGTGCCGCTGATCTCGACCGAGACGATTGCCGCGCTGCTGTCGGCGCACGAGTCCTCCGAGGCGGCGGCGACGATGCTGACGATCGAGCTCGACGATCCGGGCGCCTACGGTCGCGTCGTCCGCGGCGAGGACGGCTGGGTCGAGCGGGTGGTCGAGGCGAAAGCCGCCGGCGATGCCGAGTCCTGGCAGCTGGAGATCCGCGAGATCAACGCTGGCACCTACGCCTTCGACGCCGCCCCGCTGGCCGAGGCCCTGCGGGGCCTCTCCAATGACAACGCCCAGAGCGAGTACTACCTGCCCGACGTCTTCCCGGCCCTGCGGGAGGCCGGCCGCACCGTCGCCGCTCACCGCGCCGACGACTTCGCCGTGACGATGGGGGTCAACAACCGCGTCGACCTCGCCGCGGTCGAGGCCGAGGGCCGCCGCCGCCTGCTCGAGGCGCACATGCTGGCCGGCGTCACCGTCGTCGACCCCGCCTCGACCTGGATCGACGCTGGGGTCGAGATCGGCGCCGACGCCCGGATCGAGCCCGGCACCACGCTGCGCGGCGCCACCCGTGTCACCGAGGGCGCCGTCGTCGGCCCGCTCAGCACCCTGGTCGACTGCTCGGTCGGCGCCGGCTCCCAGGTCCTCCACTCCTACCTGGTCGAGTGCGACGTGCGCGCCGGTTGCTCGGTCGGTCCCTTCGCTTACCTGCGCCCCGGCGCGGTGCTCGAGGACGGCGCCAAGGCCGGCACCTTCGTCGAGATCAAGAACTCCCAGGTCGGCGAGGGCACCAAGGTCCCGCACCTCGCCTACGTCGGCGACACGGATATCGGGCCCGGCAGCAACCTCGGCGCCGGCACGATCACCGCAAACTACGACGGATTCCGCAAGAACCGGACCGTGATCGGCCGCGACGTGCGCATCGGCGTTGACACGATGCTGATCGCACCGGTAGAAGTCGGCAACGCCGCCTACACTGGCGCTGGCGCAGTGATCAAAGACGACGTGCCCGAGGGGGCTCTCGCCGTCAGTGAGAACGCGCAACGGAACATCGACGGATACGCCGCTCGCAAGGCGGCCCAGATGCGAGAGGACAACGACGCGTGAGCATGATCGAGGAGCGCCCGCAGGTGGCGACTGGCATCGACCACGACTACACGAAGAAGATGATGGTCTTCGGCGGTCGCTGCTCGATGGACCTGT
Source organism: Solirubrobacterales bacterium (assembly GCA_035264245.1). Lineage (GTDB taxonomy): Bacteria > Actinomycetota > Thermoleophilia > Solirubrobacterales > 70-9 > VAYN01. The sequence goes on from DATFQO010000006.1 coordinate 4,218, forward strand.
CCGCCAAAGTCGCCGGCAAGCTCGGCCTCGACCTTGGCCAGGTGACGCTGAAGACCTTCGCCGACGGCGAGGTCTACTGCCGCTACGAGGAGTCGATCCGCGGTGCCGACGTCTTCCTCGTCCAGTCGACCTGCGCCAACGAGGCGGAAGGGATGACCCCCAACGACGCGCTGATGGAGCTGCTGACGATGGCCGATGCGGCCCAGGGCGCCTCAGCCCACCGGATCATCGCCGTCCTGCCCTGGTACGGGTACGCGCGCCAGGACAAGAAGTCGGCCCCGCGCGAGCCGATCTCGGCCCGGATCGTCGCCAAGTGCCTCGAGGGGGTCGGCGTCGACCGCGTCCTGACCATGGACCTCCACGCCGGCCAGGTCCAGGGCTTCTTCCACGTCCCGGTCGACCACATGACCGCAATGCCGATGCTGACCCAGTGGTTCATCGACCAGGAACTGAAGGACGAGCTGGTGATCGTCTCTCCCGACGCCGGCCGGGTGAAGACCGCGCGCAACTTCGCCCGCCGGATCGGCACCCAGTGGGCGGTGATGGAGAAGGAGCGCCCGGCCCAGGCGGTCGCCGAGATCGGCTACGTGGTCGGCGACGTCAAAGGCAAGACCGCGGTCCTCGTCGACGACATGATCGCCACCGCCGGCACCCTCTGCGCCGCCGCCCAGACCGTGATCGACGAGGGCGCCGCCCGGGTGATCGCCTGCGCCACCCACGGCGTCTTCTCAGGCCCCGCCTACGAACGGCTGGAAAACTCGGCGATCGAGCAGATCGTCGTCACCGACACCCTGCCGCTGCGCCCCGGGGCCCCGGACAACATCACCGTGCTCTCGACCGCCAGTACCTTCGCCGACTCGATCCGCCGCATCTTCACCGACGACTCGGTGAGCGAGATCTTCGCCGGCGAGAACCAGCTGTTCTGAGCGCCCCGCCCTCAGAGCGGCGCAAGCTGCGGCTGGTCGGCCACAAGGGGGCCGATCTGATCGCGCCCGGCAACACGGTCGAGAGCTTCCATGCCGCGGTCGAGGCCGGGGTCGACACGATCGAGATGGACGTCCTCTGGCTGCCCGACTCTCACCTGCCGCTGGAGCAGCGGGCGCCGCTGGTGGTTGCCCACGACTGGGAGGACGCCGAGCGGCGGACGCCGGTGGTGCTGACCGAGGCGCTCGACGCCTTTCTCGAGCCGCCGCTCGACAAGGTCGAGATCGACCTCGACGTCAAGCTCCCCGGCAGGGAGGAGGAGATGATCGAGGCGCTGCGCGAGCGGGGGCTGATCGAGCGGGCGATGATCTCGACGATGGAGATGCACACCCTGCGCCGGGTCCTCGAACTGGAACCGGGGCTGCGGCGCGGCTGGACCTATCCCAAAGTGACCAGGGACTGGAGCCGCAGGCGCTGGGCGCGCGGCCCGATGCTGGCGGCGATGATCGGCATGCGCCACCGCCTGCCGGGACTCGCGGCGCAAAGGCTGCCCCAGTTCGGGGTCGAGGCGATGTGGGTCTACCACCCGCTCGTCACGCCGCGCCTGGCACGGATCTGCGACCTCGCCCGCGTGGAGCTGATCGCCTGGACGGTCGACGACCTGCCGCGGATGCAGAAGCTGGTCGCGGCCGGCGTCCACGGCCTCGTCTCCAACGACCCGCGCCTGTTCGCTGAGCTCCGAGATTGAGGGGGCTATGACCCCCCAAACCTCGGAGTCGTTCAGACGACGCCAGGGGTCGCGCCCGGGGGCGTCGCCTTGCCGCGGCCGCGGCCTTTGACCTTGACCGCCGACTCCATGTCCGCCTGGCTGAAGCCGCCGACGACCTCGCCTTCGAGCGCGTAGCGGTAGAGGGCGACGCCGAAGATCCCGTTCAGCGCGCGCGAGATCAGCAGCGCGATCGCCAGCACCAACACCCCGATGACGACCAGCACCGCGCCCGCAAAGGCGGCCGAGGACCAGACGGCGATTCCGGCGGCGATCAGGATTCCGGCCGGCAGCACGCCGAGGAGGAAGACGGCGGCGCCGATCGCGATGTTGCCGGTGATCTGCTGGCCCCAGCGCTCGCGGAAGAGGGAGCCGGAGCGCTTGATCGTCTCCAATGGGCCCGTGCCCTCGATCGCGATCACTGGTACCGCGAGGAAGGTGACCAGCGTCCAGGCCATGCCGACCAGGCGGGCGGCCAACGTGCCCAGGGCCCCACCCTGATTTTCGAGCACGCCCATGACCAAGCTGATCGCCGCCGAGACTGCCGCCCAGCCGCTGATCTGCCTGAGGCGAGTGCGGGCGATCGCGAGGCCGTCTCGGACCGTCGCCTCCTGGCCGCGGAAGATCATGTCGGCGCAGGCGGCGAGGCCGACGCTGAAGTAGAAGCCGACGAAGCTGAGGACGTAGACGCCGATGACGATGATCGGGATCGCCCCCGCGAACTGGTTTTCATCCCAGAGGTAGAGTCCAGGGCCGAGGGTGAGGATCGCCAGCAGCGTCGTCGCGACGCCGCCGTAGAGCGGGAAGCGGATCAGGGACGGGTGTTCTTTGAGCAGCCCCCAGCTCTTCTTGGTCAGGCCCCAGCCGCGTTTGATCCTGCTCATCGTCTCCGTCTCTCCTTTGAGTTGGTCCGCTGCTCAGGTTGCTTCGGCAAGACCCGGCACGCGCTTGACGCCGCGCTCATCGAAGTATTCCCACTCCAGCTCGCCCAGCTCGGTTGCCGGCGCGTCCGCATAAACCCACTCACGCGCGATCCGGTGCCAGTTGCGCTTCGCCCGCAGCTGCCCGAGCACGGCGACCACCCCGATTTCCATCCGCCGCCCCATCAGCTCCTCCGCCGGCAGCGACTCGCGCCGCATCAGGTCGAAGTACTCCGAGCGCGGGTCGTTGGTCGCCTCGATGATCTTCATCACCCGCCGCGGGGTGATCTCCAGGTCCCGGTCCTCCATCACGAACCAGCCGCCGACGACGCGCATGTGCTCGAGCAGCCGCTCGGCGTCGAGCTTCGAGGGCTTCTTGACGAAGCCGAGGTCGTGCAGCGCCTGGCGGAAGGCCTCCGGGTCGTTGCGCGAGGCGGCGTCGAAGGCGCGCTGCTCGAGCAGAATCTGCTCGCGGTCGAGCTTCTTCGTCATGCCGAAGTCGAGGAAGGCGACGCGGTCGTCGTCCATCAGGATGTAGTTGCCGGGATGGGGATCGGCGTTGAAGTGCTGCAGGTGGTAGATCGAGCCGAAGCTGCCGCGGAAGACGATCTCGCCGAAGCGGCTGCGCTCCTCGTGCGGCAGCTCCTTGATCTCCTCGAAGCCGCGGCCCTTGACCAGCTCGGTGACGAGGACGCGCCGGCGCGAGAGCCGGGTCACGACTTCCGGCACGTAGATGAAGGGATGGCCGCGGTAGGCCCGGGCGAAGGAGCGCTGGTTCTGCGCCTCGTACTCGTAGTCGAGCTCCTCCATCACCCGCTCGCGGATCTCCTCGGCGATCGCCTTGGCGTCGAGGCCCGGCGCCAGCGCCCGCGCCAGCCGCACCAGGGTGCCGGCGTTGCGGAGGTCGGCGTCGAGGGCCTCGGCAATCCCGGGGTACTGGATCTTGACCGCGACCTCGCGTCCGTCGAGCAGCTCGGCGCGGTGGACCTGGCCGATCGAGGCAGCGGCGAAGGCCTCGGTCTCGAACTCGGCGAAGAGTTCGGAGAGCGGTTCGCCGTCGTACTCTTCCTCCAGCACCTTCTCGACCTTCTCCCAGGGCATCGCCGGCGCGTCGGTGCGCAGTTTCGCCAGCTGCTCCTGGTAGATCTCGCGGTACTCCTCGGGGATGAACTCGGTGTCGATGAAGGAGGCGAACTGACCGAGCTTCATCGCCGCGCCCTTCATCTGGCCGAGCGCGCCGACCATCTTCATCGCCGTCTCCAGGTGGCGCTGTTCGAGCGCCTCTTTGCCCTGGTCCTCGGAGCGGCCGACGTTGGCGGCTTTGGTCCCGGCGTAGCGGGCACTCTGGACGCCGACGATCGAGCCGAGCTTGGCGGAGCGCCGTACCCGGCCCTTGGGAATCTTCGAATCGTCAGACACTTGGGTGCAAGGGTGTCACAGGCTCCGTTTCGGGCGAGTTCTCTATTCTCTCCCGTCCGATGGCCAGCAAACGCTCCACGCTCAAAGCCGCACCCCGCGCCGACTTCGGCTCGCGCTCGTCGCGTCGCATGCGTCGCGACGGCCTCGTTCCGGGCGTCGTCTACTCGGGCGGCTCGGAGGCCAAGCCCTTCCAGGTGATCGAACGCGACGTGCGCAACGTCCTCAGCGAGGGTGCCGCCCTCTTCGATCTCGAGATCGACGGCAGCAAAGCCGTTCCGGTCGTGATCAAGGACGAACAGCACCACCCGGTCCGCGGCAGCATCCAGCACCTCGACCTGATGCAGGTCAAGCTCGACGAGGCGATCCAGGCCGAGGTCGTGCTCGAGCTCGAAGGCGTCGAGGTCGCACCCGGCGTCAAAGGGGGCGGCGTGCTGGAGCACGTCACCCGCGAGATCACGATCGAAGCGCTGCCGACCGAGATCCCGGACAACATCGTCGTCGACGTCTCCGCGATGGAGATCAACGACACCCTGCAGCTCTCTACCGTCACTCCGCCCGACGGCGTCAAGTTCGTCGTCGACGACCCCGAGGAGATCACCATCGTCACCCTTTCACCCCCGCGCGTCGAAGAAGTCGCGCCGGAGGTAGAGGAGGAGACCGAGCTGGTCGGCGAGGGCGAGGGCGAGGGCGCCGAGGGCGAGGGCGGCGACTCAGGCGACTCCGAGGGCGAGTAGCCCCCTGTCGCTGTTCCGCCGCCCTGATAGAGAAGGCGGCGAGGGGGGCGACCGCATCCTCGTCGTCGGGCTCGGCAACCCCGGGCCCGAGTACGAGCGCACCCGCCACAACGTCGGCTTCGCGGTGGCCAGCGAGCTGGCCCAGCGCTGGGACCTGCCGAAGCCGAAGCAGAAGTTCAACGGGGTCATCTCCGAAGGCCGGATCGCGCCGGGGGGGCCGCGGGTGGCGCTGCTGCAGCCGCGCGCCTACATGAACGAATCCGGCACCTCGGCCGGGCCGGCGCGCGGCTCGCTGAAGGTGCCGCTCGACCGCGTCGTCGTCGTCCACGACGAGATCGACCTTCCCTTCGCTGAGATCCAGCCACGGCTCGGTGGCGGCCTCGCCGGCCACAACGGCCTCAAGAGCCTCAAACGCGGCTTCGGCGACGCCGAGTTCTGGCGGGTGCGGGTCGGGGTGGGGCGGCCCGACTCGACCGATCCGGAGATCGTCTCCGCCTACGTGCTCGGCCGCTTCAGCGAGCCGAAGGCCGAGGTCGAGGGGCTGATCGCCGCCGCGGCCGAGGAGACCGAGCGGCTGGTCGAACGAATAGCGTCCGGGCCATGAGCGCGGACACCGGCACCACCACCTCCGGGGACGCGGTCACCAGCTACTCGGTGAACGAGCTTGGGGTTGCGGTCATCCGCCTCGAGCGGCCCCGTGCCCGCAACGCGATCAACACCCAGATGCTGCTGGAGCTGCTCGAGCACCTCGCCGTCGCCCGCGGCGACGAGGCGGTGCGGGTCTTGGTGATCAGCTCGGCCGACCACCTCGGGCTCTCCGCCGGCGCCGACGTGCGGGAGCAGCTCGACGAGGAGGGCAAGGTTCGCCGCATGCAGCTCTTCGCCGACCTCTACGACCAGGTGGTCGAGTTCCCGAAGCCGACGCTCGCCGCCTGCCACGGCGACGTCGTCGGCGGCGGCGCCGAGGTTGCCGTCGCCTGCGACATGCGGGTGGGCGGCGCCAACCTGCGGATGCGCTTCCCCGGCGCCGCCCTCGGCGTCCCCGTCGGGCCGGCGCGCCTGGTCACCCTCTGCGGCCTCGCCGCCGCCAAGTACCTGCTGCTCTCCTCCCGCACCGTCGGCGCCGACGAGGCGCTGCGCCTGGGCCTCGTCAACCGGGTCGCGCCCGCGGCCGGCACCGAGCAGGCGGCACTCGATCTCGCCGCCGAGGTCGCCGCCCACCCGCCTGAGGCCGTCGCCCAGCTGAAGCGGATGCTGCACGAGTGGGACGACGTCGTCGGCCGCTCCGCCGCCGAGGGCCGCGGTCAGGTCGAGTGGCAGCGCAGCGGCCCAGGTCTCCCGTCCGTCGACTGACGCGGATAGGGTCGCCTGCATGACCTTCCGCCCGCGCGTCGCGCTGACGCTCCTAGCTGCCCTGCTCGCCCTCGCGCTTCCGGCCATCGCCTCGGCCGCTGTCTACGAAGTCGACAGCACTGTCGACGAAGAAGCGATTTCCCCGGTGGCATGCCTGACGGCCGGCGGCAAATGCAGCCTGCGCGCAGCGATCGAAGCCGCCAACGCCACGATCGGTGTGCACGACGAAATCACCTTCTCGGCCGCCTTCGACGGCCAGCTGGCGGACACGATTGCGCTGGTGACGCCGCTGCCGGGAATCGAAGACCCGGTCAGCATCCTCGGCGGCGACTGCTTTGGCGAAGATGGCCCCGACGCCCCATGCGCGGGAATCGAAGGGCCCTCGACCGCTGCTGCGCTTACTGTCGAAAGCTCAGACGGGGTGGTGATCGAAGGTCTCTCGATCACCGGCGCCCAATTCGGAATTGTCGTCGTCGGCGGGTCGAAAGCGTTCACCGTTCGCGATAGCTGGATCGGGCTGAAACTGAACGCCGCCGAAAACGGGAACGTGATCGGGATCTTCCTCGACCCAGGTTCCGACGGTGCGACGATCGGTGGCGTCGCGGCCTCCGCACGGAACGTCATCGCCGGCAACGATGGGGACGGTCTCTATCTGAACGGTGCCAGCCACGCGACCATCCAGGGCAACTACTTCGGCGTCAACCCCCCTGGGCCGGTCGGACTTCCGGGCGGTTCACAGGAAATGGCAAACGGCAAGGACATCGAGATCACCGACTCGACCGCCGGGGGCGGCGTCGAAGCCAAAAGCAACGAAATCGGCGCCACGATCGAAGGCGCTGCCCTGGCCAGCGAAGCCTGCGACGGCGGCTGCAACGTAATCTCGGGTGCCGTCTACGGCATCGACCTCCAAGGCGACGGGGCAGGCCAGAACGAGGCGCCCGCCACCGGGTCGACCTTCATCAAGGGCAACTTCGTCGGCCTCGACGCCGGGGGCACCGGAGTGGTTCCCAACAGCACCTACGGCATCTATGCCGGTGGCGCCGACCACGTCACGGTCGGCGGCTCCGCTGCGGGCACCGCGAACTACGTGGCCGGGGGCAGCGAAGGGATCGCCAGCGGCAGCGACGGCGAGGACTTCGTCGTCCGCGGCAACCGGATCGGATTTGGCTCCGACGGAAGCGAGGTTACCCCGCCGGCGACCACGGGCATATTCACCCTCCCGCTGGGAGTGAGCGAAGAACCGACGATCGAAAACAACGTGGTCCGGATGGCCGGCGGGATCGGCATCGAATCCCGATTCGAGACCGGACACATCACCGGCAACGAAATCGAAGGCGGTTCGATCGGGATCTGGACCAAGGTCGGAGAAGGCGCTGGCCTGATCGCCAGCAACAGCGTCGAAGCGGCCGGCGAATACGGGATCCTCGTCGAAAGCCCGGACAACGAAGTCCGGGCCAACGAAGTCATCGGCTCGGGGCTTTCCGGGATAAGAGTCAAGAACCCGAAAGGCGTCGCCATGACCGGCAACCTGATCGGCGGCAACACTGCCGAAAAGGAAAACGTCGTCGAAGGCAGCGGAGGCCCCGCAATCGAAATCTTCGAAGAAGCCGAAGAAGCGGGGAGTTGGACTGAAATCACCCGCAATCACGGCAGCGGCAACAGCGGTCTATTCATCGACCTCAAAGCGGGCGCGAACGAAGAAATCAAACCGCCCGCGGTCTCGACCGCGCTGCAGTCGAGCGCCACCGGTACCGCCCTGCCGGGCGCCACGATCCGCGTCTTCAGCAAGGCCGGCCCGGAACTGGGGGAGCTCGGCGGCTTCCTCGCCGAGACCGAAGCAGACGGCAGCGGCAACTGGAAAGTTGGCTACGCGACGCTCGCGACCGGGACGCTGGTGACGGCGAACCAGACGAACGCCCTTCACGCCACCTCGGAGCTGGCCACCGCGGTGCCGGCCGCGGCTGATCCGAGCGGCGGCGGTGGCGGCTGTAACGACGCCTTGCCCGCCGCCCAGTGCGCGGCGCCGGCTTGTCCAGCAAGCACCGGCTGTCAGGGACCCATTCTGGTCCCCGTGCCACCCGACACCAAGATCACCAAGGCCCCGAAGGCCAAGTCGTCGGCGACCACGGCGAAGTTCAAGTTCAAGTCGACGGTCGCCGGCTCGAGCTTCGAATGCAAGCTCGACAAGGGCAGGTTCAAGAAGTGCCCCTCGCCGAAGACCTACCAGAAGCTGAAGCCCGGCAAGCACGTCTTCAAGGTCCGCGCGATCGACAGGGCGGGCAACGTCGATCCGACGCCGGCCAAGCGCAGCTTCAAGGTCGTGCCCTGACCCCTCGGGCGCGGCTCAGAGATTGACAGGCAAGGACGCAGGGAGGCCGACAAGGGGAGCGCACAGTTAGTGCGTGACCCGCAGGCGGCCGACCGAGGACGCCGCATGTCAATCTCTGGGGCCGCCCGATGAGCCTGCGTCCCCTCATAGACATCGCCGCCGAGAACGAGCGCGTTCATGCGCTTGCGGCTCGGGTGCGGGCGGCCGCCGACGGGGGGGCGGGGGAGACGGTGCGGGCCTCGGCGATGCTGCGGCCGCTGTTGCTGGCGGCGCTGCTGGAGGACGATCGCGGCCTCGCCGACCGGCCGGCGCTGATGGTCGCTCCCGACGACCGCTCGGCCCGCGACCTCGCCGCTGACCTCCGCTCCTACCTGGCGCCGCGCCGGGTCCGCCTCTATCCCTCACGCGGGACCGGCTACGCCTCGCACGTGACCCCCCCGCCGCACCTCGTCGGCCTGCGGATCGACGCCCTCGACGCGCTCGGCTCCGAGCCCGACGCCGTGGTCGTCGCCTCGGCGACGGCGCTGGCCGAGGCGGTCCCCGACGCCTCGCTGCGCCCGGCCGGGTTCGCGATCGCGCTGGGAGAGGAGATCGAGCTCGATGCGGTCGCCTCCGAACTGGTCGCGGCCGGCTACGAACGGGTCGAGCAGGTCGAGGAGCGCGGCCAGTTCGCGGTCCGCGGCGGCATCCTCGACGTCTACCCGGCCACCGAGGAGCGGGCGGTGCGGATCGAGCTGTTCGGCGACGAGGTCGAGTCGATGCGCTGGTTCTCGACCTTCACCCAGCGCTCGCTCGGCGACGCCGAGCGGGTCGAGCTGGCGCCGGCGGCCGAGCTCGACGCCGAGCACCGGGAGCTGGCCGAGCTGGCGGCGATGGCGGCCGAGGAGGAAGGCAACGAGTCCCCGAACCTGGCTGAAGCCCTGCCCCTGGAGCACTTCCGCGCGCCTCTGGATCTCGTCCCCGAGGCCGCCGCGGTCGTCCTCGTCAGCGCCGAGGAGATCGAGCCGGCGCTGCGCGACCACTGGGAGGACGCGACCACCTCGATGCACGCCGAGGACGCCCAGCACCTCTACGTCGACGTCGCCGAGCCGCTCGCCGACCGCGCCGCCCTAGCCCTGACCGGGGCCGGCGACGAGGACGAGGACGCCTTCCGCGCCGCCCGCGCCGAGTCTCCGGCCCGCAGCGTCAAGGAGGCCGAGGCCGAGCTGGAGAAACTGGTCCGCTCCGGCTACCGCACCGTCGTCGCTTTCGACAGCCGCGGCGAGGCCGAGCGCACGCGCTACGGGCTCGACCGCCTCGACGCCCGCCTGCTCGAAGGCGGCCGCGTCTCCCCGGACCCCGGCCTCTCTTTCGCCGAGGCGCGCCTGCGCGAGGGCTTCGTCAGCCCGGAGCTGAAACTCGCGGTCTATCCCTTCCGCCGCCTCGTCCACCGCCGCCGCGGCGAGGAGCCCGCCCTCGCGGCCGGCCGCGGCCGCCTCGCCTTCAGCGAACTGCGGGTCGGCGACTACGTCGTCCACGAGGACCACGGCGTCGCCCGCTTCGCCGGCTTCGAGACGCGTGAGGTCGGCGGCGTCACCCGCGACTACCTCTACCTCGAATACAAGGGCGAGGACCGCGTCTTCGTCCCCACCGACCAGCTGGCGAAGCTGAGCCGGTACGTCGGCGCCGGCGGCGAACCGACGCTCTCGGCGCTGGGCGGCAAACGCTGGCAGAACCTCAAGGCGCGGGCGCGCAAAGCTGCCGGGGCGCTGGCCGGCGAGCTGCTCAACCTCTATGCCGAGCGCCGCGCCCGCAGGGGTCACGCCTTCCCGCCCGACGGCGAATGGCAGATCGCGATGGAGACCGCCTTCCCCTACCGCGAGACCGCCGACCAGCTGGAAGCGATCGAGGCGGTCAAGGGCGACATGGAATCGGAGCGGCCGATGGATCGCCTGGTCTGCGGCGACGTCGGCTTCGGCAAGACCGAGGTGGCGCTGCGGGCAGCGGTCAAGGCCGCCTCCGACGGCACTCAGGTGATGGTCCTGGTGCCGACCACGATCCTCGCCCAGCAGCACTACGGCACCTTCCGCGAGCGGCTAGCCGACCTGCCTTTCCGGGTCGAGGGCGTCTCCCGGCTGCGGCCGCAGGCCGAGGTGAAAGCCGTCCTCAAGGACTTCGAGGCCGGCAAGGTCGACGTCCTGATCGGCACCCACCGGCTGCTCTCGCGCGACGTCCGCGCCAAGGACCTCGGTCTCGTCGTGGTTGACGAGGAGCAGCGCTTCGGGGTCAAACAGAAGGAGCTGCTGCGGCAGCTGAAACTGCGGGTCGACGTGCTGTCGCTCTCGGCGACGCCGATCCCGCGCACCCTGCAGATGAGCCTCGCCGGCCTGCGCGACATCTCGGTGATCGAGACCCCGCCCGAGGGCCGCCGGCCGGTCCGCACCTACGTCGGCCCCTACGACGAGGACCTGGTCCGCAAGGCGGTCCATCGCGAGATCGAGCGCAAGGGCCAGGCCTTCGTCCTCCACAACCGGATCGACTCGCTGCCGGAGACGACCGAGCGGCTGCGGGCGCTGGTGCCCGGGGCGCGTTGTCTCGAAGCCCACGGCCAGATGGACGAGCACGAGCTCGAGGAGACGATGCTGACCTTCCTGCGCGGCGAGGCCGACGTGCTGGTGACCACGACGATCATCGAGTCCGGCCTCGACATCCCGACCGCGAACACGCTGATCGTCGAGCGCGCCGACCAGCTCGGGCTCTCGCAGGCCTACCAGATCCGCGGCCGCGTCGGCCGCTCTCGCGAGCGCGCCTTCGCCTACCTGCTCTACCCCTCGGCCGAGGCGCTGACCGAGGAGGCGGCGGCGCGG
>DATFQO010000007.1:0-4892 GCA_035264245.1 Solirubrobacterales bacterium
CAAGATCGCCGCCGACCAGGCCGCCGTCGACGCGATGCGCCACGTCCTCGACTCGGTCGCGATGGACGGCACCGTCGTCATCGGCGAGGGGGAGAAGGACGAGGCGCCGATGCTCTACAACGGCGAGCGGATCGGCGACGGAAGCCTGCCGACCGTCGACATCGCCGTCGACCCGCTGGAGGGGACCCGGCTCTGCGCGCTGGGGATGCCGAGCGCGATCGCCGTCATCGCCCTCGCCGAGCGCGGCTCGATGTTCGATCCCGGGCCCTGCGTCTACATGGAAAAGATGGCCGGCGGCGAGGACATCGCCGACCTGCTCGACCTCGACCGGCCGCTGCCGGAGACCTTGAAGCTGATCGCGGAGCGCAAGGGCGGCTCGGTCGGCGACGTGATCGTCGTGATGCTCGACCGCCCCCGCCACGAGGAGGCGATGCGGGAAGTCCGCGAGGCCGGCGCCCGCATCCGCCTGATCACCGACGGCGACGTCTCCGCCTCGCTGCTGGCGGTGAGCGAACGCTCGCCGGTCGACCTCCTCTGGGGGATCGGCGGCACTCCGGAGGGCGTCATCTCCGCCGCCGCGCTGAAGTCGATGGGCGGCCAGCTGATCGGCCGCCTCTGGCCGCGCAACGACGAGGAGCGCTCGGCCGCCGTCGACGCCGGCTACGACCTCGACCGCGTCCTCACCGCCAACGACCTCTGCTCCGGCGACGACGTCTTCTTCTCCGCCACCGGCGTCACCGACGGCGACGTCCTGCAGGGGGTCCGCTACCGCGGCCCCGGCGCCACCACCGAGTCGCTGGTGATGCGCTCCCGCTCCGGCACCGTCCGCCGCGTTCATGCTCGCCATGACCGCAGCAAGTTGCGCGAGATCATCGGCGAGCGGTACGGCTGATTATTCGCTCTCCGGGTAGGAGGGCGCTGTGATCGCCGTTGCCGGCTCGACCGGCTACATCGGCGGCTTGCTCTGCAAGCGGCTCTGCGAGGAAGCACACGAGGTCCGTGCCTTGGCCCGCGACCCCGACCGCGCGCGTGATCTGGAGAAGGCCGGCTGCGAGGTGCGCCAGGCCGACGTGCTGGAGCTCGACACCTTGGGGCCGGCTCTGGAGGGGGTCGATGTCGCCTTCTACCTGGTCCACTCGATGGGGCGCGGCTCCGACGGCGACTTCGCCGAGCGCGACCACCAGGGGGCGGAGAACTTCGCTGCCGCTGCCGCGGCAGCGGGGGTGAAGCGGATCGTCTACCTCGGCGGGCTTGGGGAGGGGTCGAAGCACCTCGACAGTCGCCACCAGACCGCGGAAACGCTGCGGCGAGGCGAGGTTCCGGTGGTCTACTTCCGCGCCGCCGCCGTCCTCGGCGCCGGCAGCGAGTCGTTCCGCACCGCCTTCTACCTCGTCCGCCGCCTGCCGGTGATGGTCACCCCGCGCTGGGTCGCCACCCGCACCCAGCCGATCGCCGTCGCCGACGCGGTCGCCTTCCTCGCCGCCGCCGCGGACTCGAGCTTCCGGTCGAGCGCGAGATCGAAATCGGCGGGCCCGACGTCACCACCTACGGCGGAATGATCGACGAGCTCGCCCGGGCGCTCGGCCGCCGGCCGCCGGTCCGGATCACGGTCCCGCTCCTGACCCCGTTCCTCTCCTCGCTGTGGATCGGCCTCGTCACCCCCGTCGACTCCGGCGTCGCCAAGCCGCTGATCGAGGGCCTCGCAACCGAGACCGTGGTCAGCGATCCCTCTGGGATGGGAATCTTCGGCGTCGAGCGGACGCCGCTGCGGGAGGCGCTGGCCGCCGCCCTGGCCGAGCGGGGCTAGCCTGCCGCCTTGCGCTGCTCTTCGCGCGCCACCTCTTCGCCGACGAAGGGGACGAGCAGTTCGTAGGTGAGGTCGCCCAGCAGCCGGGGCAGTTCCTCGGTGCGGTCGAGGACGACCTCCTCGTAGATCCGGGCCAGGATCGCCCCGACCGCGAGCCCGGTCGCCCGCGACATCTCCGGCGCCGGGCCGTCTTCGCGCAGGCCGTCCTCGAGCAGCTTGGTGAAACGGGCGTATACGGTCTGGAAGGTGGCGCGGAACGCTGGTCCCACGGTGCTCAGCTCGACCATCAGGAAGCGGGCGGCCTCCGGGTCGGCGGCGAACCACTCCAGGGTGACGTTGAGGGCGTTGCGGACCCGTTCGGGCCAGGGCCGCTCGGTTTCGCCGTAGGGGACCCTGACCTGCCGCTCGAGCTCGTCGATCAGGATCTTGTGGGCGGCGAGCATGCAATCGAGTTTGTCGTCGAAGAGTTCGTAGAAGCTCTCGCGGCCGACGCCCGCCTCGCCGAGGATGTCGGCGACCGTGGTGGACTCGTAGCCCTTGGCGACGGTGACCTTGACGACCGCCGCCAGCAGCCGCTCCCGCTGGGATCGCTCGACCAGCTCGCGCGGCAGGCCGTGCCGACCGCGCGGCAGCCGCCACTGCCGCAGATCCTCGGGGCTATCCGTCACCGCGACGGGGCACCGGTGAGCTTGGTTGCCGCGGCGAGGCGCGACTGCCGCAGTGCCTCCTCGTGGCCTCCGTAGGGACTGACCGTCAGGTAGACGATCTCGGGCAGCAGCTGCGGCAATCGCTCGGCCTTGCCGGTGGCGATCTGGTTGAGGATCAGGACCTGGGCCTGGCCGAAGGCGAGCCGCGGGTCGGTATGGGCCCTGACCGGGCCGTCCCCGTCGCGGCTCCAGAGAGTCTCCAGCGCCGGGATCGTGGCCCGGCGATAGCGCTCGATCACGATCGGCTCGACCGCCATCGCGTCGCCGGTCAGCATCTGCGCCAGCCCCGGCCGTGCCGCCATCGCCTCGAGCACCGCGGTCGCCGCCTTGCGGGACGCGTCACCCGGGGAGTCGCCCTCGAAGTGAGCTGTCGCGGCGACCCTCTGCAACTCGCCGATGCAGTAGTCGATCGTCGCCTCGAAGCAGGCGTGCTTGTCCTCGAAGTGCTTGTAGAAGGTCGTGCGCGAGATGTGGGCGCGGCCGACGATGTCGCTGATCGTGGTCGCCGCGTAGGTCTTCTCGGCGCAGCTCTCGATCATCGCGTTGAGGATCCGCTGGCGTTGCGACTGGCTGACGACCTCCTGCGGAGTCGGACGTAGAGCGCTGCCGGGTGCTTCAGAACTCCGATGTTTTTGCATCAATGTGGATTGTTTCACCCTGCGCGGCGATCTGGACTGGTGGTCCAATTAAACAGCGTTCGTGCGTACCCGCACAAGAATACGCAGGTTCTTATTAACTAGTAGAGGAAGGCCGATCCATGGCCTTCGCCCGCTCCTCGTCGCAGCCCGCGCAGGGGGCGCGGGGCTTCGAGAGGTAGGGGAGTTCGCCGGTGTCGTGGTACTCGAAGCGCAGCGAGTTGATCACCGCCCCGACCATCAGCGCCAGGCTGAGCACGTAGAACCAGAGCAGGGCGATGAGGATGAAGCCGAGGGTCGAGCCGAACCGCGAAAGGCTGGACACATTGGAGAGATAAATCGGGAAGAGCCAGTTGGCGAGACCCGCCCCCAAGGTGACGAAGAGGGCGCCGGGCCAGACGGCGCGCCAGGGCATGTGGCCTTTCGGGACCGCCCAGAAGATCACGCAGCAGATGCCGAAGGTGACCAGCAGGGCCGCCCCGAGCAGCAGGGTCGTGTCCAGCGCCTTGATGTCGGAGAGACCGAGCGGGAGCCGGTCGGTGCTGCTGACCACCGCGCTCTCCATCGTCGGCACGAAGATGCTGGCGGCGATGAAGAGCAGGACGACGACCAGCATCGCGAAGGAAAAGCGCTTCTGTTCGACCCAGCCGCGGCACTCGACGTGGTAGATGCGGCAGAAGGCGGTGTCCATCGCCCCCCAGAAGGAGGCACCGATCCAGAGCGAGCCGGCGAAGGCGGCGATCCCGATCGTCGCCGTGTTGCTCTCGATCCGGCTGAGGACGTCGGTCAGGGTCGTCTGCTCGGTCTGGGGGAAGAGGCGCTGCAGGTCGGCGAGGACGCTCTCCTCGACGCCGCCGATCTTCAGCACCTGGCCGAAGACGAAGAGGACGAGGAGGGCGAAGGGGAAGACGGCCAGCATCAGGTTGTAGGCGACCATCGCCGAGAGACCGGTGACGTTCTCGGTGTAGGCCCGCCGCCAAAAGGCGCGGAGCCAGGGGGTCGGATGGCGGCTGGGGCTGGGCATTGACTTCATAAACTGAAGCGAGTACCATGCGAACAGGCGTTTGACGAGTTGCGAACGCCGCCCACCAGGGCACAATGACGATGTAAACGCTACTTCGCGGACCACCTCCACGGTCCGCTTTTTGTCGGTCCGGCGCGACTTTCGGCTCGCGACGGTATTTCATCGCCAGGACTAAACATCGAGCGCAAGGGAACGAGTAAGAACGAATGCTGGTAGCAGAGCTTCAGGAACTGGACGAGGTCAAAAACCTGATCAACCGCGGGCAGCAGCTCGGCGTGCTGACCTTTGGCGACATCGCCTCGGCCGTCTCCGAGGTCGATCTCGACGAGTCTGACGTCGAGGACCTCTACGGCCACCTCGAGAAGTCGGGGATCGAGCTCGTAGAGGACATGGACCCGGCGCAGAAAGCTGCCGCCGAAGCGCTCCCCGCCGACACCGGCAAAAAAGGCCGCCGGCGCCAGAAACAGGCGCTCGACCTGAAACCGGACATGACCACCGATTCCTTGCAGCTGTTCCTCAAGGACATCGGCAAAGTCCGCCTGCTGACCGCGGCAGAGGAGGTCGAACTGGCGAAACGGATCGAGCGCGGCGACCTCGACGCGAAGCAGAAAATGGTCGAGTCGAACCTGCGCCTGGTCGTCTCGATCGCGAAAAATTACCGCAACCAGGGCCTGCCCTTCCTCGACCTGATCCAGGAGGGGACGCTGGGCCTGGTCCGC
>DATFQO010000008.1:0-13689 GCA_035264245.1 Solirubrobacterales bacterium
GAGTCGGCGATCTTCTCCTTGACCAGGACCTTCACGAGGCGACTCCGTCCACGTTGGCGACGACCCAGTCGATGCAGGCGGTCAGCGCCTCGACGTCGTCGGGGTCGATCGCCGGGAACATCCCGATCCGCAGCTGGTTGCGACCGAGCTTGCGGTAGGGCTCGACGTCGACGATCCCGTTGGCGCGCAGGGCCTTGGCGATCGCGGCGGCGTCGACCCCCTCGGCGAAATCGATCGTGGCGACGACCAGCGAGCGCTTGGCCGGTTCGGCGACGAAGGGAGTGGCGAAATCGCTGCGCTCGGCCCAGCCGTAGAGGCGGCCGGAGGAGTCCGAGGTGCGCCCGACGCAGCCGGCGAGGCCGCCGAGCTCGAGCATCCACTGGACCTGGTCGCCCAGCAGCAGCAGGGTCGCCAGCGCCGGGGTGTTGTAGGTCTGCTCCTTGCGCGAGTTGTCGAGCGCGGTCTGGAGCGAGAGGAAGGCGGGCTGCCAGCGGTCGCCGGCGCCGTCGAGCTCCTCGATGCGGGCGATCGCCGCCGGGCTGAGGGCGGCGAGCCAGAGGCCGCCGTCGGCGGCGAAGCCCTTCTGCGGAGCGAAGTAGTAGGCGTCGGCCTGGATCAGGTCGACGGGCAGGCCGCCGGCGCCGGAGGTGGCGTCGATCAGGACCAGCGACTCGGCGGCGCCCTCGGGGCGCTGGACGCCGACCATCACCCCGGTCGAGGTCTCGTTGTGGGCCCAGGCGACGACGTCGGCGGCGGGGTCGGCAGTGGGCTCTGGTGCGTCGCCCGGCTCGGCCTCGACCACGATCGGGTCCTGGAGGAACGGCGCGGCGGCGGTCGACTTGGCGAACTTCGAGGAGAACTCGCCGTAGGTGAGGTGGAGCGCCCGCTCGCGCACGAGCCAGGCACAGGCCGCCTCCCAGAATGCCGTCGTGCCGCCGTTGCCGAGGGCGATCTCGTAGCCGTCGGGGAGCGAGAAGAGCTCTCCCAGCCCAGTCCGAATCTCGGCGACGAGGTCGCGCACCGGCGCCTGGCGGTGTGAGGTCCCCATCAGGTCCGAGCGCTCGGCGAGCCGCCCCAGCGCCTCCGGGCGCACCTTCGAGGGCCCGCAGCCGAAGCGGCCGTCGGCGGGCTTGATCTCGCTGGGAATCTGCACGGTCGTCTGCGGCGCCATCGGAGTCGACAGGTTATTGACCGCGACCGGCGGCTGCCGCCGGGGCCGGGGTTAGGCTCGGCAGCGCCGTTTGGTCGCCGTCCACGACGAGGGGAGCACGATGTATCCAGTCAACTACGAAGCCGATTTCAACCCGGCTCCGAACCGATGGACCACCTTTTTCCGGCCGCTGCTGGCGATCCCATGGATCATCGTCGCCGTGTTCTGGGGGATCCTCTTCCTCTTCACCCACCTCTTCGCCTGGGTCGCGATCATCATCACCGGCCGCTACCCCGAGTGGCTGTATGAGTTCAACGCCGGCGTCGTCCGCTTCGGCACCCGGACCGCGGCGTGGATCTACCTGCAGACCGACGAGTGGCCGCCGTTCGGGCTCGCCGACGACCCGAGCTACCCGATCCGGGTCAACATCGCCCCCAGGGCCGAGAGCCAAAGCCGGCTGAAGGCGTTCTTCCGCCTGATCCTGGCACTGCCGATGCTGATCGTCTCCTACGCGGTCAACTACATGCACCTCTGGGTGGCGGCGATCGCCTGGCTGACGATCGTCTTCCGCGGCTACCAGCCGCAGGGGGTCAACAACGCGCTGACCTTCGTCAACAGCTTCTACGCCCGCCTCTACGGCTACGTCGCGCTGCTGACCGACGACTACCCGCCGATCGGCGAAGAGAAGGCCAACAACGGTGGCGCCGCCCCGCTCGCGCCCGTGACCCCGCCGGCGGCAACCTGATGGCCGACGTGGTCAAAGGCGACGGCTACGCGGTCGCCAACCTCGACGACCTCGGGGAGGGTTGGGGCTTCCGCAAGGTCCGCAAGGATCTGGGAGTCACCGCCTTCGGCGTCAACGCGATCGTGATGCCGCCCAATTACGAGTCCGGCAAGCACTTCCACGACGAGCAGGAGGAGCTCTACTTCGTCCACCAGGGGCGGATGGAGATCGACCTCGACGGCACCAAGCACCAGCTAGGCCCAGGCGGCTTCGCCTGGGTGGAGGCCCAGGTCGTGCGCAGCCTGAAGAACCTCAGCGAGGACGAAGACGCGATCTACATCTGCGTCGGCGGCAAGGACGGCTACGTAGGCCGCGACGGCCGCCTACCGGAGGGCGAGACGGACCCGCGCGGGCCGATCAAAGACTGAAGCGGTCCAGGGGTTCTGAGACCAAGCAGTTCAAGGAGGAGCGAGGGAGCGTGCTTTGCACGTGACCGAGCGACGACGCCGAAATGCGCCGGTCTCAGAACCCCTGGTCGATCCAGGGCATCATGTCGCGGAGCTCGTGGCCGACCTCCTCGATCTGGTGCCCCTCGCCCTCTTTGCGCATCCGGTCGAAGTTCTCGTTGCCGGCGCGGTTCTCGGCGATGAACTCGCGGGCGAAGTCGCCGGCCTGGATCTCTTTGAGGATCTTTTTCATCGCCGCCCTCGACTCCTCGCCGATCACGCGTTTGCCGCGGGTCATGTCGCCGTACTCGGCGGTGTTGGAGATCGAGTAGCGCATGCCCTGAATTCCCTTTTCGTACATCAGGTCGGCGATCAGCTTGAGCTCGTGCAGGCACTCGAAGTAGGCGAGGCGCGGGTCGTAGCCGGCCTCGACCAGGGTCTCGTAGCCGGCGCGGACCAGCTCCGAGGCGCCGCCGCAGAGGACCGCCTGCTCGCCGAAGAGGTCGGTCTCGCACTCGTCTTTGAAGGTCGTCTCGATCACCGCGGCGCGGCCGCCGCCGATCCCGGAGGCGTAGGCGAGGACGAGGTCGTGGGCCTCGCCGGAGCCGTCCTGGTGGACGGCCATCAGGCAGGGGACGCCGCTGCCTTCCTCGTACTGGCGGCGGACCAGATGGCCCGGGCCCTTGGGCGCGACCATGCCGACGTCGACGCCCGGCGGGGGCTCGATCTCGCCGAAGTGGATTGCGAAGCCGTGGGCGAAGAGCAGCAGGTTGCCCGGGGCGATGCCGTCGGCGATCTCCTCGCGCCAGACCTCGGCCTGCTTCTCGTCCGGCAGCAGGATCATCACCAGGTCGCCGCGACTGGCGGCTTCGGCGATGTCGAGGACCTCGAGTCCGGCCGCTTCGGCCTTGGCGCGGCTGGAGGAATCGGGCCGCAGGCCGACGACCACCTCGACGCCGGAATCCTTGAGGTTAAGGGCGTGAGCGTGCCCCTGGGAGCCGTAGCCGAGGATGGCGACGGTCTTGCCGTCGAGCTTGCCCAGGTCGGCGTCTTTGTCGGAGAAGATGTCGTCGGTTCGCATGGGCCGGCAGGCTACCGGAGCGCTCTGCGCATCAGCTTGCCCGAGGGCGTCCGCGGCAGGGCCGAGGCGAGCTCGACCCGCTTCGGCACTTTGAATCCCGCCAGCGATTCGGCGCAGTGCCGGCGGAGGTCGTCCGGCGTCACCGCGGCCTCGCCCTCGAGCACGACGACGGCGGTGACCGCCTGCTGCCACTCCGGGTCCTCGCGGCCGATCACCGCCGCCTCCGCCACCTCCGGATGGCGCAGCAGCACCTCCTCGACCTCGGCGGGGATCACGTTCTCGCCGCCGCTGACGATCAGGTCGTCGATCCGGTCGCTGACGTAGAGGAAGCCTTCCTCGTCGATCTGGCCGAGATCGCCGGTGTGGAGCCAGCCGTCGGCGTCGGCGCTGCCGGGGGCGACGGTCGGGCCCTGGACGAGGATCTCGCCGTCGAGGATCCGCAGGTGCGTGGTCAGCAGCGGCCGCCCGGCGGAG
The DNA here is from genome assembly GCA_035264245.1 of Solirubrobacterales bacterium. Lineage (GTDB taxonomy): Bacteria > Actinomycetota > Thermoleophilia > Solirubrobacterales > 70-9 > VAYN01. Next base: position 3,876 of record DATFQO010000008.1, read on the forward strand.
CCGAGCTTGCGCTTGGCGTCCTCCGGCGCCAGCGTCGTCACCTGCGAGCAGGTCTCGGTCAGGCCGTAGGTCTGGACGACGGTCGCGCCCTTGGCGAGTGCCTCTTCCAGCGGTTCGGCCGGGACCGGGCCGCCGCCGACGAGGATCGCCCGCGGTCCGGAGAGGTCGACGCCGGCCTCGAGCAGGCGGGTCAGCATCGTCGCCACCAGCGAGACCTGGGTTATCCCGTCGCGCTCCAGCGCCTCCCCCACCTGGTCGACGTCGAAGCCGTCGTGGACGACCGCGGCGGTGCCGTAGATGACCGAGCGCATCACGATCCCGAGCCCGGCGATGTGGCTGAGCGGGACGCAGCAGAGCCAGCGGTCGCTCGGCTCGACGCCGATGTTGAAGCCGGAGCCGACCGCGTTCCAGAGGAAGTTGCCGTAGCTGAGCGGGATCGGGCGCGGTGTCCCGGTGCTGCCGCTGGTGAGGACGCGACAGCAGACGTCGTCCATGTCGTGCTCGCCGAGCAGCGGCATGTCGGCCTCGGTCTGGGTCAGCTGGCCGGGGTCGTCGAGATCGATGATCGGCTCCTCGGCGGTAACGATCGTCCTCCGCTCCTCGGCGGTCAGCCGCGGGCCGAGCGGCAGCAGCGCCGCGCCGAGCTTCATCAGCGCGTGCATCAGGACGACCTGCTCGCGGCGCGGGTGCGTGGTCAACGCCGCGGTCGAGCCGCGGCGGACGCCGTGGGCGGCGAGCCGCCGCGCAACCCAGGTCGCCTCCGCCTCGAGCTCGGCGTAGGTCATCTCCGCGCCGTCGGCGACGAGCGCCGTCCGGTCGGGACAGCTCTGCGATCTCTGTGAGAGCCAGTCGTCGAGCTTCATCGGGATATCGTCCCCATCATGCCCAAACGCCACAAAGGAGCCCCGCCCGAGGAACTGCTCTACGCGCCGATCGAGTGGCAGGCGGGTCCTGGGGACTACGAGGACATCCGCTACGAGACCGGCGGCGGGATCGCCAAGGTGACGATCGACCGCCCCGACGTGCTGAACGCCTTCCGGCCGCAGACGCTGGTCGAGGTCTCGGCGGCGATGGAGCTGGCGCGCGAGGATCCCGAGGTCGGCGTGATCGTCTTCACCGGCGCCGGGCAGCGGGCCTTCTGCAGCGGCGGCGACCAGACCGTGCGCGGTGACACCGGCTACATGCCCGAGGGCGCCGCGGTCGGGCGCTTCCACGTCACCGACCTGCAGATCCAGATGCGGCGGCTGCCGAAGCCGATCGTCGCGATGGTCGCTGGCTACGCGATCGGCGGCGGCCACATCCTCCACCTCTGCTGCGACCTGACGATCGCCGCCGACAACGCCGTCTTCGGCCAGACCGGGCCGCGGGTCGGCTCCTGGGACGGCGGCTACGGCGCTTCGCTGCTGCGCGACCTGGTCGGGACCAAGAAGGCGAAGGAGTTCTGGATGCTCTGCCGCCAGTACGACGCCGAGGAGGCAGAGGAGATGGGGCTCGTCAACGCGGTCGTGCCGGTCGCCGAGCTGGAGCGCGAGACCGTCGCCTGGTGCCGCGAGATGCTCGCCCTCTCCCCCTTCGCGCTGCGCCTGGTCAAGGCCAGCTTCAACGCCCACGAGGACGGCTATGCCGGAATCCAGCAGCTGGCCCACGACGCCAACCTCCTCTTCTACGGCTCCGACGAGGCGGCCGAGGGGCGGGAGGCGTTCAAGCAGAAGCGCCAGCCCGACTTCTCGCGGTTCCCCCGGCGCGCATGAGGATCTGGCTGATGGCGGCGCGGCCGCGGACGCTGCCGGCGGCGGTCGCGCCGGTCCTCGTCGGCACCGCGGCGGCGGTCCAGTGGTACGGCAGCCTGCCGCGCTGGGGGGCGTTCCTCGCGGCGCTCGTCGGCTCGATCTTCATCCAGATCGGGACCAACCTCGCCAACGACTACTCCGACGCCAAGCGCGGCGCCGACACCGCCGACCGGCTCGGGCCGGTGCGGGTCACCGCCAGCGGGATGGTGACGCCGCAGCGGGTGATGCGGGCGACCTGGATCGCCTTCGCCGTCGCGGTCGCCTGCGGCATCTACCTGACCACCGTCGCCGGCTGGGTGATCTTCGTAATCGGCGTCTTCTCGATCGCCGCCGGCGTCCTCTACACCGGCGGGCCGCGACCGTACGGCTACGCCGGGTTCGGCGAGGTCTTCGTCTTCCTCTTCTTCGGCCTGGTCGCGGTCAACGGCTCCTACTTCGTGCAGCTGGAGGAGCTCGACGCGTTGCCGCTGGGGCTCTCGATCTCGATTGGTTTCCTGGCGACGGCGATCATCGTCGTCAACAACGTCCGCGACGTCGAGACCGACCGGCGCGCCGGCAAGAACACGCTGGCGGTGCGGATCGGGCGCGACAGCGCCGTCAACCTCTACCGGCTGCTGCTCGCCGGCGGCTTCCTCGTCCTGCCGATCGCGCTGGTCGCCGGAGACGCGAGCATGCTGCCGCTGATCGGGTGGCTGGCAGCGCCGCTGGCGATCAAACCGGCGAAGACGCTGGCGGAGCGGCGGGACGGGCCGGCGCTGAACGGGGTGCTAGCGCAAACCGGCGCGCTGCTCGGCGTCTTCAGCCTGCTGGTCACGATCGGGCTGCTCGTCTCCGCCTGAGAAACTCGCCGCGTGCGCTTCAACTCGGTCGAGGTCATCCCCTACGCGCTTCCGTTCAAGGAGCCGTACGTGACGGCGCGCGGGGTGCTGCGGCGGCGGGAGATGGTGCTGCTGCGAGTGCGGGATGAGGACGGGGTCGTGGGTCTGGGCGAAGCGGTGCCGCTGGCGTTGCGGGGTGGGGCTTCGCTGGGGGATGTGGTGCGGGAGCTTGAGGGCTGGGGGGAGCACCGGGAGGTTCAGGCGCTGTCGGCGCCGGCTCGGTGCGCGGTGGAGACCGCGCTGATGGATCTGCGGGGTCGGCGGATTGGAACGGCAGCAGGTGAGGGGGAGCGGGACGAAGCGGTCGAGTGCAACGCGACGCTCGTCGCGGGACCACCGGCGGAGGTAGCTGCCGAGGCGGAAAAGTGGGCTCGGGACGGGTTTACGACCTTCAAGCTGAAGCTCGGTGCCGAGTCCGCGAAAACCGTCGATATGCGACGGTTCTCGCAGACTCGCGGATCTGGGGACGTCGAGCAGGTCCGGGCGGTGCGGGAGGCGCTTGGTCCTGGGGTGCGGATTCGGGTGGATGCGAACGAGGCCTGGGACCTGGAGACGGCCAAGGCGACGCTGGCGGCGCTGGAGCCGTTCGAAGTCGAGTTGGCTGAGCAGCCCGTGGCGGGGTTGGAGGCGATGGCGGAGCTCGCGGCGAACACCTCGATCCCGTTGGCCGCCGACGAGAGCGTTGCGACTCTCGCTGAGGCCGAGGAGGCGGTTGCGCTCGGGGCCTGCGCCTACACGGGGATCAAGCTCTCCAAGGTCGGTGGGCCGGAGGAAGCGCTGGCGATCTCCGACGTCCTCCCCGCTTACGTCACCAGCGCGCTTGACGGCCCGGTGGGAATAGCCGCGGCGGCGCAGGTCGCGCTCAGCCTCGCGGAGACGGGACACCCGGAACGGCTGCACCTCGCCCACGGCCTTGCCACCCAGCGGCTTTTCGCCTCGACGATCGCCTCGGTCGAGTGCGAGGTGCGCGACGGAATGTTGCACCTCCCTCCCGGCCCCGGCCTGGGCGTCGAGATAGACGAGGATGCCCTGCAGGCACACCGCATCTGAGAAGCCAAAAATGGACCCCACCAACGCCAACACCGCCCTCGCCTCGGCCTTCGCCGAGGAACTGGCGCGCGGCGGGGTGCGGCTGGTGGTGGTCTCGCCCGGATCGCGCTCGACTCCGCTGGCGCTGGCCCTGTGGCGCCAGCCAGCAATCGAGGTGAAGGTGATCGTCGACGAGCGGTCGGCTGGCTTCTTCGCCCTCGGGGCGGCGCAGGCAAATGGCGAGCCGGTGGCGTTGCTCTGCACCTCCGGGACCGCGGTGGTCAACTACCACCCGGCCGTGGTCGAGGCCGACGAATCGGGGATCCCGCTGGTGGTGCTGAGCGCCGACCGGCCGCCGGAGCTGCGCGGCATCGGCGCGGGACAGACGATCGACCAGATCAAGCCCTTCGGCTCCTCGGTCCGCTGGTTCTGCGAAGTCGGCACCCATGACGCCGACGACAGCGGCCTCCTTCACTACCGCTCGGTCGCCTGCCGGGCGCTGGCGGCGGCGCGCGGCGAGACCCGGCCCGGCCCGGTTCATCTCAACCTGCCCTGGCGCGAGCCGCTGGCGCCTGTTCCAGTCGAGGGCGCGGTGACGGCAACCGACGATCTGGCCCTGCAGGGGCGCGACGGCCGGCCGCTGACGGCGGTGACCCGGATCGACCTCGAGCCCTCGGCTTTCCTCCTCGACGAGATGGCCGGCCACATCGGCAACGCGATCTCCGGCGTGATTGTCGCCGGCCGCCAGCTCGACCCCGAGCTGCGCGAGCCGCTGGCGCACCTGGCGCGGGTCGCCGGCTTCCCGATCCTCGCCGACCCGACCTCGCAGCTGCGCCGCGGCCCCCACGACCGCTCGCACGTCGTCGCCGCCTACGACCTTCTGCTGCGCGAGGAGCACTTCGCCCGCTCGGTCGTGCCCGACCTGATCCTCCGTTTCGGCGAGATGCCGACCAGCAAGCCGCTGCGCGCGTGGATCGAGGCGAGCGGCGCCGACGAGATCGTGATCGACCCCCACGGCGACTGGAACGAGCCGACCAACCGGGCGGCCGCGATCCTCCGTGCCGACCCGACCGAGCTCGCCTCCGGCTGGGCGGCACGACTGGAAGGGCTGGAGGGACGCGAGCGCCCGCTGCCGGATCGCTGGACCGAGGCCGAGGCACAGGCGCAGGCCGCGCTCGACGAAGCGTTCGCCGGGGGAGAGATCTCCGAGCCGGCCCTCCACCGCGCCCTCGGTGCCGCCCACCGCGACGGCGATCTCGTCTACACCAGCTCGAGCATGCCGATCCGTGATCAGGAGGCGTACCTGGCCGCCGGCGCCACCGACGTCCTCTTCCTCTCCAACCGTGGCGCCAACGGCATCGACGGCCTCGTCTCCTCCGGCATCGGAGCCGCCCAGGCGAGCGGCCGGCCGACGACGATCGTCACCGGTGACCTCGGCTTCCTCCATGACCTCGGCGGCCTGGCGGCGCTGCGCGACGTCGAGACCCCGGTCCGCATCGTCGTGATCGACAACGACGGCGGCGGCATCTTCCACTTCCTGCCGCAGGAGTCGGCGCTCGACAGGGTCGAGTTCGAGGCCCTGCTCGGCACCCCCCGAGGCGTCGACGTCGCCAAGGCGGCGGCGCTCTTCGACCTATCGCATCGCCGCATCGAGTCGCTAGCCGACCTGCCCGATGCCCTCGCCACCGGCACCGGCCTGATCGAGGTGAAGACGGACCGGCGGGCGAACGTCGAGCTGCACCGGCGCCTCGCGGACGCCGTCCAGGCCGCGATCAGCAGCTGATCGGACCCGCCTCGCGCCCGGCACCGGGCTGCCAGGTGGCGCCGAAGAGGCTGACTCTGGGAACCGACAGGATCTTGGTCTTGCAACTGCCGTCGGCGTTGATCTCCATGATCGAGTCCCCCGCTCCGAGGATGGAGGCTTCGTCGAGGGAGGGGGTGAGCAAGGTGTAGGCGATCCGCTGTCCCGACGGATCCCAACTTGGAGCCAGCTCCAGGTTTCGCGTCCGCGTCAGCCTCGTCAATCCCGACCCGTCGGCGGCGGCAACGGCAAGGTCGGGCGGCGAGAAGGTCAGGGTCACGCCCTTGCGCCCGATTGACCTCCGCTTTCCAACCGTGGTCATGGCCAGCCGCGTCCCATCCGGGGAATAGACCGGCTCGCCTGCGTTCCGCGCGAGCACGGTTTCTCCGGAGCCGTCGAGGCGGACCGCCACAGCAGCGTGGCTATTTCGCCACTGACGGGAGATCGCCAGGATCGACCCGTCCGGGCTGAAGGAGGAGGGATAGGCCGAGAGCCCGTCGCGCCATGGCGTCAGCTGGCCGAACGCACCGCTGTCGATATCCAGCAGCCAGATCGAGGCGCTTCGGATGACAGTCGCCCCACCCCCGCGCGGCTTCTCCACTTCTCGCTCGCGTTCACGGGAGAAGGCGACCATGTTTCCATCCGGTGAGACCACGGCGCTGAAGATGTCGCTGGTCCCCGGGAGCCGGGTGACCCCGGTCCCATCGGCAGCTGCGTCGTAGACGTCGAGACGAGACGCCCTGTCGCCAGGTTGATCGATTCCGGCAAAGACGAGACGGGCGCCATCCCCCGACCAGCTCGGCCGGCTAAAGGGAAAGGGAAGAAACCGGCTCTTTCGATTGCCTCCGACGATCACCCGTCGGTCTCCCCCGCCGGGATCGGCACTGACAAGTCTGAAGCCGGCGTCACCCGCTTCCATGAAGGTCAGACGCGGCCCGGTCGGGACCTCAGCCGCGGCGCTGGCGGCACCAAGCGCCAGGCACCCGCATGCGAGAAGCATCCCTGCCAGGCGGCCGATCACGCAGGGGATTCTGCACTACTCGGCGAGAAGTGGCAGCAACGCCCCGAGCTTGACCTCGGTCTCGGCCAGCTCGGCTGCCGGATCGGAGCCGGCGACGACGCCGACGCCGGCGAAGAGGTGGGCCTCGCGGTCGCGGAGGAGGGCGCTGCGCAGGGCCACGCAGAATTCGCCGTCCTCGGTGGCGTCCATCCAGCCGACCGGGGCGGCGTACCAGCCGCGGTCCATGCCCTCGAGCTCGGCGATGGCCGTGGCGGCCGTGGGCCAGGGCTCGCCGCCGACCGCGGGGGTCGGGTGGAGGGCTCCCGCCAGCTCGATCGCGGAGTGCGATTCCGCCATCTGGGCGACGACCGGGGTTGCCAGGTGCTGGATGTTCGCCACCTTGACGATCTCCGGCTCCGCCCCCGCCTCGACCCAGACCGCGTGCGGGCGCAGGGCGCGGACGATGCGCTCGGCGACGATCTGCTGCTCGCGGCGGTCCTTGTCGCTGCGCAGCAGCTGCTCGCCGAGGTGGTCGTCGACGGCGGGATCGGAGCTGCGGCGGGTCGAGCCGGCGAGGGCGACCGTGGAGACGCTGGCGCCGGAGCGTCGGACCAGCAGCTCGGGGCTGGCGCCGAGGAATGCCGCCTCGGGCGTGCCGCAGCAGAAGCAGAAGCAGGACGGGAACTGCTCGCGCATCGCGCCGAAGACGGCGGCCGGATCGTGGGCGGCGGCGGCGTCGACGATCACCTCGCGGGCGAGGACGACCTTGCTCATCTCTTCCGTGGCGATCCGCGATGTGGCGCCCTCCACCGCGGCTTCGAACTCGCGCGGGGGCCGGGCGCTGCGAATCTCTGCGTGGGCGGTCGGGTGCGGGTCGAGCAGCGGCAACGGCGCGTCGAGCCTCAAGCCCGCCAGCCGCGAGGCCAGCCTCTCCCCCAGGCGCTCGGCGTCCCCGCCGGGCGTGACCACAGCGTTGGCGGTGAGGAAGGTACGCCCGCCGCTGCGGCAGAGGGAGAGCTCGGGCAGGACCAGCGCAGCCGGCGCGAACGAGGACCAGGCCGGCGTCGCGCCGCCGTCGGGGGCGAAGGCGAAGCCGCCGAGCCAGACCGGACCGGCACCTGCCGGCAACCCGCGCGGCTCGTCGAGGATCGCGTCGCCGCCGACCCGCAGGCACTCGGCCCCGACGTCGGCGAAGCGCTCGCGCCCGCGCGAGCTGGCCTCGTGCGCGATCCCGAGCCCGGCGAGGGCGAACCCGCGGTCGGGCTGCTCCCAGCAGAACCAGCGGTCGCTCGCCAGCCGAGAGGCGAAGACCACAGCGCAGGGATCGTCGACCTCGACCTCGGTGGTGACGCTTACAAGGGTGCGTCGTCCCCGCCCGGCGGCCTTGCCCAGCGCGCCGAGGAGTGCCTCAGTCGTGCCCTCTACCAATCGCAATCTCGCCGGTTCTCACCATTTCGACCAGGCCGTGCGGGCGGACCATCCGCTCGAAGGCCTCGATCTTGTCGGCCGAGCCGGTCACCTCGATCGTCATCGTCCGCCTCGCCACGTCGACGATTTTGGCCCGGAAGATCTCGGCGAACTGGATGATCTCGGCGCGGTTCTCGACCGCCGAGGAGACCTTGAAGAGAGCCATCTCGCGGGCGACCGTCTCCTCCGGCTCCATGTCGCGGATCTTCAGCACGTTGACGAGCTTGTGCAGCTGCTTGGTCACCTGGTCAATCGGGTGGACGGCGCCGTCGAGGGTCAGGGTTACACGGGAGACGCTGGGGTCGTCGGTCGGGCCGACGGCGAGAGTGTCGATGTTGAAGCCGCGGCGGGAGAAGAGCCCAGCGACGCGGGCCAGCACGCCCGGCTTGTTCTCGACCAGGATCGAGAGGATGTGCTTGCGGCCCGTCAGCTGACCCGGCATGTGCAGATCCTCCAGCTTGACCGTCTGCGGCGTCCCGGCCTCCATCAGCCGATCGCCTTCTTCTGGGGCGACTCGACCATGTCGCGGGCGGCGCTGCCCGGCGGGATCATCGGATAGCAGTTCTCCTCGCGGGCGACGCGGACGTCGAGCAGGACCGGGCCGTCGTGCTCCAGCGCGGCGACCATCTGCTCCTCGAGGTCGGCGGAGTTTTCGGCCCGCATCCCTCTGGCGCCGAAGGCCTCGGCCAGCTTCACCCAGTCAGGGCTGGAGCCCATGTCGACCGAGCTGTAGCGGCGGTCCCAGAACAGCTCCTGCCACTGGCGGACCATGCCCATGTAGCCGTTGTTCATCAGGAAGACCTTGACCGGGATGTTCTCGGTCACGCAGGTGGCGAGCTCCTGGATGTTCATGATCAGGCTGCCGTCGCCGCCGAGGCAGACGACCTGCTCGTCGGGGCAGGCGACCTTGGCGCCGACCGCGCTCGGCAGGCCGAAGCCCATCGTCCCGAGGCCGCCGGAGTTGATCCAGCGCCTGGGTTTGTCGAAGCCGTAGTACTGCGCCGCCCACATCTGGTGCTGGCCGACGTCGGAGGTGATGATCGCGTCGCCCTGGGTGGCGCGGTGCATCGCGCGGATCATGAACTGGGGTTTGATCTCGCCGCCCTGGTCACTCGATTCGTCATAGAAGAGCGGGTGCTCGGCCTGCCAGCCGCGCAGCGTGTTCCACCAGTCGTCGAGGCGGCTGGAGTCGGTCTGCAGCGCCCGGTACTCGCGGGTCAGCTTCGGCAGCACCTGCTTGACGTCGCCGACGATCGGGATGTGGGCGCCGACGTTCTTCGAGATCTCCGCCGGGTCGATGTCGATGTGGATGACCTTGGCGTGCGGCGCGAACTCGTCGAGCTTGCCGGTGATGCGGTCGTCGAAGCGGGCCCCGATGGCGACGATCAGGTCGGCTTTGTCCATCGCGTGGTTGGCCGTCCAGGTGCCGTGCATCCCCAGCATCCCCAGCCAGTTCTCGCCGGAGGCGGGGAAGCCGCCGAGGCCCATCAGGGTCGAGGTGACCGGGAAGCGGTCGGAGGCGGCGAGCTCGCGCAGCTCCTCGGAGGCGTTGGCGTTGATCACGCCGCCGCCGGTGTAGAAGATCGGCCGGCGTGCGGTCGCCAGCGCTTTGGCCGCGATTCGGATCTGCTTGATGTTGCCCTCGGTCGAGGGCTTGTAGCCGGGCAGCTCGACCGGCTCGGTGCGCGGCTGGTAGTCGATGTCGGCACGCGAGAGGTCCTGCGGGATGTCCAGCAGCACCGGTCCCGGCCGCCCGGTCGAGGCGACGTGGAAGGCCTGATGGACGTACTCGGGGATCTGCCGCGGGTCGGTGACCGCGAAGGAGTGCTTCACGAAGGGCAGCGTGGCG
>DATFQO010000009.1:0-48832 GCA_035264245.1 Solirubrobacterales bacterium
TCTCCTCCTCGGCGGCGGTCAGCTCGAGGCTGCCGGTGCCCCCGCCGTTGACGATCGGCAGCTCGACGAACTCGCTCAGCGCCGCGACGATCGCCGCCCGCCGCTCGGCCAGCTCCGTCGCCGAACGCTTCTGCATGAAGCGGATCGCGGCGCCGCGGCGCCACTGCCCGGGCGGGCGGTCGCCCACGCCGGCGATTTGCCCCTCGTAGGCCATCAGCGCGTCAAGTTCGATCTGCGGCCGCTTTTCGATCTCCCGCGCCAGCTCCACCGCCTGCTCGACCGTATGCACCGGCGAGCGCTTGGAGCCGACCTTGACCCGGCCCCCGAGCCACCACCAGCTGGCGTCGACGTCGATGCAGACCCGCAGCGGCGGCGCGCCCTTGCCCAGCACCGACTCGATCATCTCCAGGTGCCGGACGCAGTCGACCATCACGATCGGCGCCCCCTCCGGCCCCGCCGCCGAGCGCAGCGCCAGCTCCTCCAGCGCCCCAAGGTCGGCGGTCGGGTAGGCCAGCAGCAGATTCTCGAACCCCTGCTCGGCGAGCCACAGCGTCTCCGGCAGCGTGTAGGTCATCAGCCCCCGGAAGCGCTCGTCTCGCCCGAGGATCGCTTCCATAAGTGCCCGGCAGCGGATCGACTTCGAAGCGACCCGGACCGGCTTCCCACCCGCGCGCCCCAGCATCTCCTCCGCGTTCGCCCACATCGCCTCGAGGTCGACAAATGCAAACGGAGCCTCGACCTCGGCGAAGACCCGCTCGTAGCGCTCGTACGACTGGGGGGGAGCGGACACGGGGCCAGCCTACCCGCGGGAGCGAACGCTGATCATCGACGGTATGTGAACCTAGCCTTCAAGACCGCCGGGGAAAGACTCGGTCCTGCCTAGGACGGCCGCAGCTTCACCGCGAAAACAGCCAGGCGATGAGCATCGCCAATTCGCGTATTCCAGGGATCTCGCCTTGGAGGAGCGCCACGATGCAGAAGGCCGTCGCGACCGTGAGAAGAGCCAGTCTGAGCAATTCCCGCGCTGCCCAGAAGAAAATTTCCAGGTCTTCTTTGTGAGGCTCGAGGCCCGAAGAAATGGACGAAGTCATAACGCAACCGCCATGATGCAAGGGTAACGAGGCCCTTGTACAAAGTCAACAATAGAAGTATCATTGTTGGCGATGAATAAGGGAAGCCCTGAGTTCCTGAATGTTCGCGAGACCGCCCGCCGCCTCGGAGTCCATGAGAACACGGTGCGCAACTGGGCGCGGACCGGCGTCCTTTTGTCTGCCAAGATTCCTGGCTCGCGGTTCCTGCGCTTCGATGCTGCCGATGTCGATCGCCTCGCCCGTAATCGGGGGGCATCGACGGCATCCATGGAGCAGGAACGCCGGACCATTGGCCCGGAACTCGTGGATGCGACGCAACTACATCATTGGGCCGGAACCAAAGAAGCGCAGCACCTCTTCCCGGAGTTGATGCGCAGACTGATCGCCGCCACCCCCGGCCTGACAGATGTTTCGATTAGAGCTGGAGAGGGAGTTGTGGCTCCTGGCTGGGATGGTCGTGCCGAGTCGTCAGGTACGACCTTCCTGCCTGCTGGCAATATCTTCTTTGAGTTCGGCGTTAGCGCTCAACCCGGGAAGAAGGCAAGCGAGGATTACCGGAAAAGGCGGAAAGAGCCTTTGGGAGCAGTTCCGGAGGAATCGATCTTCGTATTTGCAACTCCACGACGCTGGACGACTGCCCACAAATGGGAGAGCGAAAAGAAGGAAGATGGCTTCTTCGCTGACGTCCGGGTTCTCGATGGGGATGCACTCGAGGCATGGCTCCAGCAAACCCCGGCGGTCCACCACTGGATTTCCGAGCGGCTCGGTCGTCGGCCGCGGGATGCCGCAACGCTTGAGCAGTGGTGGGGTCGTTTCCGTCAGAAAACCGCACCGCCGTTGCCGGCGGATCTCTTCTTGGCTGGCCGCGATGAAGAAAAAGGAAAGTTAAGAAAGTTCTTCGCAGGTCCGCCCGCAGCGATTGCCGTTCAGGCTGCTTGGCGGGAGGACGCGCTGGCGTTCATCAACGCGGTCGTCCAGCAACTTGCAGAAGAAGGAGAAGCCAATCCTCCTTTGCTCGTTGTATGGCACCCTGACGTTTGGGATCGCGTGGCCATAGAACCCGGGGCGATGATCCTCGTCCCTCTATTCGAGGGTCCACCCCTCGATGTTGCGCTCGACGCTGGCCATCAAGTTGTTGTCCCAGTCGGAGGTGATCAGCTTCCTCGGGGTGAGCACATTCGACTCCTACGTCCGGCCAGGCAGGGTGCCATGGAGGCCCTCAAAGATGCAGGAATAGATTCCGACAGGGCTTACGAGCTAGCCGCTCTCGCTCGGAGGAGCATGCCTGCCCTCATACGCACCCTCGCTCGCGATCCCCTAATCGCTCGACCGCAGTGGTCCCGTCCACCCGAGGCCTCCGTCATCGCCCCCTTGATGCTCGTGGGTGCTTGGTCTCCTTCCCAAGAGGATCTGTCTGTGGTGAGCAACGTGGTTGGAAGGGAGTGGCCTGAAATCGAGCAGGCTCTTCTCCAGTGGAGAGGCTCCGATGATCCGCCATTCATTCAGACGGGTAAGCAATGGCATCTCGCCTCTCCAGCCGAGGCCTTTCTCCTGTTGAGCCCGGCCCTCACCTCCGATGTTTTGGATCGCTGGCATAAGGCAGCCAAGGAAATCCTGCTTGAAGCTGACCCGCGTCTAGAGCTCCAGCAGGAAGAACGACCGATGGCGAGTCTGCTCGGCAAGGTGCGGAAGCATTCGTCCACCCTTCGTGGAGGCTTGGCGCAAGGGCTTGCCTTTGCCGGTGCAGCTGGTGATGTGCAGCTGAGCGATGGCGAATCGGCATCCGACCATGCACGGCTTGTGGTACAGGAAATTCTCCGACGAGCAAACGAGGACTCAAGCGGCAGAACGTGGGCCTCCCTTGCTGATGAGTTGCCTTTGCTTGCTGAGGCCGCTCCGCAGGACTTCTTGGATGCAGTCCATCAGGACTTTGACCGGCCTCAGCCACTTCTCCGGTTGATGTTTCAGGACAACGATCAAAGCTCAGCCCTTTTCGGCTCCTCTGCCCATACCGGGCTTCTGTGGGCTCTTGAGACCTTGTGCTGGAGCCCCGACTACCTCTTGGACGCGAGTCGAGCATTAGCCCGACTCGATGCTGTCGATCCAGGTGGCCGCCTTGCGAATCGCCCCCTTAACAGCCTCTCCGAGGTTCTAGTGGGATGGGTTCGCCATACCACCGCTCCGTTAAACCGAAAAGTAGAAGCAGTCGAGCAGACCGCGAAAAGCCTTCCCGATGTTGCCTGGCGCCTCATCATGGCCCTATGGCCAAGTCACCATGGAGTTTCCTCACCTCCGCATAGTCCGCGCTTCCGAGACTGGAAGCCGGAGTCGCAAGGGGTGTCGATCTCCGAATGGGTGGAGTACATCGGTGAACTGGTCCGTATAGGCATCTCGCTGGCGAAAGACAACGCGGAGCGTTGGGCAGAGTTGCTGGAGCACCTTTATCCCTTGCCTCCGGATCATCGAGCTCGCCTCTTGAAGGCATTTGAAAAGTTCATCGGGAGTGCTCACTTGAACCCCTCGGATCAGCTAGTCCTGTGGGAAAGGCTTGATCGGGAGATAGCTCGCCATCGACGCTTTCCAGAAGCGGAATGGTCCATGAGCGATGATCCGCTCACCCAGATGGAACAGCTTGCAAAGGGACTTGAGCCTGAGGCTGATACGTCTCGCTATGCCTATCTATTTGACTGGCGCCCCGATCTCCAAGGCTTCCAGTCTCGGAGCGAAGAGGGCTACGACGAAGAGCTTGAGGCACGACGACGGGCAGCGGTGAAAGAGGTCTTGGCGGCAGACTCTCTTGATCCGTTGCAGAAGCTTGCGGAACGGAGCCGGGTGCCGATGCAGCTGGGCTTCACTATCGGAGCAGTCGCTTCAGGGGACTTTGACGACCTGATCGCTTGGCTCGATGCCGACAACGACAAACTTCGGGATGTCGCATCTAGCTGGGCGGGATCAAGGCTTAATGAAGGGGGTGTGGCATGGCTACGAGAAGTTCTCTCTCGCCCTGACATGAAAACCTCCGAGCGTCGGATCGTGGTGGCCACCGCGGCGCCGGCGACGGCAGAGGTCTGGAATGCGCTGGCCGAGATCGACCCAGAGCTTTCCGTGCTGTATTGGAAGAAGGTCAATCCCTGGCGAGTGAGCTTCGATGACACTGAGCGGGCAGTTCTGGAGCTTCTTGGAGCTGAGAGGCCGTGGGCGGCCGTCGACTTGCTGAATGCCAGTCTGCATCAGCGCAAGCAGGAGAAGAGAGATCTTCCCCATGAACTCTTTGAAAAGGTGCTTGACGCAGCTCTCACCTCAGATGGAGATGAAAGACCCGCGCAATCTCCTGGTTACGAGGTAGGCGAGTTGCTCGACTACCTGGAAGACACTGGATACTCGGCAGAGAACCTTCTCAAGTATGAGTATGGATTCTTCCGTCTGCTTGATGACTATCGACAGCCAAAGGCGCTGTACAAGAGGATGCGCGAAAGTCCGGATCTCTTCGTCCAGCTAGTAGCACGGGTTTATCGCGGGCGCAATGATGAGAAGCGGAAGCTCAACAAGGAAGACCAGGAGCTTGCGCAGCACGCTTGGTGGGTGCTAGAGCACTGGCGCGAAGTTCCAGGCAGGCGAGAGGATGGCAGCGTCGATGGCGATCATCTTTCCGAGTGGGTAGACACTGCTCGCCTTGCGCTCGCGGAACTAGACCGAGCCGATATCGGCGACGAGATGATCGGTCGCCTGCTTTCTGCCAGTCCAGAGGGTGAGGATGGAGGATGGCCCAGCGAGCCGGTCAGAGAACTGATCGAGCGAGTTGGCAGCACGAGTATCGAGACCGGCATGGAGGTTGGGATCTTCAACGGCCGTGGAATTACGAGCCGCAGTCCGTATGACGGAGGCCAGCAGGAGCGGGAGTTGGCCCAGGAATATCGAGTTTGGGCCAGAAAGACGGCGGCGAGTTGGCCGCGTACGAGCCGGGTCCTACGATCAATAGCCGAATCTTTTGAGCGTGATGCGAAACACCACGATGTCCGAGCTGAAATAAGCGGCGACATCGAATAGCGCGGGAAATGGCTAGTTGCGGATGCTTCTCCGCGCCAGGCCTTGGCAGGATCTATTAAGGGCTTTCCACCAGCTCGGAACGGGGATCATGGGACGGTATTTGAACCCGAGTTCGGCAACCGATTGGATCGGCTCGATCCGAACTGAGAAACCACTGCGACCTACTGCCTTGGAGCAGTCGCGGGTCCCCGTTAAGTCTTTGGCTATGCCATGTCTGGATTGATGTGGGCCGTGTAGGAAATGATCCTGGCAACCACCTCTCCCGGTTCATCCACCCGCTCCAGATCCAGCGGCTCTTGAAGCTCGTAACGAGCATTCCGGGGCGGGAAGCTTTGCTGGTCTTCGTTTCGGAGGGTTCCGGTCTTGACGTTTCGCAGGACGAATCCGGGAAGGCTGTCCAGCGTTACGTGGATGTTCACCAGCATCTCCTGAGTGGCTGGGAAACCCTCCCCGGCGCTGTTCTCGCGAAGCACGCCCTCGGGGGCCTCTCGATCAGGATCTCGAGAAACCATGATCCGTCCCAACCCAGCGACATCGCCGATCGTGTTGTGGCCCGTAATCACAAGCGGAACAGACGCGACCCCGTCTCTCTCGCTTGGCTCTCGGGCCCTCACGGCCATTTCTCCCGAGAAAGTTGCCTGATACTCGGTGCCCCCAACTTCGATCGTCGCCTCATCGGCAACGCAGGCACACCGTTGCTCGTCTTCTAATTGCGGGTATCCCTCTCTCACGCTGTCTCCTCCGCTAGTTCGTGCGCGCCGGTGCACCTACACGCGTTGCGCTCTAGAAGTAAGACCTGCGGTGCACCTAAGCGGTTTCGGTGGGCTTGCGGCAGCAACCGGCCTACGGCGGGAGGAACGGAGAGGGAGGGATTCGAACCCTCGAGAGAGCTTGCGCCCCCTACTCGCTTAGCAGGCGAGTGCCTTCAGCCACTCGGCCACCTCTCCACGTGCGCGCGCCGCGCGCCTTTCGATTGTAGGTACTGGAGGCCGAACGGGACGGCTCCCGTCTAGTCTCAGCGGGGATGCACGCGAACAGCGAAATATCGGGCGCCCACGTCGGGCGGCGGACCAAGATCATCGCCACCGTCGGCCCGGCCAGCTGGGATCCGACGGTGCTGGAGCGGCTGGTCGCGGCCGGGGCTGACATCTTCCGCCTCAACTTCTCCCACGCCGGGCCGGAGCGGCAGGCGGGGACGATCGCCGACATCCGCGCCGCCGCCGAGCGGGTCGGGCGCGAGGTGGCGATCCTCGGCGACCTGCCGGGGCCGAAGCTGCGGATCGGCTCGATGCGGGGGGACGTCGCCGAGCTGGAGACCGGCATGCACGTGACCCTCACTCCCGATCAGGTCGAGGGGGACAGCGACACGATCCCGGTGCAGTGGGCCGGGGTCTCCGATCTGCGCGAGGACCAGCTCGTCTACCTGGCCGACGGCGCGATCCGCCTGCGGGTCGGCGGCAAGCAGAGCGAGGGCGTCGGCGCCGAGGTCGAGGTCGGCGGCACGCTTTCCTCCCACAAGGGGATGAACATCCCCGGCGGCGCCGATCTGCCGGCGACCACCGGCGTCGACCTCGACTGGGTCGAGTTCGCGGTCAAGAACGGCATCGACCTGCTGGCGGTCTCCTTCGTCTCCACCGCCGCCGACCTGGAGCCGGTCGCGGCGCGACTGAAGGAGCTCGACTCCCGCATCCCGCTGGTCGCCAAGATCGAGAAGCAGGAGGCGGCCGAGCACGCCGAGGAGATCGTTCGGGTCGCCAACGGCGGGATCATGGTCGCCCGCGGTGACCTCGGGATCGAAATCCCGCTGGAGCGGATGCCGGTCGAGCAGAAGCGGCTGATCCGCCTCGCCGGCCAGCGCTCGAAACCGGCTATCACCGCGACCCAGATGCTGGCCTCGATGGTCCACGCGCGGCGCCCGACGCGCGCCGAGGTGACCGACGTCGCCAACGCGATCTACGACGGCACCGACGCGGTGATGCTCTCCGAGGAGACCGCCGTCGGCCAGAACCCGGTCGAGGCGGTGGAAGTGATGGACCGGATCGCGCGGGCGACCGAGCCCGACCTGCCCTACGGCGAGTGGCTCTTCACCCGCACCGACCAGGCGACTCAGGACGTCGCCGACTCGGTCGCCCAGAGCGCCGTCGGCGCGGTCTACCGGCTCGGTCTAAAGGCGCTGGTGGTACCGACCAACAGCGGCCGCACCGCCCGGCTCGTCTCCGCCCACCGGCCAAACGTGCCGGTCCTGGCGGTCTCCCCCTATATAGAGACCGTCCGCCGGGTCAGCCTGCTGTTCGGCATCACCGCCGTGCAGAGCGACTTCGGGACCGAGCTGCGCGGCCTCCTCGGGCACTGTGCCGGGCTCGCCGCCAAGCACGGGATCGCCGCGCCGGGCGAGCTGGTCGCGATCACCGCCGGCCTCGACGGCCAGGAACTCGGCACCAACCTGTTCGAGGTCCATAGGGTGCCGGAGCTATGAGCACGAACCCGGCGGCGAGGCTGGAGCGCGACGGCGGCCTGGCGGTCATCACCCTCGACAGCCCGCCCCTCAACCTCTTCGACCAGCGGATGATGGATGACCTGCGGGCGGCGATCGACGATGTCGCCGCGACGCCGCCGCGGGCGCTGCTGATCCGCGCCGAGGGCCGCGCCGTCTCCGGCGGGGTCGACGTCGAGGTCTTCGCCGGGCTGACCCCGGAGCAGGGGAGCGCGCTCTGGACCGAGCTGCTGGAGATGATCGACAAGGTGGAACTGCTGCCGGCGCCGGTCGTCTTCGCCGCCCACGCGCTGACCCTGACCGCCGCCTTCGAGCTGGCGCTCGCCTGCGACCTGATCGTCGCCTCGCCGAAGGCGAAGTTCGGCCTGGTCGAGAAAGTGGTCGGGCTGACGCCGTCGATGGGTGGCACCCAGCGCCTGGCCGAGCGCGCCGGCAGCGGCCGCGCCCGTCACTTCGTCATGTCCGGCGGGATCTTCGGCGCCGAGGAGATGGAGCGCTGGGGCGTCGTCAACCTGACCTTCGAGGACCACGACTTCGACGCAGCGTCGCGCAAGCTCGCCGCGGAGCTGGCCGGCGGCCCGACCAGGGCGCACGCGATGACCAAGCACATCCTCCGCCGTTTCCGCGAAGGCGGGATCCCGGCCGCGGACGAGGCGGTGCGGACCGAAGCCGGCGAGCTCTTCGCCAGTGAGGACCTGCAGAACGCCGTCCAGACCTTCCTCGAGCACGGCGGCCCCGGCCACGCCGAGTTCCACGGCCGCTGACTCGGCGAGACCGCGAGAGGCGTCGATATGCGACGGCTGACGCGGTCTCGATGAATGTAGGCTGCGCGCCATGCCTGGAGTTCCCGGAATGCCGAACGTCGACTTCGACGCGATCGCCAAAGGAATGACGATGGCCGTGCCCTTCGCCGGCCACCTCGGCCTGGAGATAACCGAGGTCGGCCCGGGCGAGGCGACCGTGGTCCTGCCGCGCCGGCCCGAGCTCAACAACCACGTCGGCTCCCAGCACGCGGGCGCGCTCTTCACCGCGGCCGAGACCGCCTCCGGGGCGGCCTTCGTCGGCGCCTTCGCGGTGCGGATGGGCGACGTCACGCCGCTGGCGAAGTCGGCCGAGATCGACTACCTGAAGATCGCCCACGGGGCGATCACGGCGGTCGGCACCCTGGGGATGGACGCCGCCGAAGCGCTCGCCACGCTCGACGCCGAGGGCAAGGTCGAGTTTCCCTGCGAGGTCGAGCTGAGCGACAAGGACGGCCAGCTGGTCGCGACCGCCACCATCCACTGGCACGTGCGGCTCAAATCAAGTAGTTAGCCGCTCCGCCGGCAGCCGCCGGGTCGACCAGAAGGACGCGAGGACGAGCAGGGCGGCGACGAGGAAGGCGAGCTTCAACGCTTCCAGTTGCGCGTCTTCGTAGCCCTCGACGAGGGCGTCGGTCGTCCGCGGCGAAATGCGTTCGGCCTCGGCGGCTTCGCGGACCTGATCGGAGGAGACGAAGCTGCCGCCGGCGCTGAGCTTGACCTCGACCTGCTGTTCGACCCGGTCGTTGATCTGCGCGTCGTCGGCGATGTTGGCGGTGAAGGCGGTGGCCAGGCCGGTGATCACGATCGCTCCCAGCAGCGCCGTGCCGAGCGAGGAGCCCAGCTGCTGGGCGGTGTTCTGCAGGCCGCCGGCTTCGCTGCGCTGCTCGTCGCCGATCGCCGACTGGACGACGTTGCCGAGCTGGGAGACGACCAGCCCCATGCCGACGCCGAGCACGCCCATCGCGATCAGGAACGGGGTGTTGTCCAGCTCCGGCTCGATCGTACCCATCAGCAGCAGGGAAGCGACGAAGACGAGGCCGAGGCCGACGCGGACGATCAGCCTCGGCGCGAAGCGCGAGGCCAGCGCCGAGCCGGCGAGGGCGCTGACGAAGAGGCCGACCGAGGTCGGCAGCATGCGGATGCCGGTTTCCAGCGCGTCCAGGCCCTGGACGATCTGCAGGAAGAGCGGGATCGTGAAGAAGATCCCCATCAGGACGAGGTTCTGGGCGAGGAGCATCGAGACGCCGCCGCGCAGCGACGGGATCCGCAGCAGGTCGAGGTGCAGCAGCGGTTCCTCCCCTCGGATCTCCCGCCGCCGCTCCCAGGAGACAAAGCCGGCGAGGAGCAGACCCGCGGCGGCGAGCACGAACGGGGTCAGCGAGAAGCCGAAGGGGGTGATCGGCGAGTTGTGGGGACGGAGCCAGCCCCAGTTGCTCGCCTGCAGGACCGCGAAGACGAGGACCGCGAGGCCGGAGGCGGAGAGGACGCTGCCGACCCAGTCGAGCGTCGGCTTGCCCGGCGCGCGCTCGGGCTCGGCCATCATCCGGGTCCCGATCAGGATGCCGGCGGCGACGATCACCTCGCCGACGAAGACGTAGCGCCAGGAGAAGTCGGTGGTGACCCAGCCGCCGAGGATCGGGCCGACGGCGATCCCCGCCCCGGCGACGCCGCCGAGGACGCCGTAGGCGACGGCGCGGTCGCTGCCGCGGTACGAGCCCGCAACCAGCGCGACCATCGCCGGCAGGACCATGGCGGCGCCGATCCCCTCGAGGATCGACCAGCCGAACATCAGTGAGGGGACGCTCCACGAGGCGGCCGTCAGGCCCGAGCCGATCGCGTAGATGACGAGGCCGATCGCGAAGATGCGGCGGCGGCCGAAGATGTCGCCGAGCTTGCCGCCGGTCAGCATCAGCCCGGCCATCACCAGGGCGTAGAGGGCGATCACCATCTGGATCGTCGTCACCGTGGTGTCGAAGTCTTCGACCAGCTGGCTGATCGCGACGTTCATCACGGCCTGGTCGAGGACCATCAGGAACTGCGCTGCCGCCAAAACCCCGAGTACCGCCCACTTGGTCACGCGGCCAGCCTATGCGCTTGGGGTGGGGATAGGGTTTGGATCGATGGACTCGACCGTTCACGGCGCAGCGTCCGCGTCGAGCTCATCGGCCCCGCCGCGGGCGAAGGTCGTGCTGACGGCGCTGATCGCCGTCGCCGCGGTCGCCAACCTCAACCTTGCCGTCGCCAACGTCGCCCTGCCGGACATCGGCAAGGCCTTCGACGCCAGCCAGACCGGCCTCGACCTGGTTGCCGTCGGCTACTCGCTCGGGCTCGCCGCTTCGGTCCTCTACCTCGGCGCGCTCGGCGACGCCCACGGCCGCAAGCAGATGCTCCTGGCGGGGACGGCGCTGGCGATCCCCGCCTCGCTGGCCGCCGGCTTCGCCCCCTCGATCACGGTCCTCTTCTTCGCCCGCCTGGTCGGCGGCCTCGCCGCGGGGATGGCTTTCCCGACCACGCTGGCGCTGATCACCGCGCTCTGGAGCGGGCCCGAGCGGACCAAGTCGATCGCGCTCTGGTCGGCGCTGGGGGGAGGGATCTCGGCGCTCGGGCCGCTGATCTCCGGTGCCCTGCTGGAGCGGTTCGACTGGGGCTCGGTCTTCTTCGTCACCCTGCCGCTGGCGCTGGTCGCTCTCTACCTCGCCTGGCGCTTCGTCCCGGCCCACGTCAACGAGACCAGCGAGCCGGTCGACAACCTCGGCGGCATCCTCTCGGTGCTGATGGTCGCCGCCCTGGTGCTGGCGATCAACTTTGCGCCGGTTCCGGGAGCGGGGGCCGCCGCCGCCGGACTGGCCCTCGTCGCCCTTGCCGCGGTGGTTGCCTTCGTCGTCCGGCAGCGCCGCGCCCGGTCGCCCCTCTTCGACCTCGAGGTCGCCCGGCGGCGGGTCTTCTGGGTAGCGGCCTGTGCCGGGATCATCGTCTTCGGCTCGCTGATGGCGGCGATGTTCATCGGCCAGCAGTACCTGCAGAACGTGCTGGAGTACTCGACCCTCGACGCGGGGCTGGCGATCATCCCGGCGGCGGTTGCGATGGTCCTCGTCGCGCCCCGCTCGGCGAAGCTGGTCGAGGCGCGGGGTGCCCGCTTCACCCTCCTGCTCGGTTACGTCTTCTGCCTCGCCGGCTTCGTCGTGATGCTGCTGCTCTGGGACGAGAACGCCCAGTACTGGCACGTCGGGCTCGGGTACGTGCTGATCGGCATCGGCGTCGGCTTCGCTGGCACGCCGGCGTCGCACTCGCTGACCGCCTCGGTCCCCGTGCGCCGGGCGGGGATGGCTTCCGCAACGGCCGACCTGCAGCGCGACCTCGGCGGCGCGATCATGCAGTCGATCCTCGGTGCCCTGCTGACCGCCGGCTACGCGGCGGCGGCGGCCTCGGCGGTTGCCACCGCTCCTCACTCGGTTTCCAGCAGCGTCGAAAACGAGCTGACCAAGTCGTTCTCCAGCGCCGCCGCGGTGGCCGAACAGCACCCGCGCTACGCCGAATCAATCATCGAAGGCGCCCGCGGCGCATTCCTCCAAGGCGACGCCTGGGCCTACGTCGCCGGGATCGTCGCGATCGCCCTTGGCGCCCTGCTCGTCGCCACCCGCTTCCCCGACAAGAAGAGGGAGGAAGAGCTGCTCGCGGCCTATGCCGAGGAAGATGCGACGCCCCAAACCGGGTAGGTGGACCTCGTAACCGAACGAAGGAGCGAGGTCCGATGGCGACGAGGAACGGCAGCGCGGAGTGGAGGGGCGACCTGAAAGGAGGCGCCGGCACGGTCAAGGTGGGCGACGGGGTCTTCGAGGGCAACTACTCGTTCAGCTCGAGGTTCGAGGAGGGCGAGGGGACCAACCCCGAGGAGCTGATCGCCGCGGCGCACGCGGGCTGCTTCTCGATGGCGCTGAGCCTCGCCCTGACCGAAGCCGACCACCCGCCCGAGTCGATCAAGGCCGAGGCAAACGTCCACCTACGCCTCGTCGACGGTCTCCCGACCATCGCCAGGATCGACCTCGACGTAACGGGCTCCGTCCCCGACCTCGACGAGGACGCCTTCAGCTCCTACGCCGAGAAAGCCAAAGACGGCTGCGTCGTCTCCCGCGCCCTCGCCGGCGTGCCCGAGATCACCCTCAACGCCCGACTCGCCTAAAACCCAGCCCCATCCTTTAATCTCGACATTCGCCGGCACCACCCGGCCTCTCGCGCCCGTAGCTCAGCTGGATAGAGCGTCGGTCTACGAAACCGAAGGTCACAGGTTCAAATCCTGTCGGGCGCGTTCCTTGCTGTTCCGGGGGGCGTATGCCGGGGTCCAGGTGCAGGGGAGTTTGTTTCATGTATCGAAACATGGAACAATAACCGCATGTTGAAGGGCCAGGATGTCGTGGTGCTGCTGAAGCTGCTCGGTGCTGAGGCCCAGCCTCCCGTGCGCGAGCTCGCGAGCCAGCTTGGCTTCGACGTAGCGGGTACCCACCGGGCAATGCGCCGCCTTGACGAAGCGGGCCTCTATTCGGCGGGGCGGAAGCGGATTATCGGCTCACCGGCCGAGGAGTTCCTGATTCACGCGACCAAGTTCGGCTTCCCGCCACGGTGGGAATCGGAGGTGCGCGGGGTTCCTACTTCGTGGGGCGCTGAGCCGTTGAAGGGAGAACTCGCGGAGCCCGCGGGACTTCCGCCCGTATGGCCCTACTCCAACGGGACCGTACGTGGCCTCGGGCTTGAGCCCCTTCACCCGATGGTGCCCCAGGCGGCACTCGCGGACCCCGGGCTGTGGCAGCTCCTGGCGCTGGTGGATGCACTCCGAAGCAATGAAGGCGCCCGCATCACCCAGCTCGCGGCGAAGCTTTTGAGGGAGGCGATCGGTTCGTGAGTATCGCGATGCTCGAGCGCGCCGCCGAGGAGTTGCATCCGTTCCTCGAAGAGGTGGCGTTCGTCGGCGGCGCGACGATCGCGCTGTGGATCACGGATCGGGGGGCACCGGAGCCGCGGGTGACGAAGGACGTGGATCTTGTGGTCGAGGTTGCCTCGCGAACCGCCTGGTATCGATTCGAGGAGCGCCTGAGAGCCCACGGACTTCGCAACGACGCGTCGAGCCCGGTGATCTGCCGGTGGAGAGCAGGGAGTTCCGGCGATGAACTGGTGATCGACGTGATGCCGGGCGACGCATCGATCCTGGGTTTCGAAAACCGCTGGCAACGGCCGGCGCTCGACCACGCCAAGACGCTGCCACTGCCATCCGGTCAGCAGATACGAGCGATCTCACCTCCTTATCTGATGGCGACGAAGCTGGAGGCTTGGAACGGACGCGGACGGGGCGACCACCTCCGCAGCCACGATCTCGAGGACATCGTCACCTTGGTCGACGGCCGAGCCGAGGTACTCGGCGAAGTCGACGAAGCTTCGTCTGGGCTCCGCGCGTTCCTCTCCCGCGAGGTCACGCAACTGCTCGAACACACCCGCTTTCTGGACCTAATCGACGGGACGGTCGTCGGATTCCGGCGAGGCGGATCTGGCGGCAAGGACCGGGCCGATGAAATCGTCCTGCCGCGCCTTCGCCAAATTGCGGGGGAGTAGGCCGACGGTGCTGATCCCCCCGCCTTAAGTTAGCGACGGCGGGGTCCCTCTTCACGACCCCAACCGGCCGCATATGGAGAGAGCACAACTTCTACCGAGACCTCTGGCACCCGGCCCAGGAAACTTCCGGCCTAGACATCCGCCCCACGAGTGCAGGCTTAGCTACGTCACGCACCTGCGGGCCGCTGGCGTCAACGATGCCGACCTGGCCGAGATCGCGGACCGTAAAGCTGAGCAACTAAAACAACGCGGGCAACGCCGCTGAGCACTCGTCTCTAATGATGTCCAAGCGAGAAGGGAATTCTTCTCCATGCTCAGGGGGGATGAGATGCCGATGCATCATTGCGCGAAACTCGCGGCGGGCGTCTCCGTAGAAGCCTTCTGGCCATCCGGGATCAACCACGGTGATCGTTCTGCTTATGTCCTCGGCGGTCCATCGCTGGATGATCTGGTTGACGTGGTCATCCCGGAAGGAATACCCGATGACGATGAGGTGGTCCGCGCCGCTCATGAGCGTCTCAAGCTCGCCCAGCAGGCTGAGGAATGGCCCCTCGGCTCGCAGCTTGCCACGCTGCCCAAAGACGAGCGCAGGCCGTTGTCGGTGGCCATTCTCCAGTTCGTGCTCCATGAAGATTGCTCTGTGAGGTAAATGGCCGACTCCCTCTTGGATCTCTGCCCAAATCCAGTCGATTGAGCCGTGGAGCTTTAGAAGGCGGATGCCGTCACGCGGCCAATCCCATCTGCCGGTACGAAGCCAAGTCTCGACGCCAGTTGCGCATGGAACACCTGCGGCCTGCGCCGCCTGCTCGATGCTCAGGTCATAGTTGAGGGTGGCGATTGATAGAGAGCCCTGGTGAGCAGCTTGGGCGAGGGGTGCCAGATAGTCCACGGCCTTTGGGGTCGTTGCCACCAGCTCTCTCAGTTGCAACAGCATCTCCTCTGCGAGACGGCGATAGGTCGTTCCGTCTGCAGCTGATCCGGTTCGTGCATCGATGAGCTTGGTAATCAATTTGCCTGCCCCGCCAAAGCTTGGAGACTCCAGGATGGCTTTCTGCAGGTTCCTGTCGAAGAAGGCTGCCGCGCTTTTCGACTGGGTGTCCCAAGCATTCACCGCTGGATGCCAGGACGCAACGAAGGGGGTCACCTCTAGCTCGTTGCGTTCCGCGAGGAGTTCCACGGCGCTGAAGACCCGCTCTACATCGAGTCCGGAAAACGGGCTGTCCCCCATGGTCGCTGCATCGTGCGCCATCAGGGATGCACAGACGAAGTGGAGTGCCGAGGCTGCGGCGCCCCCAGGAGGGGTTGAGTCGCGTACTCGTGCGACCAGCTTCTCGGTCATTTCAAACGTGGTGGGAACTCCAGCCTCCTGAGAGGCGCCTGCGCCGAGGAGGACGAGTGGTCGCCGGGGGTCAGGCATCGCTAGATCGTCTCTGATGCTGGTGAGGGTAAGACAAGGAAAGGAGTTTGAAACGCTTCCGTTCTACGAATCCGTGGTCTAGGCGCTTGCGCCAATGAAGGCCGCGACGGCAGAGTTTGCTGATTGGGGCTGCAAATGGGGCGGCATCGCGGGCGGCGACTACGATGGCACCATGTCGATGACCGACGAGGCTCTGATCGAGGAGGCCGGGCGCCGGCTTAGCGCGGCTGCTCCGGATGCAGATGTCATTCTCTTCGGCTCGCGCGCCAGATGCGAGTCTCGCCCGGATAGCGATTTGGATCTGCTCGTTATCGAGCCCGAGTTCAGTCGCCGTGGGGAGGAGTACGGGCGGCTCCGCAAGGAGCTTCGGGGCCTCGATGTAGCGATTGATCTCGTGATCTATCGCAAGCACGAGGCCGAGAAATGGGGCAACGTGCCCGGCAGCTTCCTTCATCGGGCTCTCGGGGAAGGCCGTGTCCTCGCCGGAGCCTGATCTCTCCGAGACCTCCCGAATCCTTCTTAGGAAGGCGGACGAAGATGCGACCGCCGTTCGCGAGTCCGCGGGCAATCTGGTAACGGCGACAGCATCATCGGCTTCCATGCTCAGCAGGCGGTCGAGAAGTGGCTGAAGGCCGTCACCGCAGCTGGCGGCGTCCGCCACAGCACCATTCACGACATCGACCGCTTGATCGAAATCGTTATGGCCACGGCGATTGACGTGCCGCTCGATCGAGATCGGCTGGCCGTGCTGACCCAATACGCGGTTCCGTTTCGCTACGACGAATTGCTCGACGCGGAGTCGCTTGAGCGCGAGGTTCTAATCGCCCTGGTTGACGAAGTGGCGGTGTGGGTTGCCGACCGGGTTGGCTCGGGCGCGTAGTCCAGGTCGCATCCGGGTCGCATTGCAGCTCGTAAGCCGCATCGAGACCCACCTCACGGGCTACGAAACCGAAGGTCACAGGTTCAAATCCTGTCGGGCGCGTTCCTTGCTGTGCCGGATGCGATTAGGTGCGCCGATCCAGCGGGGACTGCAGGACACCGGTTGGGAGCTAGGGTCACCGCCTGACTTCGACGGCCTCGTCTTTGTCGATCCGGAATCCGTGTCCCTTGCCGGCTCCGGAGTTCTTGGTGCAGGTGATGCCGTCGGCCGCTGACGTGCACTGGAAGCCGCGCAAGGTGGTCCGATCGCCGGCGGCGAGGGTGGGAGGCGGATCTGACTTGGTGAACCAGTTCATGAAGCAGCTGTTCGAGGGTGGGCCTCCGCCCTCGGGGTATTCGAATTCCTCGGCCGAGCAGAGTCGAACGTGACCGCTGGCCTCGAGGAAGGCCGCGTGGGTCGGCGGAGCAGGGTTGGTGCTGCACATCGCCTCACTGTGGATCAGACACCAGACCTTCTTGTCCGGCGAGATGAACTCCGTCAGGTGTTTGACGCCGGCTTCTCCCGGCGAGGTGCACTTGGGCAGGAGGCTTGCCTCCTCGAGCTTCTTGACGCCATTCACCGCCTTGCGATAGGTGATGACGATCCGCGTATAGGCATGGCGGCCGCCGCAGGACTTGATCTGGGAGGCGGTGATCGTCACCGCTGAGCGCCGCCGCGGTGCGGTCAGCACACTGTCGTGTTCGCCAACCGCAGCTTCGTTGAAGGTGGCGGTGGCAGTTGCCTTCGGATTACTCCAGTTCCTCCAGTGCGCCTTTTCGACATCGGCGTTCCCGTCGCAGAAGTAGGGAAAACCCCGCGGATGCTGGAACCATTCGAACTGCCCGCCGCACCCGGGACCCGCCATCCAGACCCCGCGAACATTGCCTTTCCCGATCGCACCTGGGATCAGCAAAAAGGAGACGACGCAGACAGCAAGGAGGGCGACGATGAGCGGCGTGCGACGTGACATTTGAGGGTTCCCAGCCTAGTCGAAGTCAGCCCGAGATAGACAAGAACAATTGATTCAGTCGGGGCTGCTGAGCGGTTCGGCGAGTCCGATGATGATGCCCTCGGGGCCGCGCAGGAAGCAGAGGCGGTACATGTCCTCGTACTGCGCGATCTTGTCGAGGAGCTCGGCGCCGTGGGTCTGGAGGCGGGCGACGGTGTCGTCGATGTCGTCGATGGTGAACATGATGCGGCGTATGCCCAGGGCGTTTGCCGGGGTGTCTTCGGGCTCGGCTCTGACCGCCGGCGGGGTGTGGAACCTCGACAGCTCGACCCGGCTGTTGCCATCCGGGGTCCGCAGCATGACGATGTCGGCACGGACGTCGTCGAGTCCGACGACCTCGCCGGCCCAACTCCCCTCGACCTGCGTCTCGCCCTCGAGTTCCATGCCGAGCTCGATGAAGAAGGCCTTGGCCGCCTCGAGGTCTTCGACCACGATGAGGACGTTGTCCATCCGCTGGAGCGCCATGGGATGCCTCAGCCGCCTCGCCGGGCGGCGCGAGTCTGGACGCCTTGGGCAAGCAGGGCAGCCAGGCCCTCCTCGCCCGGGTCCGGGATGGAGCAGGCGCCGTCGGGTCCGTGCAGCTCGGGCGCGAGCGGGTCGCGGCCGGTCCGGCGCGCTACCGCCGCGAAGGGCCCGAAGAGCAGGGTCTGGACGATCGCCGGTGGCTTTACGAAGCGGATCGTGTCTCCGTACTCGTGCGCGATCGCCGCCAGCCAGAGGGGGTCGGGCATGCCCTTGGCGTTGACCCGGCCGAGGGCGCCGAGGGACCAGATCGCCTCGATCATCGAGGCGAAGCGAGCGGCGGACTGGCCGGAGGCCTCGGCAGTCGCCTCTACCTCGACGCGGACGAGGGCGACGCCGTCGCCGGAGTTCCACCAGTCGTGGACGGTGCCGGCCGGCACCTCGATCGTCCCCTCGCCGGCGCGGGAGACGCGCTCGGTTCCGGCGACCTGGAAGCCGACCTCGCCCTCCCGTACCTGGAAGCGCTCGACGAACTGGTCGTGGACGTGCGCGCCGGCGACCGCGGCGCCGGGCTGCAGCCACAGGTCCACCTCGGCGCGGCGCCCGTCGGCGTCCGCCGAGAGCAGGTGCGCGATCTCCCCGGTCGCCGGGTTGTGCAGCCACCTGCCGGGAGTAAGCACCGTTACCGACGATCCGCCGGAGTTCTTTCCCATGCCCCTAGCTAATCGCAAACGAGCGCTATACGCACCGATACCCTGAGGGCTATCACCGAGGATCAATCGAAATTCGGGCGCTGGAAGAAGGCGGCGATCGGGCTGGCGATCGTGGTCGTCGCTTTCGTCGTCCTCGCTTCCCAGTGGGGAGGCGACGGCGGTGGGGGACCCCTCGGCGATGGCGGGCCGCTGAACGCGATCGCCCAGGCGGCTGAGAAGACGCGGCACAGACCGGGTGGCCGCGCGTCGGTGCGGATGGTCGCCTCGGAGCCCGGATCGAAGCCGATCCCGATGTGGGGCCAGGTGGTCTACGACGACGAAGAACACTCCCGGGCGGTTCTGACCGTCCTGCCGCCCGGATCGGATGAGTCGTTCCAGATGAACATGGTCACCGACGGGACCACGATGTACGTGGGCTCGCGCCGGTTCGGCTCTCTGCCCGAGGGCGCCAAATGGATGAAGCTCGATCTCGAGTTCGCGCAGGAGGCGGGCTCGCCCGTTCCCGGAAATCCCGACGCGATGGGTGAACTGGAACTCCTCGAAGCGGTGAGCGATGACATCAAGAGCCTCGGTAAGGAGAAGGTTCGCGGCGTGGAGACGACGCACTACAGCGGCACCGTTCCTATCGCCACCCAGGCCGATCGGATGCGAGACCTGGGCGCCGAGGAACTCGCCGAACGCTTTGAGGAGGAAGGCTCGCCGTCGGCGGTCGAGGCCTGGATCGACGACCAGGGCCTGCTGCGGCAAATGAGGATCGTGCACACCATCCCGGAGGTGAAGGGCGACGGGACCACGACCCTCGACATGCGCATGGACTTCTTCGACTTCGGGATCGAGCCGGTGATCGACGTTCCCGACGATGACGAAGTCTTCGACGCGACCTCCTTGGCGGAAGAAGAACTCGAGGACAGCTAGCGGTGACAGGGTCAGGCAGGAGACTCGCCGCGTTCGCATCGCTCTGGGCGGCGTTGGTACTCGTCTTCGGGGCGGGGAGCGTGCAGGCCTACCGATACCTTCCCGATCCGGCGTTCGGCACCGGCGGTGCGTTGAACCTGCTGCCCAGCAACGGCGCCGGGGGCGTGTTCCATGAAGTGAGAGAGGTGGTGCCGGGACCCGGCGGGAGCGTCTACGTCCACTACCGGGACCTGCCCACCGCCGAGACGTACGAATGCGAAGCGCGGCACTACCTCGCCCGGCTGCTGCCCAGCGGCGGCCTGGATACGAGCTTTGGGATCGGCGGTTTCGCGACGATCGTCTCGCCGCTCGGCTGCCAGTTCCCGACCCTTGGGGTCGACGCCGAGCAACGCCCGCTCGTCACCTGGACGAGCGTCGGCAGCTCCGACGTGCCGAGCTCCACCTTGGCGATCACCCGCCTCACCACGGCAGGTGCCCCCGACCCGAGCTTCGGCAGCTACGGCGTCGCGCTGCTGCAGATCCCCTGCCCCGGCGGCAACGGGGCGGACGCCGACGCCGGTCCCGACGGGCGCCTGATCCTCCAGCTCGGCTGCCGCGCCGACGAATCCGCGCAAGGCATCGAAGCATCGCCCTTCCAGTCATACCTGGCCAGGCTGCTGCCGGACGGCGCACTCGACCCTGGCTTCGGGGCCGCGGGCTTCGTCCTCCTGCCGAGCGAGGCCGGTTGGGAAGTGCCGGACGTAGCGGCCGTCGAGCCCGACGGGGCGGCGATCCTCGCCCAGACGACGCAGTACGTCATAGGCGTGCCGCAGCGCTCCCGGCTTTTGCGCCTGCGGCCCGATGGACTCCTCGCCAGCGGCTATCAGGCCCGCGTCGAACGGTCGTTGCGGCGCGTCGCCGGCCTCGCCGCGCCCCAGATTCCCGAAGATGCGACCGACTTCGTCATTGGTCCCGGCGGCGACCTCCTCATCAGCGGCCACTCCCAGCGCGGCGGCTATGTGATCGGCCTGCGCCACGACGGCTCGCTCGAGCAGGAGTTCGGCGATGACGGCTACCGCCGCTTCGCGACTCGGATCCAGTACATCGCCCTAGACCGGCACGGCCGCCTCTTCGTCCTTGGCGACGAATCCCAGCGGCTGACGATCCACCGTCTGCTGCCGCACGGCAACCGCGACCGCCTCGTCGGCGGCACGACGGGCCAGCACCTCGGCATCGAGTCGACGGGTCAGCTGGCCGACCTCGTCTCCCTCTGGCACGGCCGGCCGCTCCTCTACTTCGAGAACCTCGGCAGTTGCTCGACGCGCGAGGAGTGTGCCGAACCGGCGGAACTGCAGCGCTATCGCTTCGTCGCGAAGGAGCGGGCCAAACCTGCCCGTCGGGGAGGGGCTCAGTAGGCGTCCTGCCGCGAACTGATCCTGCTCGCCTCGAACCCGTGTCCGGAGCCGGTGTCGACGCAGGTGATCCCTCGCGGTTCGGCGGCGGCGGGAATGCTGCAGGTGACGGACCCGGCGCTGACCGTGCTGCCGTATCCGGCCAGTTCGCCGAAGCCCCGCGGCAGGGCCGAGCCAGATTCCACCCGGCCGCTCCCCCCGCCTTCTACCCGGAAGGTAGTCGCGATCGAGTCCACCGAGCAGAACGCGCCGCTGGTGGAAATCGCACACGACACGTTGCCGCTTGGGGCATGGAACGACCGCAGGAGTTCACTCTCACCCTGCTGTGGCGGAGTCGAGGCTGGGACCGCGGATGGGGGTCCGGTACCTCGGGAACGTCGGGTCGAGCGCTTCAGGTTGCGGACTTCCTCTTCCAGCTCGTCCACCCGCGCCCGTTCGTCGGCGGCACGTTCACCTTCCTCCTTCGCCTTCTCGAGCTGAGTTTCCGAGGGACCAGTGGATCCGGAGTCACCGCAGGCGGAGACCGTCAGGCCAAGCGCCAGCAGAAAGCAACAGATCGAAAATAACCGCACCAAGGTCCTGCTCACGCCGCCTCCCTTTCGTAAATTCAGATCGAGAGAATATCCCCTAATGTTCAATCGATGAGCCGGCATGGGTGGGGGTCGAAGGCGAGGCTCCCCGAGTGAGAGCACGAGCACTGATTGTGGTCGCGGCCGGTATGTGCGCTGTCCTGCTGACCGCTTGCGGCGGCTCGGGCGATTCGGGAGCAGACGAGCTGGCCCGGCAAGGCGAACTGGCCGAAGCGCGTAAGGAAGCGGCTCAGAACGCCCGCCAGAATGCCACGATCGAACAGCTGGAGCACCGCCTCCACCGTCTGAAGACGGAGGGAGTCGAGACGACGACGGAGACGACCGTGGCTGCGACCCCGGAGCCTCCAGTCGAAGAACCGAGCTCGTCCAACCTGGGGGACTGGCCCGGGGGCAGCGGCTATTCGGCGATGCTCGGTGCCTTCTCCAGTGAAGAAAACGCCCGCGACCTTCAGCGCGAGGCGACCGAACTGGGGCTCGACGCGGGCGTTCTCTACAGCAGCAACTTCAGCTCACTTCGACCGGGTTACTGGGTCGTCTTCTCCGGCACGTTCACCGATCACGAAGAAGCGGCGGCGCGGGCGGTCAGAGCGCAGGAACTCGGTTACTCCGATTCCTACCCGCGCTTCGTCTCGCCCTAGAACGGCGCCTTCTCGCGCGCTTTCTTGCCCGCCGAGTGGCTCTTGTCACTCGCCTGACGCGATTTGCCGAACGATTTGCTCAGCAGGGTGCCGAGCGGCCCTGGCGCCTTGCCCCCGGCACGCTGGCCGAGGCCGAAGCCTTTGTCGGTGCCGCGCTTGGCGTGGTTGGAGAGGCGGGGTACGAGGAAGCCGAGGATCAAAAGCAGCACACAGATTCCAACTACGACTCCGATGACCATTGCTTCTCCTTGCGTGGGGGTTCGACCTAGAGCTTTTGCTCTAGGTCGTCGGCTTTCTCGCCGTGGCGCCGGGCGAGAAGGCGCTCGCGCTCGGCGCGCTCGGCTGCCTCGCGGGCGGTCTCCTCGTGCTCCTGCGCCTTACCGGCATGCACGTCGGCCTCATTGCGGTGGCCGCCGGCCTGTTCGCTGAGGCGCTGGCGTTCCAGCTCGCGTTCGGCGTGGCGCTTGCGTGCGGCCCTCAGCGCAAGGACGAGCACGATGGCGACGATGACGACTATGGCGATGATCAGTGCGGTTGACATAGCTCCTAGGTACCCGTCTGGAGATTGGTAAACCAACCTGATTCGGGTAGGTGGCAGCCATGTTCGACTGGCTGACCCACGAGGTTTCGCAGAGCGTGCTCACCTATCCGGTGCTCTCCTTCGCGGCGGCCACCGACGTGCTCCTGCCGCTGATCCCGTCGGAGACGATCGTGATCACGGCCTCGGTGCTCGCCGCCCAGGGCGAACTGCTGATCTGGGTCATCGTTCCCGCTGTCGCCGTCGGCGCCTTCATCGGCGACAACCTCTGTTACTGGCTCGGCCGCAAGATCGGCGACCCGATCGCCGATCGCGTCTTCGACGGCGACGAGGGGCAGGCCCGGCTGCAATGGGCCGAGGAGGCGCTGCGCCGGCGGGGAGCGATCCTGATCGGCATCGGCCGTTTCATCCCCGGTGGCCGCACCGCCACGACCTTCGCCGCCGGCACCCTGGAGATGCCCTATCGCCAGTTCCTCGTCGCCGACGCGATCGCGGCCTCGCTCTGGGCGCTCTACGTCTCGATGCTCGGCTACCTCGGCGGCGAGACCTTCAACGAAAGCCTCTGGCTGCCGCTTGCCGCCTCCTTCGGCGCCGCGATGGCGGTCGGGCTCGGCTTCGAGCTCTGGCGCCGGCTGCAGAGCCGCCACGGCAAGGACATCCTCGGCGACGACCTGCCGGAGGAGCTGGCGACCTGAAGCGCTAATTGCTGGCGGCCTGGCGCACGGTCGCCTCGATCAGGTCCGCCGCCCGCTCCGTGCCCCGGGCCTCGCGCAGCCGCTGCGAGGTGGCGGCAAGGCGCGAGCGCAGCTCCCCGTCGACGAGCAGGCGGTCGATCGCGCCGGTCAGTTCATCGCCGCTGTGGCGGTAGGTGTCGAGGCGGGCGCCGAAGCCGGTCTCCTCGATCCGCTGGGCGTTGTCGTGCTGGTCCCAGAAGATCGGCAGCACCACCATCGGCTTGCCGAAGTGCAGGCACTCGGTGACCGTGTTGTTGCCGCCGTGGGTGATCACCAGGTCGACCTTCGGCAGGACTTCGGTCTGCGGCAGGAACTCCTCGCCGGCCATGTTCTCGGCGAGCTCGAGCTCGGCGTGCTGTGGGCCCTTGGAGACGACGATCCGGTACGGCGCCTCGGCCAGCTCGGCGATCAGCTTCCGCATCAGCTCGACGTCGGCCGAGCCGAGCGAGCCGAGGCTGAGGTAGACCAGCGACCCCTCGCGCTCGCGCAGCGCCGGCGGCAGGTCCCAGGCGGGATCGGTCGTCCGCACGCTGCTCTGCAGGTTGTGCCAGCGCGGCCCGAGCGGTTGGGCGCGCGGGTAGTCGACCTGGTCGGGATAGAGGTAGAGGTTCAGCCACTCGCTCTCGTGGATGAAGTCGTCGGCCGGCAGCGGCGGTGCCCCGCGCTCGACGCAGAACTCGCTGAAGGAGGCGTGCAGCTCGCGATGGGCGTCGCGGTAGGCGTCCCAGAACGGCTCCCAGCCCTCGCGGTCCGCGCTCGGCAGTCCCGAGAAGGTCGGCGGGACCGCCGAGTCCTTGATCTCGGCCGGGTTGCAGGATGCGATCCGGACCCACGGCCTGCCGCTGGAGAGCAGCGCCGGGAAGCTGACGACGTTGTCCTCGACCACCAGGTCGGGTTGCAGCTCGTCGAGGATCTCGAGCAGACGCTCGTCGACGTAGCGGGCGCCATCGACGAGCGCCTCGAAGGTCGGGGCGATGAACTCGGCCAGCTGCTCGGTGGTCGATCTGCGGAAGACCGGGGCGGTGTCGCGGATGAAGTCCTTCCAGAACTGCCCCGGCGCTTCCTCGGTCTCCGGCGGCGGCGTCAGCCGCATCAGCCGCTCCTCGAACCCCTGGGCCTCGAGGGTGCCGGCAAAGGACTCCTCGACGATGAAGACGACCCGGTGCCCGCGCCCGCGCAGGACGGCTCCGATCCCGACGCAGTTGTTGGTCGGCCCGAACGCCCCCTCGGGGAAGAAGACGATCGTCGACCCGTTTCCCTGCATTGGCGCATCTTGGAGGACGTGTCACCGGACCGCAACGTCTGAGGGGTAGAGGCCGACCCCGGCATTTGCTTCACTTTGACGACCAGAGAAAGGAGGTGGTCCTAACTTGATTCACATGCTTGATGGGACTCTGGAGGTGCAGGGCCGCTAGGCGCCGCACTGGTTTGGGCGCCCGGCGGAATCCACCCCGGGCACCGGCGGACGTCGGGAGCCGGGTCTTGTCCCGCTCGGTAGCTGTTCCCGCGCTCCGTTCCATTGCACCAGGCCGGGGGCGCCATTTGGCGGCCCCGGCATTTCTTTACCTCAGGCCGTCCTCGGCTTCGGAGAGAAAGTGCGAGGCGATTCGCCAGCGGCGCTGCAGGATCGGTTCGACCTCGGCCGAGCCGCAGCCCGCTTCCGAGACGCATCCGCCCCAGTCGTTGGCCGCCTCGATGTAGCGGTTGAAGGCTTTCTCGCCCGGCGCGGCGACGGCGGTGAGGCAGTCGATCCGCAGCTTCCCGGTCGGGATCTCGCCATAGGTCAAGCGAATCCCCCGCACCTCGGCGACGTACTGGTCGTAGGTGACGCCGACCGCGAGCCGCCGCCGCAGCCCGTCCATTGAGCCGACGAAGCCGCCCAATTGGCTCTGGCAGAGATCGCCGGCGGGAACTTGGCGGGCCGTGACCTTCTTCACTTCCTGGGAGCTGGTGGGCTTTTCGGTGGTCCGGGCGATTTCGTCGCTGGCGACGGTCCCTGCAGTCGTCGGATGCGGGCCGCCGCTCCCGCAGCCGCCGACGAGCACCGCCGCGAGCAGGGCGCAGCCGACGAGGGGGGACCGAAGAGCGGCTGGCACGCGCGGCAGTCTAGGAGGCGCGTCGTGTAGAAACACCCCGTGCGGCGAATCGGCAGCCTCGGCGGTGCGTTCCTGGCGGCTTTGCTGCTCTGCCTCTGCGCGCCGGCGGCGCAGGCGGGCCCGGCCCCGCACGTGCTGGTGGTGGGGGACAGCCTCGGGGATCTGACCTCCCCCTACCTGAGCCGCTACCTGCCCGGCGTCGAACTCACGATCAACGCGGTCGGCGGCTACAACAGCTACCAGATCTTCGACCTCTTCCAGGAAAGCTACGAACCCTCCGACGACGTGATCGTCTTCGACGCCGGCACCAACGACAACCCCGAATATCCCGAGATCCTCGCCGGCAACCTGGCCAAGGTCGCGGAAGTCGTCGGCGACCGCTGCATGGTCGTCCCGACCGTCCACGGCTTCACCGTCAACGGCGTCGACAACACCGGCAAGAACCGGGTCGTCGCCGAATTCGCCGCCTCACGGCCGGGGACGCAGGTGCCCGACTGGGCCGGGACCGTCGCCACCCGTCCCGACCTGATGCAGGCCGACAACCTGCACCCGATCGAAGAGGGGGCCGACTACCGCGCCCAGCTGATCGCCCAGGGAGTGCAGGGATGCCTCGCCTACGGCGACGCGGTGGCGAGCGCGCCGGCCGAACCGCGCACGGACGTCGAGCCGATCGCCACGGTCGGTCGGCTGCAGGCGCGGCAGGAGGTCGTGATGGACCGGATCCAGGCCGACGTCCTGCGTCAGGCCGCCGCCTCGCTGCTCGCCGGCGCGCTGCTGGCGCGCGGGTGAGGGCCGGCTGCCCGAAGTGGCAATCTGTAGGAATGGAGCTGCCCCGTGAGTGAGGTGGTGATGCCGCGCCTCTCCGACTCGATGGAGGAGGGGACGATCCTCACCTGGCTGAAGCAGGTCGGCGACGAGATCGCGGTCGGCGACGAGTTGGTCGAAATCGAGACCGACAAGGCGAACATGGCCTACGAATCCGACACTGCCGGGACGCTCACCGAGATCTTGGCGCAGGAGGGGGAGACGCTTCCGATCGGGTCGCCGATTGCGTTGATCGGGGACAGCGGGACGGATCAGGGACAGACCGCTCGGGCTGCGGGTCCTGTCTCCGATACGACCCCGCCGCCCGGTGGCGGCGGTCCCGCATCGTCGCCACCCACATCAGAAGCGGAAAATGCCGAGGCTCTGACCGCCGAGCCGGAGCGCGAGGACCACCAGGCCGCGTCGGCTTCGGAGAACGGGGAGAGGGTAAAAGCGTCGCCCTTGGCGAAGCGGCTGGCGCGAGACAAAGGTTTGGACCTGGCGACCCTCCGTGGTTCGGGGCCAGGGGGACGGATCGTCAAGCACGACGTGGAGGAGGCAGAGACCCAAGCGGGACCCACCCCCTCTACCCAGCCAGAGGGGGCGGGTCCCGCGCCATCCGCTGAAACCGCGAAGGGCAACGTCCAGACCCAGGACCTGAACAAGCTGCAACAGACGATCGCCCGGCGCATGGCGGAGTCGAAGGCGACCGCGCCACACTTCTATCTGACGATCGAGATCGACATGGGGAAGGCGGTCGAGGCTCGGGCCGGGTTCAAGGCTGCCGCGAAGGAGGGGGACGTGGTGCCGTCCTTCAACGACATGGTCCTCAAGGCGTGCGCTATCGCCCTGCGCGAGTTCCCGAAAGCCAACGGCGCCTACCGCGACGGGCGCTTCGAGCTCTACTCGCGGGTCAACGTCGGGGTCGCGGTCGCCGCGCCCGAAGCCCTGGTCGTGCCGACGATTTTCGACGCCGACCGCAAGGGCCTGCGCCAGATCGCCGCCGACACCCGCGCCGTCGCCGCCAAAGTCCGCGACGGCTCGGTTACCCCGCCGGAGCTCTCGGGCGGCACCTTCACCGTCTCCAATCTGGGGATGTTCGAGATCGACGAGTTCGACGCCGTGATCAACATGGGTCAGGCGGCGATCCTCGCCGTCGGCGCGATCCGCGAGGTCCCCGCCGTCCGCGACGGCGAGATCGTCCCGGCACAGCTGATGAAAGCCACCATCTCCTGCGACCACCGCATCCTCTACGGCGCCGAGGGCGCTGAATTCCTCGCCCGCGTCAAGCAGCTGCTCGAGCAGCCGGTCTCGCTCGCGCTCTAGTCCTCGTCGGGGTAGTCGGCCACGCCGCTGTCGAGCTCCGGCGGCAACGCTTTCGGGCCGTCGGGATACATGTGCCGCAGCTGCTCCTCGCTCATCTCGAGCGTGCTGGTGATGTTTTCCCGCGGCGCCCCGACGACGAGCCAGAGCTGGTCGGCATCGGTGTCGTTGAACAGCTGACGGTCGCTGTCGGGATCGACAAGCAGCGTGTCCAGCGGCGCCAGCGTCAGCACCTGGTCCCCGATCCGCACCCGCCCCACGCCCTCCAGCAGCACGTAGAGCTCCTCCTGGGTGAAATGACGGTGCTTGGTCGACGCTTTCCCCGGCTCCAGCCGCCACATCCGCACCCCGAGCTGCGACGCCTCCAGCTGCCCGCCGAGGTCGGTGTTCGGCGTCTTCATCTGGTTCGACCGCCGCCAAAAGGCGTCGGCGGCTCTAAGGAGACGATGTGACATGCCCGCAAGTATGGCGCCGAGAACGCTCCCTTTTAACGCATCGGATTTCTGACACAGCGGAGTGGGTCCAGAGTCGGAAGCGCAATGACGAAGGCAACTGATGGCACGTCACCGGCGTCCGATGCCGAGCTATCCGCTAGACCTCGAGCCAGGTGCCCTTGGGGCCTAGGTTGCGGACCGGGGTGGGCCCGACCTGGCTCTCGCAGCCCCAGGACTCGTGGATGTGGCCGCAGACCGCCAGGCGGGGGCGCTTCGCTTCGATCGCCCGCAGCAGCGCGGGGCTGCCGAAGTTGCCGCCGCCCCCGGCGGAGTCGCAGTGGTCCTTGGGGGGCGAGTGGAGGACGAGGACGGCGTCCTCGGGGCAGGCGCCGAGCATCTCGGTTGCGGCGTCGTCGTCGAGGTCGAAGCTCCAATCCCAAGGCGTGATCGGGATGCCGGCACCGAGGCCGTAGAACTGGACGCCGTCAACAGTCGTGCCCTCGCCATGCAGGACGGTGGCGGCGTTCCAGTTGACGGTGGCCGACCGCAACGCGTCGACGGTCTCGTTGTTACCGGGTACGAGGACGGTCGGCGTCTGAATCCCTGAAAGGGCGCCGATCGTTTCCTCGAGTCCCTCGTGCATCGAGGCGAAGTCGCCGGCTCCGATCACGACGTCGGCCTCGGCCGACATCTCCACCAGCCGCGCTCCCTGCGCGAGGTCGCGGTGCAGGTCGCTGAAGGCGAGGATCTTCACGGGGAAAACCTAGCTGCTCGTCGCCGAGCTCGGGGACGCAACGTGTCAGGCAGGCCCGGCGGAGGTGGGCTCGCCGAAGTCCTCGACCGCGGTCTCGACTTTGCCGCTCGGCATCGCGACCAGCGCGACGACGAAGGCGACCGCCATCACCCCGGCCATCCCGTAGAAGACCGTGCGCGAGGCCATCGCGAAGTCGTGGGGGATCGCGTCGACGACCTTCTGAACCGGGGCGGGCAGGTGTTCGGGCCTTTCGCCGGCGCCGGTCCCCTGGCTGATCTGGTCGGCGATTTCGCTGCCGACTTCCCTCGGGATCCCGTTCTTGTCGGCGCTCGCTTCGAGGTTGGAGCGGTTCTCGAGGATCAGGATCGAGCCGAGCACCGCCAGCCCGAGGCTGGAGCCGAAGTTGCGCACCGTCTGGGTGATCCCGGTCGCCTCGCCGTAGCGCTCGCGCGGGACCCGGTTCAGCGCGTCGGTGTTGGCGGGGCTGAGGACCAGCCCGACCCCGGCCCCGGCGATGACGATGTAGTACCACTGGTCGCTGACCGAGAGTTCGGTCAGCGAGTGGCCCCAGAGGTAGAAGCCGATCGCGGCGATCCCGCAGCCGAGCACGATCGCGGGCCGCGCCCCCACCCGGTCGAGAATCCGGCCGCCCCACTGCGAGGCGGTGGCGAAGCCGGCGAAGAAGATCAGCAGGTAAAGCCCGGTTTCCGAGGCGCTTTCGCCGAGCGAGATCTGCGCGTACATGCTGGCGAAGAAGAACAGCGGCACGAACGGGATCATCAGCAGGAAGAGGATGACGTTGTCCACCGCGAAGGCTTTGTCCTCGAAGACGGAGAGCCGGAGCAGCGGGTTCTCGGTCCGCAGCTCGTAGCGGACGAAGATCGCGAGGACGGCGAAGCCGAGGGCGAGGCAGCCCCAGGTTGCGGCGCTGTCCCAGCCCCAGATGCTCGACTGCTGCAGGGCGAGGACCGAGAGGCCCATGCCGAGCGTGATCAGCGCCGTGCCGTTGTAGTCGAGCGGCGCCGGGTGCTTTTCGTCGGCCGGTTTCGACTTCCAGATCAGGAACAGGGCGATGATCGCGACCGGGATGTTGACCCAGAAGATCGCCCGCCAGGTGATCTCGACCAGGTAGCCGCCGGCCAGCGGCCCGATCGCGGTCAGGCCGCCGGCGATCGCGAAGAAGATCGCCATCGCCTTGCCGCGTTCGGCGACCGGAAAGGCGCCCAGGACGATCGCCAGCGCCGCCGGGAACATGATCGCCGCGCCGGCGCCCTGGATGACGCGGAAGACGATCAGCCAGGACTCGTCGAGCGAGCCGGTCGGGGTGGCGCCGCAGAGGGCGGAGGCGGCGGCGAAGATGATCACGCCGGTCACGGCCATGCGACGGTGGCCGGCGATGTCGGCGAGCCGGCCGCCGAAGGCGAACAGCGCTGAGAGCGAGAGCAGGTAGCCGTTGATGATCCACTGGACGCCCGTCGCCGAGAGCGAGAGGTCGTCCTGGATCGTCGGGATCGCGATTGCGACGATCGTCTGGTCGATGAAGGTCATCGAGACCGCGAAGATCATCGCCGCGAGGATCAGCTTGCTGTTCTGGGCGGGGGACTGGTTCATGGCCCCCCGGCTTTCCCGTTCGGCCGGCGATTCCTCCCCGGGTTCGGGTATTCTCGCCGCCCTGATGCCGCAGATCTTCTGGCTTGGATTTGGAATCGCCGCCGCCTTCGTAATCATCGGCGCGATCTCCGGTGCGCGCTCGCGCACCGCGACCTTCGGCAGCGGCGCCGCGATGGGCGCCTACCTGGGCTTGATGAGCGCTTTTCCGCTCTTGGCGATAGGCCTCGCCACCAGCTGACGCCGCCCGTACGCGGCATCGATTGAGGACGCTGCCCCGGGGGTAGCCGAGGTCGCATGACCAACGCGACCGAAGTCCCTGCCCTGACCCTGCACGACGGCGTCGAGATCCCGCAGCTGGGATACGGCGTCTTCCAGATCCCGCCGGAGGAGACGCAGGAGAAGGTCGAGGACGCGCTGGCGACCGGCTACCGCCACGTCGACA
Source organism: Solirubrobacterales bacterium (assembly GCA_035264245.1). Lineage (GTDB taxonomy): Bacteria > Actinomycetota > Thermoleophilia > Solirubrobacterales > 70-9 > VAYN01. The sequence goes on from DATFQO010000009.1 coordinate 30,827, forward strand.
CCGCCGCCGCCTACCGCAACGAGGCCGGCGTCGGAGCGGCGATCGCCGCCAGCGGCGTGCGTCGCGAGGACGTCTTCGTCACCACCAAGCTGTGGAACTCCGAGCAGGGCTATGACTCGACCCTGCGCGCCTTCGAGAAGAGCATCGAGCGGCTGGGGACCGGCCACGTCGACCTCTACCTGATCCACTGGCCGCTGCCGAGCCGGGACCTCTTCCTCGACACCTGGCGCGCCTTCGAACGGATCCAAGCGGAGGGCGGCGCCCGCTCGATCGGTGTCTCCAACTTCCGCGTCGAGGATCTCGAGCGGCTCGAACGCGAGGCCGAGCAGCGGCCGACCGTGAACCAGATCGAGCTGCACCCGCGCCTGCAGCAGCCCGAGCTGCGCGCCTGGCACGCCGATCACGACGTCGTCACCGAGGCATGGAGCCCGCTGGCCCAGGGGGAGTTGCTCGAAGACGGGACGATCGAAACGGTCGCTGCGCACCACGACCGGACGCCGGCGCAGGTGATCCTTCGCTGGCACCTGCAGATCGGCAACGTCGTGATCCCTAAGTCGGTTACTCCGGAGCGGATTCGGGAGAACTTCGAAGTGTTCGACTTTGCGCTCAGTGAGGACGATATGGCGGCGCTCGAAAGGCTCGACTCGGGTGAGCGGATCGGGCCGGATCCCGGGTCTTTCGACGTGGCGTAGTTGGCCGGCGGGTCCTGTCTCCGATCGGGGGCTCCCCCTACCGGGGGAGTCCTCCCGATCGTCGCCACCCGCCGGAGATACGAAGTTGATTGGCGGCGGAATACGCTGCGGGGATGGCTCTCGATCGGCGCGTCTTGCGCAAGCGTGGGATGGTCGTCAGCGGGGGTGGGGATCCAGCTGAAGCGAGGGGTCAGGCCGATGCGGCTACTGCTCGGCGGCTGAGGCGGATCAATGCTGTCGCCGCTACGGCGTTTGTGGTCGGCGGGTCGTTGTTCGCTGTTGGGGCGCTGTTGGCGCAAGCTCACGTCGGTGGGCCTCGGTTGGCTGCTGCTGTGTTCATGGTTGGTGGGGTGTTCTTCACTACCGGTGGCTATGGGTCGGTGCTGCAGGTTGTCAATGCGCCTCGGGGGGTTGGGGCCGATGGGGTGGTGCGGGTTCCGGCGTGGCGCTGGTGGGCTACTGAGCCCGGGCGGCTGGATTGGGCCAGTGCCGTCGCTCTCTTTGTCGGGACCCTTTACTTCGGGGCCAGCCTGGCGGTGGCGCTGTTTGGGGACCTGACTACGGCGCAGTTGCATCGGGATGTGTGGACTCCGGAAATCATCGGCTGCGTCCTCTTCCTCGTCTCCGGCCACCTCGCCCTGACCGAGATGCACCGCGACCGTCTGCCTGGTGCGCGTGCCGACCTTGGCTGGTGGATCGTAGTTGTCAACCAGGTTGGATCGGCGCTGTTCATGGCCGCCGGCATCGCCGCCTTCGTGCGGCCCGAGACCGGCGATGCGCTGGCGGTTGGAATCGCCAACTGGGCCACCTTCAGCGGCGCGGCCTGCTTCGCCGTGGCCGGCGTGATGCAGGAGTTCGAGCGTCCCTGAAAGGATTGGCTACGTGGCCAGTGACGGACGAGCGGAGGCGCCGCGGACCGAACGCTTGATGCCGGGCATCTGGCGCCTGCGCCTGCCGCTGCCCTGGCCGGGCGTCCCGCACGGCAACGCCTGGGCGGTCGCCCACGACGGCGGCATCGTCATGTTCGACACCGGCATGGGCGGCAAGGGCCGGCTGCGGCAGCTCGACCTGGCGCTGGCCCAAGCGGGCTTCGGGGTCGAGGACGTGCGGCTGGTCGTCTGCACCCACTCCCACACCGATCACTACGGGCTGGCCGGCGCGATCGTCGAGACCGCCGGCTGTGAGCTCTGGATGCACCCCCGCTGGGAGCATGTGCGATTGCTCGCCGACGACCCGCAGGCGGCGCTCGAGGCGCGGATCGAGACGGCGCGCGAGAGCGGCGTGCCACTGGCGGCGCTGGAGCGCTACCGCGAGGCGCGCAGCGACGAGGAAAGCGGGATCGACGTCCTCGAGGAGCCCGACCGCGAGCTGGTCCCGGGGGTGGAGGTCGAGACCGACCTCGGCGCCTGGCAGGTGCATGAGACCCCGGGCCACGCCCCATCCCACGTCGTCCTGCACCAGCCCGAGCGCAAGCTGCTGATCTCCGGCGACCACCTGCTGGGGCGCACGGTTCTCTTCTTCGACTACGGTCACAGCCCCGACCCGGTCGGCGAATTCCTCGCCAGCCTCGATGTGGCCGAGGGGCTCGACGTCGACCTCGTGCTGCCAGGCCATGGCCGCACCTTCCGCGACCCCGAGGCGAAGATCGCCGAGTCGCGCCGCCAGGTCGCCGAGCTGCTCGGCAAGGTGCGGGCGGCGCTGGCTGGCGGCGCGGAGCCGACCGCCTTCGAGATCGTCGAAGAGATCATCGGCCCGGACATGGTCAAAACGCCGGCCAGCGCCTGGGTCCTGCAGATCGTCCGCTCCTGCCTCGACCACTTGGCGATCGGCGGTGAGGTAGCGCAGATCGAGGGCACCGACCCGCGGCGCTGGCGCCTCACGTAGCCTGTCGGGCGATGGCGAGCTTCACTTACGTCCGCCAGGTGGCCGCTCCGCCCGAGACCGTCTTCGACGTCCTCACCGACCACCGGCGCTACACGGACATCACCCCGCTGCGCAGAGCCGAGCTCGAGCGCGAGGGGGAGCCGGCGCCGAACGGCCTCGGCGCGATCCGCGTGCTCAGCGCCCTGCCGGGGCCGCCGATGCGCGAGGAAGTGATCGGCTACGACCGGCCGCGCCGCTTCTCCTACAAGATCCTCTCCGGGCTGCCGGTCCGCGACCACGTCGGGACCGTCGAGCTGCGCCCGAGGGACGGCGGCACCGAGGTCACCTACGCGGTGAAGACGACGCCGACGATCCCGCTCGCCGGACCGGTCTTCATGGCGGTCCTGAAGAAAGCGATCAGGGACCTGATCGCCGGGGTCGCGAAAGAGTCGGAGCGCCGCACCGCGAATGCGGGTTAAGCGCTTCCTCGAGCACCAGCTCTCGGATCGCTCGAACCAGATGCTGGCCGTGGCGTTCCTCGCCCTGGCGATCGTCTTCAGCGGCGCGATCGCCGCCTACCAGTTGCTGAAGCGGCCAGGCGATGTCCACAACCAGGAGGCGATCGAAAACTTCGAGCCGCAGAAGCCGCCGCCGCCGAAGGAGCCGAAGACGGTCAACTGGCCGGTCTTCGGGTTCAACCCCGCCCGCACCCGCTACCTGCCGGTGAAGGGAATCAAGCCGCCCTTCGACAAACTCTGGCGCTTCACCGATCGGCCGCTGCTCGAGTTCCCGCCGATCTACGTCGGCGGCAAGCTCTACTTCGTCAACAACAGCGGCTTCGCCTACGCGCTCGACGCCGACACCGGGAAGGAGTTGTGGAAACGGCGGATCGGCCGCCTCAACGCCTCCTCGCCGGCCTATTACAAACACCGCCTCTACATCGTCAACCTCGTCCCTGGCCACATCGTCAAGCTCGACGCGAAAACCGGCAAGACGATCTGGAAACGGAACCTGCCGGGGCGGGCCGAGTCCTCACCCGTGATCGTCAACCGCACCGCCTACTTCGGTTGCGAGAACGGCGAACTGATCGCGATGAGCACCGGCAAGGGCCAGGTCCGCTGGTCGACCCCGCTCGGGGGACCGATCAAGTCGGCGCCGGCCTACCACGACGGCAAGCTCTTCGTCGGCGACTACGGCGGCTACATGAACGCGGTCGACGCAAGGAGCGGGGAGCTGGTCTGGCAGAGCGGTTCGCTCGGACCGGGTTTCGGCGGCTCCGGCGCCTTCTACTCGACGCCGGCGGTCGCCTATGGCCGCGTCTACGCCGGCAACAACGACAGCCGCGTCTATAGCTACGACACCTCCAACGGCGAGCTCGCCTGGTCCTACTCGACCGGCGGTTACGCCTACTCGGGCCCGACCGTGGCCAACACCCGGCACAGCCCGCCGAGCGTCTTCATCGGCTCCTTCGACGGCAACGTCTACGCACTCGACGCCAAGGACGGCAGCGTCCGCTGGAGCCGTTCGGCCGGAGGCCAGGTGATCGGCTCGCTCTCAGCCGTCGGCGAAATCGTCTACGCCGCCGAGTTCACCAACAAAACGACGAGCGGCTACATGATGCGGAGCGGCAAGCGGGTCTTCCGCTACCCGAAGGGGACCTACTCGCCGGTGATCTCCGACGGCCGGCGGATCTACCTGACCGGCTACTCGTCGATTACGGCGCTCCAACCCCACCGGGGGGTGGCGGCGGTAGGTGAGGCGCGCCCCGCGCGTAGGCCGGGAAAAGCCCGGAGTGGAGGCGGGCGCGGAGGACGTTCAAACTAGATCCGTAGTTCTGGATCCGGTAGCTGTTGCTGTCGCCGAAGTCCTGGTAGTAGGCGAGCATCCGCGTGCGGCGATGGCTTTTCACCCAGGCGAAGAGCTTGTTGACGAAGTTGGGGTCGTCGCCGCTTTCCACCGCCCACTCGGTGATCGCGAACGGCTTGCCGGAGAAGCGTTCGTAGAGGCCGGTCAGCGCCTTCCATTCCGGGTAGCCGGAGTAGAAGTCGGTTCCGACCCAGTCGACCCAGCGCGAGCCGGGGTAGAAGTGTTTCGGGCGGTTGTGGGGAACGGTCGGCGAGCCGGCCGGCAGCGGGCTCCAGACGATCGACACCGGCGCCTTCGCCAGCGCCCGCACGTTGACGGTCAGCGGCGGCAGCCCGGCTTCGGCCAGGCGACGGTTGATCTCCCGCGCCTTGCCACCGCCGTGGACGATCACGTAAGTGCGGCGGAAGGCCTGTTTGTAGGCCTTCGGGCTGTGCTCGGGGCCGCGCGAGGCGCCGGCGCAGTCGTAGGCGGCGTAGACGTTGAGGCAGCGGTTGGGCTCGCCCAGCGGCCGCACGTAGGCGCGCATCTCCTTTTCGTAGAAGAGCTTGTTGAGCCGGATCAGGTAGCGGTCGCCGCCACCGGCGGCGATCTGCGCCGGGGTGATCAGCTCGTGCCCATCGTTGCTGTCGGCGGTGGTGAGGTGGATCATCGGCCGCGCCCGGGCGACCTGCCAGCGGCCGATCACCTCGTCGAAGTCGGTCCCCCAGGTGCGGAAGGACTGGATCACCGCCGGGTGCTTGTTCAGGTCGCTGGAGAACTGGCCGAAGTCGGCCGGGTCACCGGTGTCCGAGACGCCCCAGTAGACCTTCTTGCCGGGCGGCAGCAGCGGGCTGAAGGCGGACGCGGGCGCAGCCAGCAGCGCCAGCAGCAGAGCACTGGCAAGGGCAACCGCGAGGGCGGCTCGGGACTTCAGCGGGCCGGGCACCGAGCGGTCCATGGTGGCAAGCGGCACCGTCCGGCCACGGCAACCGGAGAGTCAATGCAACCTGGATTGCGGCTCCGTGGTTCCTTTTGCACTCGCAGCGTGCAAAAGGAACCACGCCTCAGGCGGCGAGCGGTTGGGCGTGCTCGGCGACGATCTCGAGCACTTCCGGTGCGTACTTCTCGATGAAGGCGGGGCCGACGCCGCTGATCGCGAGCAGGGACTCGTCGCTTTGCGGGCGGGCCGCGGCGATCGCGGTGAGGGTTTTGTTGCTGGCGACGGTGAAGGCGGGCTTGCCGGCGGCGGCACCCAGGCGCCAGGTTTTCAGAGCCTCGAACAGCGGCGCATCGGCGGGGGAGAGGTCGGGGGTGGGCGCGGCCTTGGCGGTGGTGCGCTTCGAGCTGCGGACCGCGATCGTGTCGGGATCGGGCAGCCAGTCGAGCATGTCGCAGACGTCGCAGCAGCGGTCGAGCGGCGCCCCCGCGGTGCTGTCCGAGAAGTGGTCGAGCAGGGCGCGGCGCCGGCACTCGAGGCCGTAGATGAAGTCTTTGATCACGTGGTAGGCGCGCCAGCCGCGCTCGCGGGCGATTGCCAGGTCGGGATCTCCGGCGCGCTGTTCGTTGAAGCGGACGAGGCGGCCGAGGTCGGATTTCAGCGCCAGCATCACCGCCCGCGAGGGGAGGCCGTCGCGCCCGGCGCGTCCCGCCTCCTGGTAGTAGGCCTCGACGCTGGTCGGGATCGTCACGTGCCAGACCGAGCGCACGTCGGCCTTGTCGACCCCCATCCCGAAGGCGTTGGTCGCGCAGATGACGCCACTGTCGGTGGCCATGAAGCGCTCCTGGATCGCGGTGCGGTGATCGGGTTCGAGACCGGCGTGGTAGGCGACCGCGGGGACGTCGGCGTCGCGCAGATCCGCCGCCACCTCTTCGGTCTGCTTGCGGGTGCCGCAGTAGACGATCGCCGGCAGGTTGGCGGGGTCGCGCAGCCCGGCCTCGAGCAGCGCCTGACGGCGCGCCGTCGACCCCTTGCCCTCGAGCGCGACGACGTCGAAGGAGAGGTTGGGACGGTCGAAGCCGGAGCGGACCTGGAGCGGCTCCCTCATTCCGAAGCGGGAGGCGATCTCCCGCGCAACCGGCACCGTCGCCGTCGCCGTGCAGGCCATCACCGTCGGCCGCCTCAGCCGCTCGACGACCTCGGGCAGGCGCAGGTAGTCGGGCCGGAAGTCGTGGCCCCACTCCGAGACGCAGTGCGCCTCGTCGACCGCGATCAGGTCGATCTCCCGGCAGGCGAGCGCCTCGAGGAAGACGTTCGAAGCGAACCGCTCCGGCGCGCAGTAGACGATCCGGGCCTCCCCCCGCACCATCTCCAAAGCCTCGGAGACCTCCCAGTCCCCCATCCCCGAGGTGATCATCGCCACCGAATGACCCCCCGCATTCAGCTTCCCCCACTGATCCCGCATCAAAGCGATCAGCGGACTGACCACGATCGTCAGATCATCGCTAGCGAGCGCAGGCAGCTGGTAACAAAGGCTCTTCCCCCCACCCGTAGGCATGACGATCAGGCTGTCTCGCCCTTCGAGGGCCGCGACCACCGCCTCCCTCTGTCCGGCGCGCCAGCTCTCGTACCCCAGCTCGCGCAGCAGATCGTCAGCTCTTTTCCCGACCTCGGACATAGACGAGCAACCTTAGGCGCCCCTCCGGCAGCACCTAGCTCCGTGCCCCGGACTTTGCGACCTCTCCGGCGGGTGGCGACGATCGGGAGGACTCCCCGGTAGGGGGAGCCCCCGATCGGAGACAGGACCCGCCGGCCGAGCGGTCCCGTCCCTATCCGCTCCCTGCGATCTCCGCCGGCACCAAACTCAGCTTCTCCGCCACAGTGTCGATAGCCACCGCCAGCTTCTTGGTGTCCGCCTTCGTCAGCTCCGTGTACGCCACGAACCCATCGGCAGTCCGATACGGCTCCAGCGAGTTGAAGACCATCTTGAAGTCGGCTTCGATCCCACCCGAGAGGTCACGGTCGGTTTCGTCCAGCAGCGGCTTCACCGCTTCGAAGGCAGCCTCGGAGCCTTCGACGTTGGCCTCGAAGTCGACCAGGTCGATGTGCGAGTAGCGCTCCTCCTCTCCGGTGATCTTCGAGGCTGAGACCTCGCCCAGCAGGCCGTTGGCGCCTTCGGCGATCTGAACCGGTTGCAGTTCGACGCCCTTCACCTTCCCGGCGAGCGCTTCGACGTCGCGCTGCAACTGCTCGGCGACCGGCGCCATGCCCGCGGTCGTGCCTTCCTCCCAGAGCGCCTTCTCGATCCGGTGGAAGCCTTCGAATTCGCCCGCGGCGACGTCGTTCTCGCGGGCGTCGATCTTCGGGTCGAGGGCGCCGAAGCTGTCGGCGACCGGCTCGATCCGCTCGTAGGGGATACGCGGCGCCGCGTAGAGCTCCTTCGCCTCGGCGACGTTGCCGGCGGCGACGGCGGCGACGAACGGTTCGGTCGTCGCGACCAGTTCGTCGGCGTTCTGCTGCAGGTAGTCGCGGTAGTCGGCGACGACGGCCTCGACCTGGGGACTGCTCTGCCGCTCCGTCTCGGTCGCGGTGGTCTCCTCACTCGAGCCGCAACCTGTCGCGGTCAGGGCAAGCGATCCGGCAACCGCTGCGCAAAGCGCGATGCGGACGAGTTTTCGGTGCATGTGGTGTGTTTCTCCTTTGTTCTGTGACTGGTGGCACGGGTGTGGTTGAGCTTTGGCCTCCTATAGAGCGCCAAAGCTCAACCACACTCAGATGAGTAGGGATTCGCCGACGTAGCCGCCTGACTCAGCTCCGGGCGGCACCGCGAAGAGGGCGCTGCCGACGTGCTTGATGTACTCGTTGAGCGCGTCCAGCGAGCCGAGCCGCCGCTGGATCGCGACGAACTGCCCGGGGTCGCGCTGGAAGCTGATGAAGAAGAGCCCGGCTTCGAGCTCGCCGAGGCTCTCGTCGACGCCGTCGGTGAAGGAGTAGCCGCGGCGGAGGATGCGGGCGCCGCCGTTCTCCTTGGCGGAGGCGAGGCGGACGTGGGCGTCGGGCGGGATCAGCGGATGGCCGTTGCGCTCCGCCTCGAGCGGCAGCGGCTCGAACTCCTCGCGCCCCCCGAGCGGCGCACCGCTGTACTTGTGGCGGCCGATCGTCCGCTCCTGGTCCCGCAGCGGAGCGCGGTCCCAGATCTCGAGCAGCATCCGGATCCGGCGCGTGACCAGGTAGCTGCCGCCGCGCAGCCAGGCCGGGCCCTCGTTCCCGACCCAGACGAAGCGGTCCATGTCGTCGCTGTCCTCGGCACGAATGTTGGCGGTGCCGTCCTTCATCCCCAACAGGTTGCGCGGCGTGTCCTGGCCGCGGCTGGTGGTGGCGGTGCGGCCGAAACCGAGCTGCGACCAGCGCATCGCGACGACGCCGCGGCCGATCCGGGCCAGGTTGCGGACGGCGTGGAAGGCGACCTGGGGGTCGTCGGAGCAGGCCTGGACGCAGATGTCGCCGTCGCTTTCGGTCGGGTCAAGCTCGTCGCCGGGCAGCGGCGGCAACGGCCGCAGCGCCACCGGTCGCTTTGCCGCCAGGCCGAGGCCGGGCTTCTCGAACAGGCTGGGGCCGAAGCCGAGGGTGACGGTCAGCCGGGAGGGGAGGAGGCCGACGGTCTCGCCGGTGTCCTCGGGTGGAGCCAGCGGCACCTCGTTGACGCTGCCGATCATGTCTCCCGCCGTCGCTTCGGCAGCCGCCACGGTCCAGGCCCGCATCAGCTCGCGCAGCTCGGCCGGGTCTTCGCTCAGCAGGTCGAAGGCCGCGAAATGAAGTCGGTCCTGGGCGGCGGTCCCGATCCCGGCCTGGTGGGGGCCGTAGAAGGGGACGCTGCCGGTTCCCTCGCCGTTCGCTTCGGCGCTTTGATGGCCCGCCATTAACCCCCCGGCCCCGAGCCCCACGGCCGCAGCACCCACGCCGGCGGATGCCAGCAGGCGGCGCCGCGTGATTTGGGTGGTCGGAGGCAAGGGGTCCTGGGAACTGGTGTTAGGCCACCCTAATTAGGGCACCCGAAAACCTACCAGGACGCTAGGGATTCAGTCGTGCCGCGATCCCTCGGGCAGCCACGGCTGTGCCCACTGGCCCGTTCCGTGGACCAGCTTCTCGGCCTCGGCCGGTCCCCAGGTGCCCCGCTCGTAGACGTGCACCGGACCCGGTTGGTCGAGCAGCGGCTGTACTACCCGCCAGGTCTCTTCGATCGAGCTCTGACGGGTGAAAAGCTGATGATTGCCGGCGATCGCATCGCCGAGCAGGCGCTCGTAGGGCTCGGGATCCTCGCCCTTGACCCGCTCGAAGAGGACCTCCATGTCGGCGGCCTGGAAGGCCTCCTTGCCGGCTTCCTTGGCGTAGAGCCGGATCCGCGATCCGGGTTCGGGCTCGATCCTGATCGTCATCTGGTTCGGTTCCGGCGTCTTGCCGCGCCCGACGCCGAGCCGCGGCGGCCGCTTGAAGAAAACGGTCACCTCAGTCGCCTTGACCGCCAGGCACTTGCCGGCGCGGACGAAGAACGGCACCCCCGCCCAGCGCCAGTTGTCAACCGCGAGCTCGATTGCCGCGTAGGTCTCGGTCTTCGAGTCCGGCGCCACGTCCTCGACGTCGAGGAAGCCGTCGTACTGCCCGCGCACGTAGCGCTCCGGGTCGGCCGCGCACATCGCCTTGAAGAACTCGAGCTTCTTGTCGCGGACGCTGTCGGGGCTGTTGCCGCTCGGCGGCTCCATGCCCACGATCCCCAGCACCTGCAGGGCGTGGTTCTGGATCACGTCGCGCATCGCCCCGACTGCGTCGTAGAACCGCCCGCGGTCGTCGACCCCGAAGTCCTCGGCGATCGTCATCTGCACATGGGAGACGTGCTCGCGGTTCCAGACCGGCTCGAGGATCGCGTTGGCGAAGCGCAGGTAGGTGATGTCCATCACCGGCTCCTTGCCGAGGTAGTGGTCGATGCGGAGGATCTGCTCCTCGCGCAGGACCGAGCAGAGTTCGGAGTTGAGCTTGCGCGCGGATTCGAGGTCGTGGCCGAAGGGCTTCTCGATCACCACGTGGGCGTTCTCGGTCAGCCCCTCCCCGCCGAGGCCTTGGACGACGGTCGCGAACAGCGAGGGCGGGATCTCCAGATAGAAGACCGGCCGCTTCGCCTCGCCGAGCGCCTTGCCGACGCGGGTGAAGGTGTCGGGATCGCCGTAGTCGCCCTGGACGTAGCTGAGCCGCGCCGCGAGGCGGCTGAAGACGTCCTCGTCGGGCTCGGCGACGGTGGCGCCGATCGCGTCGCGGGCGTGCCGGCGCAGCTGCTCGTCGTCCCACTCGTCGATCGCGACGCCGACGATCGGGCAGTCGAGCTTGCGCCGCTCCTCCAGGTGGTAGAGCGCCCGGAAGGTCATTTTCTTCGCCAGGTCGCCGCTGATCCCGAAGATCGCCAGCACGTCGGCCACGTCGCTCATCAGCCGCAGGCTATCCACTCCTCGTGCCGAGACCGCAAACGAAGCCGATATGCGACCTCGTGCGCGGTCTCGCTGAAAGTACGATGCGGCGGCAGCGCCGCCCACCCCTACCTGGAGGTCTCATGGAACTCGGAATCGTCGGCCTCGGCCGAATGGGAGCGAACATGGCCCGGCGCCTGATGCGCGACGGCCACGAGATCGTCGCCTACGACCTCAACCCGGACGCCGTCTCCCAGCTGGAGGGCGATGGCGCGGCCGGTGCCTCCTCGCTGGAGGAGATGGCCGCGAAGCTGAGCGCGCCGCGCTCGGTCTGGGTGATGGTCCCGGCGGGGGAGATCACCGAGCAGACGGTTGAGGACGTGGCCGCGGTGCTGGAGCAGGGGGACGCGATCGTCGACGGCGGCAACTCCTACTACCGCGACGACATCCGCCGCGCCGAGAAGGTGGGCGAGAAGGGGATCGACTACGTCGACTGCGGGACCAGCGGCGGCGTCTTCGGCCTCGATCGCGGCTACTGCCTGATGATCGGCGGCCCCGATCGCGCAGTCGAGCGGCTCGACCCGATCTTCGCCAGCCTTGCTCCCGGGGTCGAGTCGGCCGAGCGCACCCCGGGCCGCTCCGGCGACCCCTCCCCTTCGGAGAACGGCTACCTCCACTGCGGCCCGAACGGCGCCGGCCACTTCGTGAAGATGGTCCACAACGGGATCGAGTACGGGGTGATGGCCGCCTACGCCGAGGGGCTGAACATCCTCAAGAACGCCAACGCCGGCAAGGCCAAGCGCGAGGCCGACGCCGAGACGGCGCCGCTCGACCACCCGGAGTACTACCAGTACGACCTCGACCTGCCCGAGGTCGCCGAGGTCTGGCGCCGCGGCAGCGTGATCGGCTCCTGGCTGCTCGACCTGACCGCGGCGGCGCTGCAGGAATCCGCCGGCCTCGAGGAGTTCAGTGGCCGCGTCTCCGACTCCGGCGAGGGCCGCTGGACGGCGATCGCGGCGATCGACGAGGGAGTGCCGACGCCGGTCCTCACCACCGCCCTGCACGAGCGCTTCTACTCGCGCGGGCTCGGCGACTTCGGCGACAAGGTCCTCTCGGCGATGCGCAAGCAGTTCGGCGGCCACGACGAGAAGGCGAGCTGAGGTGCCGATCGAGCTCGAGGTCGCCGGCGACGAAAAGGCGGCCTCGCGCCGCGCCGCCGAGCTGATCGCGGCCGCCGGCGACCAGGCCGTCGTCGAGCGGGCCACATTCGCGCTGGCGATGAGCGGCGGCCGCTCGCCCTGGGCGATGCTGGCGATCCTCGGCGAACTGGAGGAGATGCCGTGGGAAAAGACCGAGCTGTTCCAGGTCGACGAGCGGGTGGCCGCGCCTGGAGACCCGGCGCGCAACCTGACCCACATGGTCCTCGGGCTCTCGATGGACCACCAGGCGGCGCTGCGGCCGATGCCCGTCACCCAGCGCGATCTGGGCAACGCCGCCCGGGAGTACGAAGCCACCCTGCCCGAGCGCTTCGACCTCGTCCACCTCGGCCTCGGCCCCGACGGCCACACCGCCTCGCTCGTCGCCGGCGACCCGGTGCTCGAGGTCAGCGACCGCCGCGTCGCGATGACCGCCAAGCCCTACCAGGACCACCTGCGCATGACCCTCACCTATTCAGCGCTGAACGACGCCCGCCGCATCGTCTGGCTCGTCACCGGCCCCGACAAGCGCGAGCCCCTGCAGAAGCTGCTCGCTGGCGACGACTCGATCCCAGCGGGCAGGGTGCGCAATGAGAACATGATCGTGATCGCCGACGAAGCGGCTGTCGCCTAGTCGCCGGCGAGGCTTGACTCGACCTCGAGCAGCCTGCCCATTCTCGGGTCGTCCTTGCCGACCATCCGCTCCAGCCACCCCCTGATCTCCTTGACATTGAGGGGAGAGGTGGCGACGAGCATCTGCTCGATGTCGAGCCAGTCCTTCGGGCGGTCGAACATCGCCTTGCAGACGGCGAGGTGCTCGGGGCCGAGGATGGGGATCGTGGTGCCGTTGAAGGGGACCTTGCGGGCGCCGCGGCGCATCTCGTCGTGGAAGGGGTCGTAGGAGAAGAAGAGGTCGACTGGGTTTCGGTCCCACCAGATACGCACCTGCCCGTCCCGTCCCAGCTCCCTCTCGTCGGCCTCGACGTCGACTCCGAGCGGCGCCAGCGTGTCGCGAATCGCGGGCCATTCGTCGGTGTGGACGAAGACGTTGATGTCGACGTCGATCGTTGCCCGTGGCTCCGCGTAATAGGCGAGGGCAAGGGCGCCGCCGATCGCGTGGGGGACCTTGGCCTTGTCGAGTGCTTGGTGAATCGCCGTCACCTTGTCCGGCAGCGAGGGTGCGTCCTCGGGGCGGCGGGGGTACTCGGGCTGCCGTTCGGCCACGCTAGGCCGATTTCAGTCGTGGGAAGCCGATCTCGTGCGGGCGCAGCCTGACTGGCAGGGCGTCCGCCAGATCGAGCAGTTCGCGCAGGGCATTGCCGCGCTCCTCGGCTCCGACGCCGACCCACTGAGTCGCAGATCGCGCAGCGTCGGAGACCCGGGCCTTCGGATCGGCCGGCCGGTCGCTCCGGTCATCGTCCGAGAGGGCGTCGAGCAGCAGCCGGCGCAGCATCGGGTCCGGGCGCCCACCGCTGGCCATCAGCCGCAGCGTTGCCCGTGCCGCCTGGTCCAACTCGGGGCCGCGAACCGGCGCCCCGGCCTTGAGCGCCGAGCGGGTCAGCTCCTCGGCGGTGGGCGGCTTGTCGGCCCGTTCTCGAACTTTCTGAACGACCTCGTCGGTCAGCTCACGAAAGCTAGCCAGCGTGCGACTACGCGGCCCGCTGGCGGTGCTTGCCGACTCCCGCACCTCGAAACGCCCTGGCTTCGTCGCCACAACGTAGGCCATAGTGGGTAAAGAGTACCACTATCAAGACGAAAACCGGTTTATTTGGCTTAAGCAGCTGAATCCAGGGAGACAGCGTGGCTGCCGACGATGCGGCCGTTGGGGTCCCAATTGCGCTTCACCTCGGCGAGGCGGGCGCAGGTCTCGGGCGGGAGGATCGCGTCGGCGTCGCAGGGGCGCTCGGCGAAGTTGAAGTAGCCCCCGTCCGCCGCCCAGGGCTCCATCGCCTCGTGCAGGCGGTCGTGGTGGGCTTCGATCCGCCGTGGCCGGTCGACTGACCGGAGACGCGCAGGTCGTTCTCGGCGGCTAAGCGCACCACCGCGGCGATGTCGTCACCGCTCTCAACAAAGGCGACGGCGCTCGGACGCTGGTCGGCGGCGAGGTTCCAGGCCATCCGTGCCTGATCCCAGTCGGAGTCGTCGGGGGTGGCGATCCGGCCGGCGACGTCCAGCCGGCTGAAGTCGGTCATCGAGGGAGGCTCCTTTGGCTCAACTGAAGGTGGTGCGGTCGACGGCGTCCCCCCTGGCGACGAAAACCTCGCTCAACATATCCGGGGGGAAAAGACCGTGGGCGGCGACGCCGGGATCGGCCTCCAGCCGCGCAGCAAGCGCCGCCGGATTGTCCAGCTCGCCGCCGCGGTAGTCGGCGATGACGCCGCCATCGGGGCTGCGCGGAGCGTCCCGCGGCTCGACCTCAGGTCCGAGCCGCTCCAGGGTCGAGGCGGCGCCGAAGCCGAACAGCTCCAGCGGCACCGGCCCGCGCAGCGCGTCGACCGGCTTGCTCGAGTCGCCGATGACGACGAAGCGCGCGGCCGCCGCGGCGACGATCTTCTCGCGCAGGTGGGCGCCGCCGCCGCCCTTGATCAGCCAGCCGTCGGGCGTCACCTCGTCGGTGCCGTCGATCGCGATGTCGAGCCGGGTCAGGCTGTCGAATTCTTCGACCGGTATCCCCAGCTCGCGCGCCTGTTCCTCAGTCGCGACCGAGGTCGCGACGCAGCGGATTCCCTCCAGCCCGCGGCGGGCGATCGCCGGCAGCAGGTGGGCGACGGTCGAGCCGGTCCCCAAACCGACCCTCATTCCGCTCTCCACCAGCTCCGCCGCCGCCTCAGCGGCAAGGCGCTTCTCCGTGTCTGCCGAGCTCACGACCGGCACGCTACATTGCCCAAATGACTTCAAGCACGGCAACCGCCACCGACACCCAGGATTACAAGGTCGCCGACATCGGCCTCGCCGATTTCGGCCGCAAGGAGATCTCCCTCGCCGAGGTCGAGATGCCCGGTCTGATGCAGACCCGGGAGGAGTACGGCGCGACGCAGCCGCTGAAAGGCGCGCGCATCACCGGCTCGCTCCACATGACGATCCAGACCGCGGTCCTGATCGAGACCCTGATCGCGCTCGGCGCCGAGGTGCGCTGGGCCAGCTGCAACATCTTCAGCACCCAGGACCACGCCGCCGCCGCGATCGCCGCCGCCGGCATCCCGGTCTACGCCTGGAAAGGCGAGACGTTGGAGGAGTACTGGTGGTGCACCGAGCAGGCGCTCGACTGGCCTGACGGCAAGGGCCCGAACATGATCCTCGACGACGGCGGCGACGCGACCCTGCTCGTCCACAAGGGCGTCGAGTTCGAGAAGGCCGGATCGGTCCCGGACCCCGCCTCGGCCGAATCGGAGGAGTTCAAGATCGTCCTGCAGACGCTGCAGCGCTCGCTCTCCGAGGACCCCCAGCGCTGGACCAAGATCGCCGCCGACATCAAGGGCGTCACCGAGGAGACCACGACCGGCGTCCACCGGCTCTACCAGCTGGCCGAGACCGGGGACCTGCTCTTCCCGGCGATCAACGTCAACGACTCGGTCACCAAGTCCAAGTTCGACAACCTCTACGGCTGCCGCCACTCGCTGGTCGACGGGATCAACCGCGGCACCGACGTGATGATCGGCGGCAAGGTCGCGGTCATCTGCGGCTACGGCGACGTCGGCAAGGGCTGCGCCTCCTCGCTGCGCGGCCAGGGCGCGCGGGTGATCGTCACCGAGATCGACCCGATCTGCGCCCTGCAGGCGGCGATGGAGGGCTACGAGGTGCGGACCCTCGACGAAGTCGTCGAGACCGCCGACATCTTCGTCACCGCCACCGGCAACAAGGACATCATCACCCTCGGCCACATGCGGCGGATGAAGCACAACGCGATCGTCGGCAACATCGGCCACTTCGACAACGAGATCGAGATGGCGGCGCTGGAAGAGTCAGACGCCGAGCGGATCGAGATCAAGCCGCAGGTGGACGAGTGGAAGTTCCCCGGCGGCAGCGCGATCATCGTCCTCTCCGAAGGCCGGCTGCTGAACCTCGGCAACGCGACCGGGCACCCGAGCTTCGTGATGTCGAACTCCTTCACCAACCAGGTGATCGCTCAGATCGAGCTCTTCGGCAAGCGCGAGGACAAATACGGCGGCGAGCCGGGCGTCTACGTGCTGCCCAAGCACCTCGACGAGAAGGTCGCCCGCCTGCACCTGGCGGCGCTGGGCGTCGAGCTGACCGAGCTGAGCCCCGAGCAGTCCTCTTACCTCGGGGTGCCGGTCGAGGGGCCGTTCAAGCCTGATCACTATCGGTACTAGGTCTTTGGTTTAGGGACGGGGGCGCTCGGCTCGCGGGTCCTGTCTCCGATCGGGGGCTCTCCCTGTCGGGAGAGTCCTCCCGATCGTCGCCACCCGCGAGAGAGGCCGTCCATCTATCTATCCTCGGCGCGATGGAGCCACGCCTATGGATCTCAGCTAGTGGTGAGGCGCCTCACTCTGTGGGGTTGAGTGAGGCGCGGACCGTTGTTGGGCGGGCGCCCGAGGCCGATGTCGTGCTCGAGGACGAGGCCGTTTCGTGGAACCACCTGGAGATCGAGCGGCGGGGTGACGTGCTGATGGCTACCGATCTCGACAGCCGCAACGGGACGGCGCTGAACGGTGAGCCGCTGGATCGGCCGCGGCGCCTGCGGGACGGCGACACGCTGATCGTCGGCGACTACCGGCTGGAAGTGAAGACCGGATCGGTTACGCCGATCGGGGCTACGGTCGCCAGCAGTGAGCCATCCGTCGCCCTGACTGAGGAGGAGCGCGCGACCGCCGCCGCCCTCGTCGCCCCGTACCGCAGCGAGGGCGCCTTCGCCGGCCGCCCTGCCACCCGCGCCGAGATCGCCGCCGAGCTCCACGTCTCCGAGCGCACTGCCCAGCGCCGCCTCGACGCCCTCGCCGCCAAGCTCAACGTCACCGGCGACGCCGGGCGCGATCGCCCAAGGCAGATCGCCGCCCGCGTGATCGAGCTCGGGCTCGACCGGCCGCGCTGATTTGAGAAGCCCCGAAATGAGGTAGTGGACCTCTTCTAGTAAACACAGTTGTCTGCTAAGTTCGGAAACGTAGCTGGGAGTTGGGAGATATGACCGACCTCCGCAGGGGCGGAAGTGGTCGCGATAGAAAGTGAGACTGGGTTGAAAAGCCACCCGAAGGCATCCCTTGGGGCAGCGACCGTGGACGGCATCGATCGGCGGTACCTCCACGGGCGAGCGCTCGTCACCATGCTCGCCCTCGCGATCCTCAGCTCACTCGTCCTTGTTGCCCCGATGGCGAACGCCGCGGCGCCGATCGATTCGTATGCCTACTACACCAGCTTCGGCGACGGTCTGAACAGCGGCACTGGCCCTGCCTACAACGGCGTGACGGTCGAGGCCAGCACTGGAAATATCTTGGTCGCGGAGGCGGGCAGCCCCGACTGCTGTTCTGTCTCGGTCTACGCGCCCGACGCGACGCTCGGGGGCGTGCCGCTGACGACGTTCATGGGGTCTGGGTTCGGTACGAACCTCGCCAGTGACCCGTCGAACGGGTCGTTGTACATCGTCGAAGGCTTCTTCGGTGGGGTCACGAAGTGGCTGTCCGACGGTGCCCCCACCCCGACCTACTCGCTTGACAACACCTTCTCTCCCCCGGTTTCGCCCGCCGGCGGAATCAGTGTGGATCCGGTCACCCACGACGTTCTCGTAGCCGATCTCAACGAAACTGTGTACCGCTTGGACAGCGCCACCGGTGCCGTCCTCTCGACCTTCGACGGGTCTGACACCCAGGCTGGGACGTTCGAACATGCCGGGAGTCTTGCCGTCGGCCCCACCGGCACGATCTACGTCACCGACTTCGGCCGCCCCCGACTGGAGCAGATGTCCGCCGCCGGCGCTGCACAGGGAGCGCTGCCGCTGGCGGAAGGCGCCAAGCCGATCGCCGTGGCGGTCAACGGTCAGAGCGGCGAGGTCGCCGTCCTGGAGC
>DATFQO010000010.1:0-49448 GCA_035264245.1 Solirubrobacterales bacterium
CCCTCCGGGGTCGGCAAGACCGAGCTCGCCCGCACCCTCGCCGATTTCCTCTTCGGCGACGAGGAGGCGATGATCCGGATCGACATGTCCGAGTACATGGAGAAGCACGCGGTCAGCCGCCTGGTCGGCTCGCCTCCGGGCTACATCGGCTACGACGAGGGCGGCCAGCTGACCGAGGCCGTGCGCCGCAAGCCCTACTCGGTGCTGCTGCTCGACGAGATCGAGAAGGCCCACCCGGACGTCTTCAACATCCTCCTGCAGATCCTCGAGGACGGGCGCCTCACCGACGCCCAGGGTCGCACCGTGGACTTCCGCAACGCGATCGTGATCATGACCTCGAACATCGGCGCCTCGGAGATCTCGAAGAACACCTCGATCGGGTTCACCGTCGCCGACGAGACCGGGATGTCGTATGGCGACATGAAGAACCGGATCATGAGCGACCTGAAAAAAGTCTTCCGGCCGGAGTTCCTCAACCGGATCGACGAGGTGATCGTCTTCCACAAGCTCGCCAAGGACGAGGTCAAAGAGATCATCGACCTGATGATCGCTCGCGTCCGCGTCCAGGTCGCCGAGCACGAACTGCAGCTGGAGCTGACCGACGAGGCGAAGGAACTGCTGGTCGACAAAGGCTGGGATCCCTCGATGGGAGCCCGTCCGCTGCGCCGCGCGATCCAGCGCTACGTCGAGGACCCGCTGGCCGACGAAGTCCTGCGCCAGGGCGAGATGGCCCCCGGCTCGACGGTGATGGTCTCCCGCGACGAGAGCGGCGACGAGGAGGACAAACCGCTCAGCCTCGAGATCATCGCCCCGAAGAAGCCGAAGGCGAAAGCCGTCGAAAAGCCCAAGCGCGAGAAGGTCGGCGTCGGGGCGAAGAAGGACGACGACGGCGAGCCCGGGCCGGAGGGCGAGAGCCCCGACGGCGTCGGCGACACCGAGTCCTGACGGAGCAGATCGCGTGAGAGAGCCGGGCCGGGCCGCGATCGGCACCTGGAGCGGAGGGCGGTTCCTCCACTTCGGCGAGGCGATCGAGGAGGAGCGGCTGGAGGCGCTGCTCCGACCCGGCGACGGGATTGACACGGTCCTCACCGCCGACGCCTACGGCCAGGGTGAGGCGGACCAGGTCCTGGGGCGGGCGCTGACGGGCGTGCCGCGCAAGGAGTACAGCCTGATCGGCGCCGTCGGCCACGACTTCTACGAGGGCGAGCGGGAAGGGCCGAAAGGGTTCCCACGCTTCACCGACCCGCGGCTGCGCGGACCTGACGAGTACGTGGACTACCTGCGGATGGCGACCGAGAAGAGCCTCGAGCGGATCGGCGCCGAGCGCTTCGACCTGCTGCTGCTCCACAACCCCGACCGCGTCGGCTACTCCAGCGAGGTCGTCTGGGACGGGATGGCGGCGCTGCGCGAGGCGGGCTTGACGGCGCGGATCGGCGTCGCTCCCGGCCCCGCCAACGGCTTCACCCTCGACCTGATCTCCTGCCTGGAGCGCTTCGGCGATCGGATCGACTGGGCGATGATCATCCTCAACCCGCTCGAGCCCTGGCCCGGCGAGCTCTGCCTCGACGCCGCCGCGCGGCACGAGGTCAAGGTCCTGACCCGGGTCGTCGACTACGGCGGCCTCTTCTGGGGCGACCTGCGGCCCGGGATGGAGCTGGCCGAATTCGACCACCGCTCCTTCCGCCCCGAGGGCTGGATCGAGGCCGGGGTCGAAAAGCTCGAGCGCCTGCTGCCGATCGCCGAACGGGCGAAGCTGACCCCGATCCAGCTCGCCTGCCAGTGGAACCTCGCCCATCCCGCGGTCGAGTCGGTTGCGCCGACCTTGATCCAGGAGATCGGCCCCGAGGCCTGCCCGATCGAGGCCAAGCGGCTGGAACTGGCAAAGATGCCCACCGAGCAGCGCCTCAGCCCAGAGGACGTAGCCGAGATCCGCAAGGTCGGCGACAACACCGGCTCGATGTCCCTCAAGGGCGCCAGCCCCGAACACGAAGGTGAAGAGCGCCCCGACCGCTGGCCCCTGACTGAAGACCTCACCGTCGTGGGCACCCGCTGGGGCATCGACCCCGAGCGCGACCTCGTCGCCACTTACTGATTCGCGAGACCGCAAAAGCCCTTCTCGAGGGAGGGTTTTTGCGGTCTCGGCGTGAGACGTCGGCGAGAGCCTGCGTGCGGGATACGGAGAAACTCGTCACACCGCGATCCGCGCCACCGCCGCTTCCATCTTTAGCCGCGCTTGACAAACGCTATTCCGACCTGTCCACTAGGAATCAGGCAGACCGCATTGCAGAGCGGTTTCTGCCATCCTCTCTGGCGATGCCTGCTTTGCCTGGGGATGAGCTTCAAGAGCTTTCAGAACGCCAAGACCCCCGGTTACTCAGAGCTCTCGATGTGGTCGCGCCGGGCGGCGCTCTGCGTGAGGGAATCGACAACATCGTCCACTCGCGGACGGGCGGGTTGCTCGTCGTCGGCGACTTGGACGACATCTCCCACCTGCTCTCGGGCGGGATCAAGCTCGACGTCGACTACAGCCCGGCGATGCTCTACCAGGTGGCGAAGATGGACGGGGCGATCGTGCTCAACGGAGAGGCGACGAAGATCGCCTGGGCCAACGTGCAGCTGATGCCGGATCCGACGATCCTCAGCTCGGAGACCGGCACCCGGCACCGCACCGCCGAGCGCGTCTCCAAACAGACGACGGCGCTGGTGATCGCGATCTCCCAGCGCCGCGACGTCGTCTCCCTCTACGTCGAGGGGACCAAGTACATCCTTCAGGACATCCCCGCCGTGCTGGCGAAGGCGAACCAGGGCCTGGCGACGCTGGAGAAGTACCGCCAGCGCCTCGACCAGGTCTCGGCGCGGTTGACCCAGCTCGAGTTCGACGGCGGCGTCGTTCTCCACGATGCCCTCTCGGTCCTCCAGCGCTCCGAGCTGGTGACCCGGATGGCGGTCGAGGTCGAGCGCTACATCGTCGAGCTCGGCACCGAGGGCCGCCTGATCGAGATGCAGCTGGAGGAGACGATGGTCGGCGTCGCCGCTGACAAGACGGCGCTGATCCGCGACTACAGCGTCGAAGACTCCGAGGGGAACCTGACCGCCGTCCTGCAGGCGCTGGGCCGGATGCCCCACCAGGACGTGCTCGACTTCGGTCGTCTCGCCGAGCTGCTCGGCTACGACCGCAAGGTCAACACCCTGGATTTCCCAGTCGGTCCTCGTGGATACCGGGTGTTGGGCCGGGTCCCGCGCATTCCAAAGCTTGTCGTCCAGAAGATCACCCACGAGCTGGGCGGGTTGGAGGAGGTCCTTGCGGCCACCGATGCCGACCTCGCCGCCGTCGACGGAGTCGGCTCTGCCAGAGCCAAAGACATCCGCGAGGGCCTGCGCCGGCTCCAAGAGGTCGATCTGGTCGACCGGTACTTGCAGAGCTGACGGCCACCCGCCGTCAACAAACGAAAGGAGTCACCGATTTCCGAGCTAGACGAGGCCACTGTGGAGGCTGTCTTCGAGGACGTTGAATACGTCTGCGACTTCGAGGAGGGCGACAAGGTCGTTTATCCGCACCACGGCGCGGGCCTGGTGATGACCAAAGAGACCCGTGAGCTGATGGGCGAGAAGCGTGAGTACCTGACGATCAAGATCCTCCACAACGAACTGACCGTGATGGTGCCCTGCGAAAACGCCGGCAAAGCGGGCTTGCGGCGCATCATCGACGAGGAAGAAATCAAGCAGGTCACCGACGTCCTCACCGACGAGGTATCGGAGATGCCGAAGAACTGGAACCGGCGCTTCAAGTACAACCGCGAGAAGATCAAGACCGGTGATGTCTTCGAGCTGGCCGAGGTAGTCCGCAACCTCGCGATCCGCGAGATGGAAAAGGGTCTCTCCACGGGCGAGAAGCAGATGTACACCCGGGCGAAGAAGATCCTCGCCTCGGAGTTCATGTACGCGCTCGACAAAGACGAGGACGGCGCCGAGGAATACCTCGACTCGCTCCTCGAGGAGCGTTTCGCCGCCACTGCCACCGCGTAGTGCAGTAACCGCGGTCATCGCGGCCGCCGGCTCCGGAGAGCGCCTCGGAGCCGGCGGTCCGAAGGCCTTCGTGCCCGTCGCCGGCAGGGCGATGGTCGAGTGGTCGATCGAGGCCTTCCGGGCCTGCGAGCGGGTGCGCTCGATCGTCGTCGCGGCGCCGCCGGGCCACGGCGGCGAGCTTGGGGGCCAAGACCTGGGCGTCGTCCCGGGCGGGTCCACCAGGGCGCAGTCGGTCGCCAATGCGCTCGAGGCGGTGGGGACCGAGTACGTCGCGGTCCACGACGCCGCCCGGCCCCTGCTGACGCCGGAGCTGGTCGGAGCCCTGGCCGACGACCTCGACGCGGCGCCGGAGGCCGCGGGCGTGATCGCCGCTGCACCGGTAACCGACACGATCAAGCGGACGGTCAAGAATTCCAGTGGGCAATTGAGCACCGATACGGTGCCGAATCGACCACTCGCGGTTGAAGGGACTGAGGATCGGAGCGAGCTCTGGGCGGCGCAGACGCCTCAGGTCTTCCGCACGGCCTCGTTGCGCGAGGCGCTGGCGGCTGCCGAGCGGCCGGATGAGGCGACCGACGAGGCGATGCTCGTGGAGTGGGACGGTGGCACCGTCCTGATCCATCCCGTCGCCGAGCAGAACCTGAAGGTGACGACGCCGCTCGACCTGCGCGTCGCCCAGCTGCTGCTGGCCGAACGCGCCGGCGGCTAGGCCAACTCCTAGTCGCGCAGCAGCACGTAGACCAGCATCGCGGCGAAGCAGACCTGGCCGACCCCGAGAGCGGTGCCGAGGTTCTTCGCCCCGACCAGGAGGGCGAACGCGGCTCCGCCGAGGAAGGCGAGCAGGAGGAGCAGGAGCTGACGGCGCATTCGGCGCGAAGTTTATGCTCGCTTCCATGCTCACCGACTACCACCTGCACCTGCGCCCGGACGAGGAGGGCACCACCTTCGAGCGCTACTTCACCGCCGAGAACGTCGAGCGCTACCTCGCCGCCGCGGAGGCCGCCGGGATCGAGGAGCTGGGCGTCTCCGAGCACGTCTACCGCTTCCGCCAGGCGCTCGACCTCTGGACCCACCCGCTCTGGGTCGAGAACGCGGTTGACGACATCGACGCCTACTGCGAGTTCGTCCGCGGCACGCCGCTGCGGCTCGGGATCGAGTGCGACTACGTCCCTGGCGCCGAGGAGCGGATCGCCACCCTCCTTCAGGCGCGCGACTTCGACTACGTCGTCGGCTCGGTTCACTTCGTCGGCGAGGGCGACGCTGCCGTCGACCACGACGGCTTCGACGTCTGGGAGGGCGGCGGCAACGCCGACGAGATCTGGCGCCGCTACTTCGAGGCGCTTGCCGCCTGCGCCCGCTCCGGCCTCTTCGACATCCTCGCCCACCCCGACCTGGTCAAGGTCTGGGGCCGTTCGCGGCCGCTGCCCGACCGCGACCTGCGCGCCTTCTACGAGCCGGCGGTGGAGGCGATCGCCGAGAGCGGGATCGCGGTCGAGGTCTCCACGGCGGGGCTGCGCAAGCCCGTCGGCGAGCTCTATCCCTCGCGCCAGTTCGCCGAGATGTGCGTCGAGGCGGGAGCCTCCTTCGCGCTCTCCTCCGACGCCCACCTGCCCGAGCAGGTCGGCTTCGAATACGACCGGGCGGTGGACTTTCTCGGGGAACTGGGAATAGACGAGATATGCGTCTTCGAGCAGCGCCGGCGG
Source organism: Solirubrobacterales bacterium (assembly GCA_035264245.1). Taxonomy (GTDB): domain Bacteria; phylum Actinomycetota; class Thermoleophilia; order Solirubrobacterales; family 70-9; genus VAYN01. Next base: position 5,730 of record DATFQO010000010.1, read on the forward strand.
AGCTCGGCCCCGCTGGGCAGCCGCGTCGGCTGAGCATGGTCGGCCTCGGCTACGACAGCCATCGCTTCGCCAGCGGCCGCCGCCTCGTCCTCGGCGGGGTCGAGATCGAGCACGACCAGGGCCTGGAGGGCCACTCCGACGCCGACGTCCTCACCCACGCGGTGATCGACGCCCTGCTCGGCGCCTGCGGCGGTGGCGACATCGGCACGATGTTCCCCGACGACGACCCGGCCTGGAAGGACGCCGACTCGATCGACCTGCTGCGCACCGTGGTGGGGACGATCGCCGGCCCGATCGTCAACATCGACGCGACCCTGATCTGCGAGCAGCCGCGCCTCGGCCCCTACAAGGCGGAGATGGAACGGACACTCGCCGAGGCGACCTCGGCCCGGGTCAGCGTCAAGGCAACCAGCAACGAGGGCATGGGCTTCATCGGCCGCGGCGAGGGGATCGCCTGCATGGCCGTGGCGAGCGTCGATACCGAATAGGCTTGCGACCGGGATGGCGGACTCGATATTGAGCGCGGCCGGCCTCAGGGCCTCGATCTCCGACTCGATCTTCGAGGTCAGGACCCTGCGCGAGGCCGGGATCCTGACGCCGATGCGCCCGGACAAGGCGATGAAGATCGGCAGCGCCTTCATCCGCTGGGGCGCCTCCCCGGCCCTCGGCGTCACGACCGCGGCGATCCACCACCCGCACGAGCTGGCGATCGTCGACGAGCGCGGCGCCCTCAGCTGGGAGCGGCTGCACCTGCGCTCCAACGCGCTCGCCCACTCGCTCGCCGGAATGGGGATCGGCCCCGGCGACGGGCTCGGGATCATGTGCCGCAACCACCGCGGCTTCGTCGAGGCGACGCTGGCCGCGGCCAAGCTCGGCGCCAGCGCGCTCTACCTGAACACGATGTTCGCCGGGCCGCAGCTGGCCGAGGTGACGCGGCGCGAGGGGCCGAAGGCGCTCGTATACGACGAGGAGTTCGAGGACCTGCTCGCCGGCGTTGACGAATCGGTGCAGCGGATCGTCGGCTGGTGCGACGGCGAGACCGACGAGCCGACCCTGGAGAGCCTGATCGCCGCCGGCGACGACTCCGACCACAAGCCGCCGCCCGAGAAGCCCAAATTCGTGATTCTCACCTCCGGCACCACCGGCACCCCGAAGGGCGCCCAGCGCTCCAGCCCCGACGGGCTGATGGCGATCGCCTCGCTGATCGACAAGATCCCCTTCCGCACCGGGATGACGATGATGATCGCGGCGCCGCTCTTCCACTCCTGGGGCTTCTTCCACTTCGTGATGAGCCTGCCGACCGGCTCGACGATGGTCCTGCGCCGCCGCTTCGACCCGGAGGAGACCCTGAAGGCGGTCGAGCAGAGCCGCGCCGATGTCCTCGCCGCGGTGCCGGTGATGATCCAGCGCATCCTCACCCTTCCCGACGAGGTACTCGAGCGCTACAGCCTGCCCTCGCTGCGGATCACCTCGCTCTCGGGTTCGGCGCTGCCCGGCGAGCTGGCGATCGAGTGGATGGACCGCTTCGGCGACAACGTCTACAACCTCTACGGCTCGACCGAGGTCGCCTACGCGACGGTCGCCACCCCGGAAGACCTGCGCGCCGCCCCCGGCACCGCCGGCAAGCCGCCGCGCGGGACCAAGATCTGCCTCTACGACGAGCACGGCAAGGAGGTGGCGCGGGGCGAGGTCGGCCGCATCTTCGTCGGCAACGAGATGGCCTTCGAGGGCTATACCGGCGGCGGCGGCAAGGAGATCATCGACGGCCTCTACTCGAGCGGCGACGTCGGCCACTTCGACTCCGAGGGCCGGCTCTTCATCGACGGCCGCGACGACGAGATGATCGTCTCCGGCGGCGAGAACGTCTTCCCGCGCGAGGTCGAGGACCTGCTCGCTGACCATGACGCGGTCGAGGAGGTGGCGGTGATCGGCGTCGAGGACGACGAGTTCGGTCAGCGGCTGAAGGCCTTCGTCGTGATCCGGGGCGGGGTGGAGGTCGATGCCGGGGTCCTGACCGCGCATGTGAAGACGCATCTGGCCTCCTACAAGAGCCCTAGGGATATCGAGTTCCTGGATGAGCTGCCGCGGAATGCGACTGGCAAGGTCTTGAAGAAGGACCTGCGCGCTCGCGATACTCAACCGTCTGCTTAGTCCGGGGAGCCGGGAGAGTGCCTCCCCGGACAACAGCGGGGAGGGTCCGGGGAGGCACTCTCCCGGCTCCAGCTCGAGGCCGTCGTAAATTGCGGGCTCTTCGGCTCAGGGTCAAGGGAGCTTCCGGCGCTGGTAGTAGGTTGCGCGGGAATGAGCGAGCCCGCTAGGCACTTGGAGCAGGTCGGCGAGGCGACGCGTGCCATGCGCGGCGTTGCCGACCAGGCGCTCGAGTGGGTGCGGGTCAGCGAGGGACGCGTTGCCGCTGCTGAAGAGCGGGCGGAGGCGGTCAAGGGTCAGGTCAAAGAGGGGGCGATGCTGACGCTGCGAAAGATCTCCGCCGAGGCTCGTGAGCGGATCGCCGCCGAGCGCCGGGCCCGGACCGAAGCTGAGTCCCGCATTGCCGCCGCCGAGGCCTCGCGCGACCGGGCCGAGAGGTCCTTCGAGGAGCTGCAGCGGCGCTCGCAGGCCGAGCGGGAGGAGATCGTCGCCCAGACTTCGAAGGCTCGCGAGGCGGCGGAGCGCTCAGCTGCCGAAGCGAAGGCCGGGGCCGAGGCCGCGAGCGCCGAGGCGCGCCAGGCGGTCGAGATCGAGTCCAAGGTCATCGTCGAGGAGGCGCGTCAGCGGATCCAGGCTGAGGCCGACAAGCGCATCGCCGCCGCCGAGCAGCGTGCGGCCGACGCCGAAGCCGCAGCCGCCGAGTCGCACGAGGCAGCGGTGAAGCTGGAGACCGAAATCGAGAAACGGGTGATGGCCGGGACCGAGGACGTGCGGCGCGAAGCCGAGGAGAGCGTCCAGCGGCTGCTCGAGAAAGTCGAACGGGAGGCGGAGGAGGCGGCCCGCGCCCGCGCCGAGGACCAGCTGCGGGTCGAGTCGGACCGGATCCGGGTCCAGGCGCAAAAGCGCGAGGAGCGGGTCCGCGAGGCCACCGAGGACGAGATCAAGGCCAGCGTCGGCAAAGCCCGGCGCCAGGCGCGGGCGGCCGCCGAGGAGATCGCCCCCTCGTGGCTGCGCGACGAAGAGTCCAAAGCCTCGACCGCCGGTTACCGGACTTTTTGATCTAACCTCGCCTGCGCAATGCGCGAGGTGAGGATCAAGGACACGCTGAGCGGCGAGCTGCGCCAGCTCGAGCCTGGCTCGGAGGTCGGGATCTACGCCTGCGGGCCGACCGTCTACAGCCGTATCCACATCGGCAACGCGCGGCCTTTCGTCGTCTTCTCGCTGTTCGCCCGCTTCCTGCGCTCGGAGGGCTACCGGCCGAAGCTGGTCGTCAACGTCACCGATATCAACGACAAGATCTACGTCGCCGCCCGGGCGGCGGGCAAGGGCTCGGCCGAGTTCGCGGCGGAGATGACCGCCGCCTACGTCGAGGACACCGACCGGCTCGGGGTGGGACGGCCCGACGCCGAGCCGCTGGCGAGCGAGACGGTCGAGGGGATCGTTGTCTTGATCGCCGAGCTGGTCGCGAGCGGCCACGCTTACGAGTCGGGCGGCGACGTCTATTTCCGGGTGCGGAGCTTCGGCGACTACGGCAAGCTCTCCAACCGCCGTCCCGAGGACATGGACCAGGGCGAGGACGCCGGCTCAGCCTCGCTGAAGGAGGACCGGCTCGACTTCGCCCTCTGGAAGGCGCACAAGCCCGACGAGGACAGCAGATGGGACTCACCCTGGGGCCCCGGCCGGCCCGCCTGGCACATCGAGTGCTCGGTGATGGCCGAGCGGGAGCTGGGCGCGAGCTTCGCGATCCACGGCGGCGGCTCGGACCTCGTCTTCCCCCACCACGAGAACGAGATTGCCCAGTCGGAGGGCGCCGGCCGTCCCTTCGCCCGGATCTGGATGCACAACGGGATGATCGAGACCGAGGCGGCGAAGATGTCGAAATCGGAGGGCAACATCTTTCAGCTTTCGACGGCGCTCGATGCTTACGGGCGCGAGGCGGTTGTCGCCTATCTGATCTCTGGGCATTACCGGCAGCCGCTGGCTTTTGGCGAGGGGCAGATGGAGGAAGCGGTTGCCCGCGTTGAGCGGTTGCGGAACTTCTTCAGAGAGCACCCGGTAGGGGAGGCCAGGGAGGGGTCGGCGGGCAAACAGCGGGGAGGGCCCGGCGACCCCTCCCTGGCCTCCCGAGTGACCGCTTTCAAGGGGGCGCTCGCTGATGACTTCAATACGCCTAAGGCTCTCGCCGAGGTTTTCGAGCTGGTTGGGGAAGCGAACCGGGGGGAGGTCTCCGGGGCGGCTGCGGCCACGGAGTTGGCGGAGATGCTGGAGCTCGTTGGTCTCAGCACCCTTACCCAGCCGGAGAAGGGTGCTGAGGGCGACGAGCGGGCTGCGGATCTGATGGAGGAACGGGAGCAGGCTCGGGCGGCGAAGAACTTTGCGCGTGCTGACGAGCTTCGGGATGAGTTGGCCGAGATGGGGTGGACCGTTAGGGATTCCGCGGACGGTCCCAGTCTGGTCCCGAAGACCTAGATGGCGAATCAGCTCATCTACGGTCGCAACCCGGTTGCCGAGGCTGAGCGCGGCCGCCGGCGGGTGCATCGGGTCTGGCGGGCGCCGGAGACCTCGACCGAGGAGCTGGAGCGGCTTTGCGGGTCGCCGGACCATCAGGGCGTCGTCGCCGAGGTCGATCCCTACCCCTACGGCGACCCGATCGGGCTGCTGAAGCGGGAGGGCGCGCTGCTGGTGGCACTCGACCAGGTCCAGGACCCGCGCAACCTCGGTGCCGTCTGCCGCTCGGCCGAGTTCGCCGGCGCCGCCGGCGTGATCGTCCCCGAGCGGCGCTCGGCTTTGGTGACCCCGGTCGTCTGCAAGGCCTCGGCCGGCGCCGTCGAGCACCTCGAGCTGGCCCACGTCCGCAACCTCGCCGACTGGCTGGCGGAAGCGAAGGACGCCGGCTTCTGGATCTGGGGCGCCGACGCCGAAGCCCAGCAAGCCCCTTGGTCGACCGACCTGGGCGGATCCACCGTGATCGTCTTGGGAGGGGAGGGCAAGGGACTTCGCCCCCGGGTAGCCGCCGCCTGCGACGGCCTCATCGCCCTGCCACAGCGCGGCAAGGTCGAGTCCCTGAACGTCTCCGCAGCCGCTACGGCCGTGCTGTTCGAGGCTCTTCGCCAGCGGACCGCCTGAAGCCTCAGGCGTCCCGCCCTCTCCTGCAAATGCAACGGCGGTTGCAAGAAGTCGCCATTTGGGGTTGACAGAACTCTGCCTGGCGGTAAGACTACGGCCGCAATAAGGGTGAACCTCAGCTTGAGGTAGGCCCGAATGAATAGGGCGCCTCTGGGGAGGTAAGTGGCGCCACGACCCTTCAGCAAGGAGAAGGATCTGTGGCACTATCGTCGCCTACGCAGGAATTGCCGCTTGCGGTTGCCCAACGCACCGCTCGCCCCGCCAGCTCTAACCCTCAAGTAGAGCTTGATGATCATTACCTCGTCGCCCTCGCCAAGACGGGACGTCCCGACGCCTACGACACGATCGTGCGGCGTTACAAGGGCTTCGTCCGTCTCAAGGCCTCGTCCTACTTCCTCCTCGGAGGCGAGTCGGACGACCTGATCCAGGAGGGGCTGCTCGGCCTCTACAAGGCGATCCGCGATTACCGGACCGACCGAGAGTCGAGCTTCCGCAACTTCGCCGAGCTCTGCATCACTCGCCAGATCATCACTGCGGTGAAGACCGCGACCCGCAACAAGCACACCCCGCTGAACCAGTACGTCTCGTTCAGCCAGACCCCGGCCGCCGCCGGCGACTCGGAAACCACCCTCGACGAGATCCTGCCGGGGCCCAGTGTCCACGACCCGGTCAACCAGGTGATCGCCACCGAAGAGCTGGAGAGCCTCGTCTCCTGCCTGTCCGGCGTCTCTGGCGTCCTCTCCGATCTCGAGAGCCGGGTGCTGTCGCTCTACCTCGACGGCCACTCCTACGAGCTGATCGCCGAGCGCCTCGAGTGCGACACGAAGACGGTTGACAACGCCCTGCAGCGGGTCAAGCGCAAGGTGGGGACCCACCTCTCGTCCCGGGAGGTCGCCGCCTGACCTGCCCTGACCTGCGCATCTCGGCGTCCTCAGTCGCTCGCGTGCAGAGCACGCTTCGCTCCCTGCGTCCTTGATCTGCTTTGTCAGGGCAGGTCAGCAATCACGTACTCGAGCAGTTCGCGCCCGTGGTCCGAGGCGACGACGAGGTCGTCGGCCTTGACTCGGACCCGGTGCAGCGACTGCATCCGCAGCACGTCGCCGTCAGTGCGGTGGTTGGGGAAGACGCCCGCGTAGGACACGCCAAGCCGCTCGAGGTGATCGGCCAGCAGCGCCGTCGCGGGCTTCTCCAGCGGCAGGTCGATGTAGATCGCGTCGAGGTTCTCGCGGTGGAAGAGGTGGTGGCGCTCGCCGCCGATCGCCTGCTCGAGGTCGGCCCCTGGCTCGCTCACGGTCAGCAGGGCGAGGTTGTGGTCGCGGTCGACCTCGGCGTGCAGCCGCGTGCATGGCGGCAGCTCGGCTCCCGCCGGGGGGTCGGCGACCGTCCCCCGCAGCTCGCAGAGCCGGATCGTCCGCTCGACGACCTGACGGTGCCGCTCGGGCGCGTAGACCGCGCGCTCGTGGCCGTCGTTCAGCTTGGTGTAGAAAAGCGCCGCCGACTGGCGTCCCTGGCGGCCGCCGGCCGCGTCGTTGGCGACCGAGGCCGGGATCCAGCCGAGCAGGAAACCGGTCTCGTGCGCACCGAGGTCGATGTTGGCCTTCTGGCTGTAGGGGTGGGCGGCCGTTGCCTCGCTGTACATGCCGGCCAGCCCCCGCTCCCGCGCCCAGTCCATAAGGAAGCGCTTGGTGCGGGTGAAGAGGTGCTGGCCGCGGGCCGCGGGCAGGGTCACCGCCTGACCCGAATGCCCGACCGCGTCGCCGGCCGCCGCCAGGCTCATCCCGAGGTGGCAAAGAAGCTCACCTGCGGGGGTTTCGGCGACGCAGGCGACGTAGGTGCCGGCGCCGATCCGCGCCCCCACCTCGTCCGGGTCGTAGACCCACCGGACGTCATAAGTTTGACCATAAGCGGCCTCGATCGCGCTCGTCAGCACGGTACCCTCGTCGGGCCCCAAGAACCTGAACGTCACGTCCATTACGGACATCATCGCCACCACGCCCGCCTAGCTCAACCTGGGAGAGCGCCTCATTTGTAATGAGGAGGTTGCCGGTTCGATTCCGGCGGCGGGCTTTCTTCCCGATACCGCGGTTCCCACATCCCCGGCGCGACTTTCCCCTCGGCTCCTGTTTACGCAAATGGCGCTAAGCGCTACCGGCAAGGGAAAGTCAAACGAAGGAGGCAGGGAATGCAGCAGCAGAAGATGTTCGAAAGGGGAGACGGGCATCGCTCGCGCATGTGGGCGGTTTCGCTCCTCTGCGCGATCAGCGCCATGGTCCTCGCCATGGCTGGGTCGGCACAGGCGTCGGTGATCAGCGTCGGCAGCGTCCTGCCGGAAAAATTCACCGCCACGGAATTCACCCGGGTGCAGACCTTTTTCAACACGGCATTGCCTCAGACCGGGGCGAATCTCGCCTCGCCGGTCAACGGCGCGATCGTCAGCTGGCGGATCCAGGGCGCGAGCGGCGGACCCTTCTACCTGCGGGTGCTTCATCCCAACGGCAAAGGCGCCTTCGAAGCCGCGGGCACCAGCCTGCCGGCGATCCCGGCCGGTGAAGGGCTGCAGACCTTCTCGACCAACCTCGAGGTCCAGGCCGGCGACCTGATCGGGATCGACCCCACCAACAGCAGCGACAAGATCGGCGTCGCCGAGACCTCCGGGGCCAGCTTCGCCTCGATCTTCCCGACCCCGTTCGACGGGTCGGTGGTACCGCCGAGCGAGACGTTCAGCGGCAAGGAGATCGAGCTCAGTGCCTTGATCCAGCCGGCGCCCGAAATCACGGCGGTCGCGCCCAGCTTCGGGCCGATCACCGGCAGCACCCCGGTGAAAATCACCGGCAAGAACCTGGGCGGGGCCACCGCGGTCCTGTTCGGCACCGTTCCGGCGACCAACGTCACCGTCGTGTCAGATACCGAGATCACCGCCACGGCTCCGCGCAGCGCCAAGCCGGGCAAGGTCGACGTCTCGGTCACGACCCTGGCGGGCAACAGCACCGACACCCGCTACGACGACTACGTCTATCGCGCCTGCGTGGTTCCGGCGTTGCGGAACAAGACGCTGAACAAGGCGAAGACGTTGATCAGGCGCGGCGGCTGCAAGCTCGGCCACGTGAAGAAAGCCGAGGCGCCTAAGCCGAGCAAGGCCGGCAAGGTCCTGAAGCAGGCCCCGAAGCCGGGCAAGATCCTGGTACCGGGCGCGCGCGTCCGGATCACGCTGGGCAAGTAGGACGCTGAGGAGGGCCTGGCCGCCGCGGGCGGCTAGGCCGAGCCTTCGCCGCCGAGGAGCCTCGCCTTCTCGGCGGCGAACTCCTCGTCGGTGAGGATCCCTTTCTCGCGCAGGGTCCCCAGCCGCTCCAGTCGCGCCAACCGCGCGTCCTCGGCGCTGACGGGCATCGCGGTGGTCGGCGCCTCGGAGCTCTCTTCCGAATCCCCGCCGCCGTCGCCGTGCAGCCGCTCCGGCAGCCGCAGCTTCGAGGTCTGCTCGCCGACCCGCTCGCCGATGTTGGCATCCTTCACCGCGCTGACGACCTTGTCCCTGGCGCCGCCAAAGGTCTCGTCATAGGTCGCCTCGGGGAACTCCTCCTCGGTTTGCCTGCGCAGCTCGTGGATCCCGAAGGCCGCCATCGCGGCGATGATCAGGGTGGTGAGGAAAGTCCGCAGCCCCTGGGTGGGGCCGGAGAGGAAGTAGATGCAGACAAGGATCGCCAGCCCGGTGTAGACGTAGGCGGGGTGCAGGCGCAGGGTCGGCGCCACGAAGCGGCGGGTGGCGCGGGCGCCGTTGGTGGGGGAGGCCAGCCAGCCGGCGGCGAGGAAGAGGAGACCGATGACGATCACGGTCTTGGCGATGCTGGTCATCAGCGAGGTGCCGATGTCCCAGGCAGCTTCGGCCGCGGGCGTGGCGCTTTCCACCGTGACCAGCTGGTCGACGACGATGCCGCCGGCGATGTGGCGGACCACCACCACCGCGAAGCCGGCCGCGATCAGGCCGACGCCGCTGAGCAGAACGGTGACCCAGCGGCCGTCACGCGATAGGTAGATCGCCCCGCCGAAGGAGGCGAGGGTCAGGAGCGAGAGCAGCAGCGCCAGGCCTTTGATCGCGACCGCGATGTCCTGCGCCGTCTTCAGCTCGTCGGACTCCAGGATCTCGATCTGGGCGGCGTCGGGCGGCAGTTTTTCGGCCAGGCTTTCGCCGATTCCGATCTGCTCGGCGAGGTTGGTGAGCAGGCTTCCGAGGTTGAGCTTGACGTCACCGCCCTCGGTTTCGACCGCTTCTTTCTTGTTTTCCAGCACGGCGAGGAGCTGCTCGTGCGTGGTTCGGTTGGCTTCTTCCCAAAGATCCTGGGCGGTCGAGGTTTCCAGCGCCTTTTCGGCGCCCTGGCCGGCCACCTGGCGCAGCCCGCCGGCAGCGGGTCCAGCCAGATCCTTGGTGTCGCCGGGAAGGATTTCTTCCAGTTCTTTGCTGACGTCGACGTTTTCGTAGAGCTGGTCGACGAGGTAATCGCTGAGCGCCGCGCGGATCGTCTTGTTCTCGAGCAGGCGTCCGCTGGTGTGGACCCAGTCGTCGGTGTTGAGCGCCTGGCGCTCGGTCCAGATCGCGAAGACGCTGAGGAAGGCGAGGAGCGAGCCGAGGACCACGAGGCCTCTGACCAGCCTGCGGCGTCCGCGGCTCATGACCGGATGGTATACGTGAACCATGAAGCTAGAGGGAATTCACCACATCACCGCGATCACCGAGGACGCCCAGCGCAACGTCGACTTCTACGTCGGCGTGATGGGTCTGCGGCTGGTCAAGAAAACCGTCAACCAGGACAACCCGACCGTTTACCACCTGTTCTTCGCCGACGAGGCGGGGGACGCGGGCTCCGACCTGACCTTCTTCGAGTATCCGGGCGCGCCGTTGGGCAGGGCAGGGGACGGGATGGTCCACCGGATCGTCTGGCGCGTCGGCTCCGCCGCGGCTCTCGACTTCTGGGCCGAGCGGCTGGGGGCCAACGAGACCGAGTCCGGGCGCGAAGGAGAAGGCCTCGTCTTCGCCGACCCCGAGGGGCTCGAGCACGAGCTGCTGGTGGCCTCCGTTCCAGACCAGCCGCTGATCGCCGACCACCCCGAGGTGCCGGCCGAGATGGCGCTGCAGGGCTTCCATGCGGTGCGCGCCTACGCGTCCGCGCCAGGGGCGAGCGAGGGGCTGCTGCGGTCGCTCGAGTTCGAGCAGGTCGACGATGGCTGGGAAGCCCGCGGCGAGCAGCGCGGCGGCCGCTACCTGCTTGACGAGCCGCCGGGCGAGCGTGGGCTGCAGGGCGCCGGCAGCGTCCATCACGTCGCCTGGGCCTCGACTCTCGAGGAGCTTTTGGACTGGCGCGAGAAGGCCGTCGCGGGCGGCGCCCAGCCGACGCCGGAGATCGATCGCTTCTACTTCCGATCGATCTACTTCCGTGAACCCAGCGGCGTCCTCTTCGAGATCGCCACCCTCGGGCCCGGCTTCACCGTCGACGAGCCGGTCGAGCACCTCGGTGAGAAGCTCTCGCTGCCGCCGGCCTTCGAGCACCTGCGCGACGAGGTCGAACCGAACCTGCGCCCGGTCGAGAACCCGCGCCTCGAGTCCCAGGGTTGACGGCGGACTTCACCTGGCGCGACGCCGGGCGCACGGTCGTCTTCCGGCGGGGCGGGGTGGCGGCGGCCGCGGAGTTGTTGCGCGAGTACGGGGTGGGGGAGTTCGAGCTGCTGAGTACGGGGCGGGCGCTGGGAGAGCTAGATGGGGCGAAAGACCTGGCGGAAGCGGCGAGTCGAGTTCATGAAGTCCCCCAAGGGCAGGTGCCGGCCGCCGCAGCCGCGTCGATGGGCGCACTCGCACCCCCTTCACATGCTGAGGAGGGGGTGCGAGTGCGCCCACTCGTAGCGCTGGGCGGCGGCCGGGTGGTTGATGTGGCCAAGGCGATCGCAGCGATTTCCGGGGCCGAAGTGGTTGCGATCCCGACGACGCTGTCCGGGGCGGAGATGACCGGGATCCATCGGCTGCCGGAAGGGGCCGAGGAGCGGGCGCGAGGGATGGTGCGCCCGTCGCTGGTGATCGCCGAGCCGGAGGCGATGACCGGTCAACCCGAGGAGCAACTACGGGCCAGCGCGATGAACGCTCTGGCGCACGGGGCGGACACCCTCTACCTGCCGCTGTCGAACCCGGTGTCGGAGATGACCGCGCTGCGCGGCGCGGCGCTGATCGCGGGGGGTCTTGACGAAGAGCGGCAGTCGCGTGACCGCGCCGCCCTCGCCCTCGGCTCGATCCTCTGCGGCTACGCGATCGACTCCGCCGGGATCGGCCTCCATCACGTCATCTGCCAAACGCTGGTCCGTATCTGCGGCACCCCGCACGCCGGAACCAATGCGGCGATCCTGCCGCCGGCCCTGGCGTTCCTCGCCGAGCGGGTGCCAGAGCCGTACGAGCAACTGGCGACTGCACTGGGCACCGAGCGCGACCGATTGGTCGAGCGGGTCAGGGAGCTTGGCCGCCCCCCGAGCCTCGGCGAACTGGGTGACGAGTCGAAGCTGGACGAGGCGATCGAGGCGATGCTCCAGCGTCCCGAGCTCGCGATCGTCTCCGGCCCGCCATCCGCCGAGGATCTCGAGCGCCTCGTACTTCAAGCCTGGTAGCGACCCCTCCTGCCGAAACCGCATGAGAGGTCGATAACCGGCTTCGTTTGCGGTCTCGGCGAGTGGGGGCGTAACTGCGGCATCGGACCCGTGTAGCGCTACGCGTGACCCCGGACCGTCTGAGCCCTGAGCGGCTCGCCGCCTACCACGCGTACACGCGCAAGCACAGCGTCAACTGGCCGCTGTACCACCTGGCGAGGCTCTTCCTGCTGCCGTTCTTCCTCGTCTACTTCCGGCTCGAGCGGCGGGGGCGGGAGTACGGGCGGGCCAAGGGCGGGGTGATCGTCGCCTCCAACCACCGCAGCTTCCTCGACCCCTTCATCGCCGGCGCCTGCCTGCCCTGGCGGCGGCCGATGAACTACATGGCCAAGGTCGAGCTCTTCGAGCGGCGCTGGCAGGGCTGGTTGCTCTCGCGGCTCGGCGCCTTCCCGGTCCGGCGCGGCGAGTCCGACGAGGACTCGATGCTGACCGCGCGGATGATCGCCGAACGCGGCGGCGCAGTCTGCCTCTTCCCCGAGGGCACCCGCATTCGCCGCGGCACCCTCGCCGACCCCAAGCGCGGCGTCGGCCGGCTCGCCCTGCAGACCGGGGCGGTGGTGATCCCCACGGCGGTGCTCGGCACCGAACACGTCCGCCGCGGCTGGCGCATCCGCCCCCGCAAGGTGAAGGTGCGTATGGGGCCGCCGATGACCTTCCCGCGCGCCGAGGAGCCCTCGCCGGCACTCGCCGAAACGGTGACGGCGCGGATCTGGCCCAACGTGCTGCTGCAGTGGGAAGACCTCGGTGGGTTGCCGCCGATGCGCCGCGCCGCGGTGATCGGCGCCGGCAGCTGGGGGACCGCCGTCGCCGTCCTCCTCGCCCGCGGAGGCCTCGACGTCCAGCTCGGGGCGCGGACGGCGGAGCGGGTCGAGGAGCTGATCGAGGACGGCGAGAACCGCCGCTACCTGCCGGGAGTGCCGCTGCCGGACTCGATCGACGTGCGCCCGGCCTCGGCGATCGAGCTAGCCGGACTCGACCTGATCTGCCTCGCGATCCCCTCCAAGCAACTGCCGCAGGCGGTCGGCGCGATCGCCGACCGGGTCAGCTCGCGCAGCGCTGTCCTGATGCTGACCAAGGGTCTGATCGGCACCCAGGCCCAGCTTCCCTCCGAATACGTCGGCGAACGGGTCCGGGCGCGGGCGATCGCCTGCCTCGGCGGTCCGGCCCACGCCCGCGAGGCTGTCTCCGGCTCCGCGGCCCTGGTCCTCGGCTCGGCTGACGAGGAGCTGCGGGCTCAGATCGGCGGGGTCTTCGACCGCGCCGGCCTCGTCTGCGAGCGCTCGCGCGACATCACCGGGGTGGAGATGGCGGGCGCCGCCAAGAACGCCGCCGCGCTCGCCGCCGCCGCGGCCGAGCCCCACGGCCTGAACGCGGCCGGGATCGCCGTCGCCGCGATCTGGCGCGAGTGCATCGAGCACGCCGTCACCCGCGGCGCCGACCCCGAGACCTTCGCCGGCCTTGCCGGCGTCGGTGACCTGACGGCGACGATGATGGCGCCGGCCGGCCGCAACCGCCGCGCCGGCGAGCTGCTCGGCACCGGTACCCCCGCCGAGGAGATCCCGGGCAAGATCGGCCAGGCCTCCGAGGGTCTCGACACCGTTCCGCTGCTCGCCGAGGCGGTCGCCGCCTCCGGGGTCGAGGCCGATGCGCTGGCGGCGCTGGCGGCGCTGATCGGTGGCAAGTGCGACGTCGAGGAGTGGATGGCCACCCTGCGCCGGGTCGAGCGCGAGAGGCAGGCCGCGTGATGGACTCCCGGGTAGGCTTGGCCGGTGAGCGGCCCCGAGCAGAACGTCGAGCCGGCGGATCTGGCTCCGGCGGCCAAGGCCGATCTCGACCGCGCCTTCGAGGACTTCTACCGCGCCCACCTGCGCGACGTCTATTCCTACGCCTACTACCGGGTGGGGAACCACCACGACGCCGAGGACCTGACCGAGCAGGCCTTCCTGCAGGCCTACCGGCACTTCGACCGGGCGCGGCGCGAGTCCGACGGGCGGCCGCTGCGGCCGTGGGTGATCCGGATCGCCCACAACCTCGCCTCCAACTACTACCGCGACCGCTCGCGGCGGCCGCAGACGCCGCTGGAAAACGCCGACCCGATCGCCGCCCGCCACGACACCGAGGCGATCGCCGAGGGCCGGGAGGAGCTGCGGCAGGTGATGGCGCACCTGGAGCACCTGCCCGAGGACCGGCGCGACGCGCTGATCATGCGATTCGCCCTCGGCATGGACAACCGGGAGATCGCGCGGGCGCTGGGACGCACGGACGGGGCGACCAAGGTCCTGATCCATCGCGCGATCAAGCAGCTGCAGGAGGAGATGGGCGATGAGCGAGCCGCGTGAGACCCTCAGCGGGTCGACCTGGGACGTCGAGCAGCTGCTGAACGACGCGCTGCGGCCGATCGAGCCGCCGGAGCGGCTCTCGGCCCGTCTCGAGGACACCCTCGCCGCCGTCACCCAGGCCGCTGCCGAGGAGCTCTCCGACTGGGCCGAGGAGCTCTCCGAGAGCGAGCTGCGTGCCCTGCGCGATCCGCGCAACTGGGTCCGGCCGGTGGTCGCCGTCGGCGCCGGCGGTGTCGCCACCGGGGCGCTGGTGGCGATGGAGCTGCGGCGACGGGGCCGGCAGCAGAGCCAGAGCGGGCTACGAGCTCTGGCGAGCGGGCTTCGCTCGCGGCTCTGACTTCTGATGCGGCGTGCCCGCCGCGGCGGCGAGGCCGAGCAAACCGACGACGAGGTTGAGCGCACCGGTTCCCCAACCGACGATCGCCAGCAGGGTGAACAGCACCCCGACCGTCAGCGCGTAGGTCCGTGAGGAGACGCCGGCCACCAGCAGGCCGACCGAGCCGGTGGCGATGTAGAGGAGGTTGAGCCAGCCGTTCACCTCCAGCGCCCCGAGCGCCTCCTCGTACCGGTCGAGGTCGCCGAAGGACGCGTAGTAGAAGAAGCCGAGGGCGCCGAGCACGAGCAGGAAGACGCCGGCCACGGCGGCATAGAGACGGGCAGGGCTGGGGGCCTCCATCGGCGGCAATTGTAGGCTGCTGAGCCCGATGGCCGAGCACTGTTACCGTCACCCCGACCGCGAGACCCGCGTTTCCTGTTCCTCCTGCGGCCGCCCGATCTGCCCCGACTGCATGACCCCGACGCCGGTCGGGATGCGCTGCCCCGAGTGCGCCAGCCAGCGGACGCGGGTGGTGAGGAACCCGACCGGGACTCCCGGCTTCGAGTCGACGCCCGCCACCTACGTCCTGATCGCGATCAACGTAATCGTCTACCTCGTCGAGATCGCCTCGGGATCGGGCGGGTTCGCCCAGGACAAGATCACCCAGTTCGTCGCCGACTACTCCCTGTACGGCCCGTCGGTGGCCAACGGCGAGTGGTACCGCCTGGTGACCAGCGGCTTCCTCCACGCCGGGATCCTCCACCTCGGCTTCAACATGCTGATCCTGTACTTCCTCGGGAGGCTGCTGGAGCCGGCACTGGGCACGCCGCGCTTCCTCGTCCTCTATTTCGCCTCGCTGCTCGCCGGCTCCTTCGGAGTGATGCTGATCGACCCGAACGGCATCACCCTGGGCGCCTCCGGCGCGGTCTTCGGCCTCGCCGGCGCGACCTTCGTCATCGCTCGCGGCCGGGGGATGGACGCCTTGGCCGGGCAGATCGGGTTCCTCATCGTCTTCAACCTGGTGTTCAGCCTCGCCTCCCCCCGGATCAGCATCGGGGCCCACGTCGGCGGGCTGGTCGGCGGCGTCGTCTGCGCCCTGATCATCGTCGCCGGCGAGAAAGGCATGCTCGGCCGCCGCCGGCGGCCACTGGAGATCGCGGGAATGGCCGCCGTCGCGGCGATCTCAATATTCGGCGCGATCGCGATCGCCTGAGGGCGCTCGCAGCGCGACGCAGCCGATGTTGCCCGGCGGGTCGAGGAAGTCGGGGTGGAGGATGTGGCCGAGCAGCTCGACGCCGTCGACCAGGCGGGGCCCGGGGTTGCCGAACAGCGTCCCGTCCACGGCGTAGATGCGCGTCGCCCCGAGGCCGGCGATGTACTCCCAGTGCTCCATCGCCTGCGCCCGCGCGTTCTCGATCGCAACTTCGGGCATGACCACCACGACGTCGGCCCCGAGGCTGGCCAGCTCGCCCCAGCCGACGGCCGGGGGATTGAGCCCGGGGTCGCCGGCGACGTCCTCACCGCCGGCGATCGAGATCATCTCCGGGATCCAGAATCCGCCGACCCGCGGCGGGTCGAGGCGCTGCAGGGCGATCACCCGCGGCGAGCCCACCCCGGCAACGGCGGCGCGGATCGTCGCCAGCCGTCCCTCGAGCTCCCCGCGCAGTTCGTGGGCATGGTCTTCCATGCCCGAGGCCTCGCCCAGCCTCACGATCTCTTCGAGCATCTCGCTGAGCGTGGCCACCCTCATAGCTAGGTCAATATGGCACTTGCCGAGCGCCGTGGCGCCGAACCGCCGCGACGGGTAGCTATATTCCCGATGCCGAATGGCCGAGGACGTCCCAGCCCGAAGTACCGGGCCGCATAGTCGATGAGCGTCCTGCTGCTCGTCTTCCTCCTGCTGTTGATCGCGATCAACGGCTTCTTCGTCGCGGCCGAGTTCGCGATCGTGCGCTCTCGCCGCTCGCGCCTCGAGCAGTTGCGCGACGAAGGTGCCCGTCGCGCCCAGCTGGCGCTCGACGAGATCGACCATGTCGACCAGTACGTCGCAACCTCCCAGGTGGGGATCACCCTCGCCTCGCTGGGCATCGGCTTCCTCGGCGAGCCGGCGCTGGCGACCCTGCTGGAGCCGATCTTCGGCGGCGTCTTCTCCCACGCGGTGGCGCTGGGGATCTCGATCGCGATCGCCTTCACGATCGTCACCTTCCTCCACGTGATCCTCGGCGAGCAGGCGCCGAAGATGCTGGCGATCGGCCGCGCCGAGGGGGTGCTGCTGAAAGTCGCCGGACCGCTGCGGTTCTTCCGCCGGATCCTCCACCCGCTGATCGTCGCCACCAACGTCCCCGCGAACTGGCTCGTCCAGCGGGTGTTCCGGGTCGATGTCGATTCCAACGAGGAGACCTCGCCGGAGGAACTGCGGCTGCTGATCTCGCGCGGCGCCCAGCGTGGCCGGCTCGACCCCGGCGAGGCCGGGATGCTCGGCGGCGTCTTCCACCTGCACGAGCAGGAGGCGCGCGAGGTGATGACGCCGATCCCGGCCGTGGTCACCGTCGACGCCTCCGACACGGTCGAGGCGGCGCTGCGGCGCTGCGTCACCTCCGGCCACACCCGCCTGGTCGTGATCGAGGACGAGAACCCCGACCGGGTCAAGGGCGTCGTCCACAACAACAGCCTCGCCCGGCTCTACATGAGCGAGGGGCCCGAGGCGGCGCTCGACACCGTCGTCCGCGACGCGCTGATCGTCCCGGAGACGCGCCCGCTCGACGACCTCCTCCACGACCTCCAGGTGCAGCGGACCTCGCTCTCGGTCGTCGTCGACGAGTACGGCCGCACGGTCGGGATCGTCACCGTCGAGGACATCCTCGAGGAGGTGGTGGGGGAGATCGAGGACGAGACCGACCCCCGCGCCGCCGCCCTGCGCAAGCTCGCCAACGGCGACTGGTTCGTCCGCGGCCACGTCTCCCTCGGCGATCTCGCCGACGCCGGCATCGAGCTCCCCGTCGACACCGAAACGTACAACTCGGTCGGCGGCTACGTCTTCGGCGAGCTGGGCCGGCTGCCCAAGCGCGGCGACTCGATCGTCACCAACGGCTACACGATCCGGGTCGAGGCAGTGCGTGAGAACCGCATCGAGGCGGTGCGGATCAGCGGCGGCAGCGGCGATTCCGTCCGCACCCCCGCCTAACTTCATCGAGCAACCCCCGCCCGATCCTTGGAGGTACCGCATGTGGGTTGTACGCCTGACCGACAAGCAGCTCGAGGTCCTGAGGGCGCTGTTGCGCTCGGAGGAACACCTCGGCCCGGCGCTGAAAGGCTCGATCGAGGCCCTCGACCTGGCCCGCTGGGACGACTTGCCTGAGGCGGAGCTGCCCTGGGAAGAGATCGAGACCGTCGCTCGTCGGCAGGGGATCTCGGAGGCCGATGTGATCTGGGACATCAGCGGGGGTCGGAAAGCGGCTTAGACAGAGCTGGGGCGGTAGGGAGGGATGGGTGTCCCCCTGACCTCCCTGGGATTTTCGCCGTTAACTCACTGTCTCTCGCCGAGTGGCCAGTGCGAAAATCAGGACGCCGGTCGGTCAGGGGACACCCATCCCTCCTAGCGACAGGATCTGAGGGAGCAGCTGCTCGCCGAGACCGCGAGAGACCTCGCATATCGACGTCTTATGCGGTTTCGTGGAGGCCGTCAGACGGAGCGTGCTCCCTACCGGACCTCGTCAGTCGTAGCTGTAAAAGCCCCCGCCGGACTTCCTTCCCAGCTTCCCTTCCTCGACCATCTTGGTGATGATCGGCGGCGGGTTGTGGGTCGGCTCGTTCGACTCGGCGTAGAGGGCGTCGCCGATTGCTTTGGAGACGTCCATGCCGACGAAGTCGAGCAGTGCCAGCGGGCCCATCGGGTGACCGGCGCCGAGCTTCATGCAGGTGTCGACGGCGCCGGGCTCCATCCCGGTCCGTTCGATCATCCGCGCGGCGTCGAAGAGGTAGGGGAAGAGGAGGCGGTTGACGACGAAGCCGGCTTCGTCGGGAACCTCGACCGCGGTCTTGCCGAGCGCGGCGCACCAGGCGAGTGCCTTCTCGCGTGAGGCGGCGGCGCCGTCGGGGACGCAGACCTCGACCAGCTTCATCCGCGGCACCGGGTTGAAGACGTGGAAGCCGAACAGCTTCGGGGTCCCGGCCGCCTCGGCGATCTCGGCGATGCTGAGCGACGAGGTCGTGGTCGCCAGGTCGGCATCCGGGCAGGCCTCGGCGATCGTCCGCAGCAGCTCGCCCTTCGGCGCCACCTCCTCGACGATCGCCTCGACGATCACGTCGCAGTCGGCGAGGTCTTTTGGTTCGGTGGTGACCCGCAGTCGCGAGGGCTCGCCGCCCTCGATCTTGGCGCAGGCCGCGACCACTTTCTCCTCCGCGCGCCAGGCCGAGGCCTCGCTGCGGGCGAGCAGAATCGTGTCCGCGGTCGTGGTCGAGACCGCGGCAAGGCCGGTGGCTATCGCCCCGCTGCCCGCGATCCCCGGACTCGTGTACCCCTGGTTAGCGCTCATTGGCCGGGGCTTCTATCACGCATCAGCGCCGCGGTGACGCGCGGGTTCGGGAACGGCTCGTCCCTGGCTGACTGACCAGTCAGTCGGCTACCCTCAAGGTAGGCGCGCGCACGCGCGCCGATGAATCGTGAGAGGAACGGAGGCTGTGATGGGCAACGGCAATGGGAAGTTCGGCGGCAACGAGGTCGTCATCGTCGAGGCGGTCCGCACCCCGATCGGCCGTGGCCATCCGGAGAAGGGCTACTACAAGGACCTCCATGCCTCCAACCTCCTCGCCCGCACCTACAAGGAGCTGGTCGACCGCTCCGGCGTCGACCCGAACGAGGTCGGCGACGTGATCGCCGGCTGCGTCCAGCAGTTCGGCGAGCAGGGGCTCAACATCGGCCGCAACGCCTGGCTCGAGGCTGGGCTGCCGCAGGAGGTGCCGGGGACGACCGTGGACCGCCAGTGCGGCTCCGCCCAGCAGGCGGTCAACTTCGCCGCCGCGCTGGTCGCCTCCGGCGTCCACGACATCGCGATTGGCGGCGGGGTCGAGCACATGGGCCATATCTCCTTCGCCGACTCGGCCTCGGTGATGCAGGAGCATGGGTTCGCCTTCTCGCCGGAGCTGCTGGAGCGCTACGACCTGATCCCGCAGGGCCTCTCGGCCGAGATGATCGCCGACCAGTGGGAGATCCCCCGCTCCGAGCTCGACGAGCTCGGCGTCCGCTCCCAGCGGCTCGCCGCGAAGGCGACCGAGGAGGGGCGGTTCGACCGCGAGATGGTCCCGATGCAGGTCAATGGCGACACCTACGCCACCGACCAGGGTCTGCGCGAGACGACGATCGAGGGGCTCTCGGCGCTGAAGCCGGCCTTCAAGGAGGACGGCAAGATCACCGCCGGCAACTCCTCGCAGGTCTCCGACGGCGCCGCCGCGGTGCTGCTGATGACGCGGGAGAAGGCCGACGCCCTCGGATTGAAGCCGCGGGCGCGGATCTTCGACCAGACCACCGTCGGCGTAGACCCGGTGATCATGCTGACCGGCCCGATCCCGGCGACCCGCAAGCTGCTCGAGCGCAACGGCATGACGATGGACGACATCGACCTGGTCGAGATCAACGAGGCTTTCGCCTCCGTCGTCGGCGCCTGGCGCCGCGAGCTCGAACCCGACATGGACCGCGTCAACGTCAACGGCGGCGCGATCGCCCTCGGCCACCCGCTCGGCTCGACCGGAGCCCGCCTGATCACCACCCTGCTGCACGAGATGGAGCGCTCCGACAAGGAGATGGGCCTGGTGACGATGTGCTGCGGCGGCGGGCTCGGGACCGGCACCTTGATCCAGCGGGTCTAGTCGAAGCAAGCGCTCGCGGTTGCCAGGCTGGACAGAGGATGTATGCTGCCCGGCCTATGAACAAGATGCTCTTAGTACTTCTGCTTCTCTTCACCATCGTCCTGTCGATTGTGGGCTGTGGAGGTGGCGACGATGACACCAGCACCGATTCGTTGACGAAGGCTCAGTTCGTCGAACAGGGCAACGTGATCTGCGTCAAGGGCGAAAAAGGGATCGAAGCCAAGCTGCAGCAATTCGTGAAGGAAGACCTGCCTGAAAACAGGCTGCCGAGCAAAGACCAGCTGACCGAAGTCGCCGAAGACATCCTTATTCCGAGCGTGGACGAAGAGGTTGAAGAAATACGCGCTCTCGGTGTCCCGGCCGAAGGCGCGAAGGAAGCGAAGGCTGTTCTCGCCGCCTACGACCAGGCGATCGAAGAAGGCGAAAAAGACCCCGTCACCATGGGCAGCAAGAGCGTCGTCGTGTTCCGGGACGCGAATCAAAAGGCAGCGGCGTTCGGTCTCACCAAGTGCCTGGTGAATTGACCGACTCGGGGGGTAGCTTGCCTGCCTCGTCCACCCCGAGGTAGAGGAGAGCGACTTGAACAAGGCATCGCTTGCGGCAGTTGCCGCACTGATAGCGCTGGGCGCGTTGATCGCCGGTTGCGGCGGCGGCGACGACACCACCGGTGACGAGACCGTCACCCTGACCAAGGCGGAGTTCATCAAGCAGGGCGACGCCATCTGCAGGGAAGGCAACGAAGAAATCGAAAAAGGTTTCGAAGGGTACGCCGAAGAAAACGACCTTCCCCAGAACAAGGAACCCAGCACCGAGCAGGGGATCGAGATCACCGAAACCGTGATCCTGCCCAACGTCCAGCAGCAGGCCGAAGAAATTCGCGAGCTGGGCGCGCCGGAGGGTGACGAGGACCAGGTCGACGAGCTGCTCACCTCGCTCGAAGACGCGGTCGCCGAAGGCGAAGACGATCCCGAAGCGTTGTTCAGTGGCGACACGGATCCGTTTGCCGACGTCAATCAGCTCGCCAACGATTACGGCTTCCAGGTCTGCGGAGAAGAATAATTCGCCGGGGCTCCTTGGCAGCGATGCCGAGGGGCCCATATACTCCGCCGAATGCACAGGATGCTCTTAGTACTCGTGCTTGTTGGCGGGGTTGCGGCGCTTGCTCCGATCGCCAGCGGGTGCGGCAGCAGCGACTCAGAGGAAGCGCTCACGAAAAAACAGTTCGTGCACCGGACCCAGGCGTACTGCAATCGCGGCTACCACAAACAGGAACGGGCCATGGAACGCTACGGCCGGGCCCACAATCTGGTTTTCGGCGGCGGAGAGCCCTGGGAACAGGAACTGATCAACGACGCCGTGGTGCTGGACTACGTTCGCAAGCGGATCGCGTTCTGGAAGTCACTTCCGCCTCCAGAAGGGGACGAGAAGCAGATAAGCCAGATCATCGAAGCAATGGAAAAGGGCTTGGAAACGGTCGAGGAAGATCCCGCGACGCTTGCCGAACCGCGGCCCGGGCGCAAGCCGCTGCCCGAACCGTTCGAACGGAACCGGATCCTCACCGCCAACTACGGCCCCTATCTCTGCGGCCAAGCCTGATCCAGGGCCCACGCGAGCTAGAGCGCGTATTTCTGCGCGTCATTGACATCTGCGTACGCCATGCCGTATAGCTCTGATTAGTCAATCTAATCGGAGGCGGAGACAGTGATGCACAGGTGGATCGTGGGGGTATGCATGGGCGTAATCAGCCTCGTTTTGGTCGTCGGGTGCGGCGGGGGAGATTCATCGACCGCGGCCGACGGGGGTGATTCGACGACCATCACCAAGGTCGAATTCACCAAGCAGGCAGACGCGGTCTGCGCAAGCGGCAAAGACGCGCGGACCGCCATCTTCGCCGACTACAGCAAGGACGTCAAAGCCGCGAGCAACGGCAAGGCAGACCCCAGCTTGGAAAGAAAACTGGCCAACGAAATGATTGACGAATCGCTTATTCCTTCGATGACGGCGCAGCTGGAAGAAATGGAAGAGCTGGGTTCGCCCGCGGCGGACGAGGCCAAGGTCGCGGATATGACGAAGGCCCTGTCGCTGGGGATCGAAGACCTCGAAAAGGACGGCGTGCAGGCGCTCGTCGGTGGAACCAACCTCGGCGCCTTCCAAAAAGCAGCCCAGGCCTACGGGCTCAACTGCCCCCTTTGATGGCTGGAGATCGCCTGGCCAGCCGGCCAGGCGATCTCTATATGCTGCGCTGTCGATGGACCTGACGCTGTCGCCATCGGAGGAGGAGTTCCGCGACGAGGTTCGCTCCTGGCTGCAGGCGAACCATCCCGGACCGGAGCCCGAGGCTGGCCTCGACGAGGTGATGGCCTTCCGTCGCGAGTGGCAGCTGAAGCTGCACGCCGCCGGTTGGGCCGGGATCTCCTGGCCGAAGGAGTACGGCGGCCGCGGCGCGACGATGATCGAGCAGGCGATCTTCGCCGCTGAGGCGACCCGTCAGGAAGCGCCTAGCCCGGCCAACGTCCTCGGGCTGGCGATGGGCGGCCCGGTCGTCATCGCCCACGGCAGCGAGGAGCAAAAGGCCCGTTACCTGGAGCCGATCCTGACCGGCGAGGAGATCTGGTGCCAGGGCTTCTCAGAGCCCGAGTCGGGCTCTGATCTTGCTTCGCTGAAGACCCGCGCGGTGAAGGACGGCGACGAATGGGTGGTCACCGGCCAGAAGGTATGGACCACCTTCGCCCAGTACGCGAAATGGTGCATGCTCGTCGCCCGCACCGACTCCGACGCGCCCAAGCACCAGGGCCTCACCTACTTCCTGATGGACATGGAGCAGGACGGGGTGCAGACCCGGCCGCTGGTCCAGATCACCGGCGAGGGCGAGTTCAACGAGGTCTTCTTCGAGGAGGCACGGGTCCCCGACGCGAACGTCGTCGGCGGGGTCGGCAACGGCTGGGCGGTGGCGATCACGACGCTGATGAACGAGCGCGCCGGCCTCGCCTTCGGCGCAATCTCCCAGATCCAGAACAGCCTCCGCCGGCTCTCGAAGCTGGCCCGCGAAACCGCTTCGAACGGCGCCACCGCCGCCGACGACTCCTACTTCCGCCAGCGGATCGCGCAACTCCACATCGAGGTCGAGACGATGCGGCTGAACGCCTACCGCGGGCTGACCAAGACGATGCAGTCCGGCATTCCCGGTCCGGAGGGGTCGCTTGGCAAGTGGCAGTGGGCCGACATCAACCAGGACCTGACCGAGCTGGCGCTCGAGATCGAGGGCGCCTACTCGATGCTGGCCCGCGGCGCCGAGCACGCGGTCGCCGGCGGCGCCTGGCAGTACGGGTTCCTCCGCTCCCGCGCCAACTCGATCGAGGGCGGGACCACCGACATCCTGAAAAACATCATCGCCGAGCGGGTCCTGGGCCTGCCGCGGCTGCGCTAGGCGAGCGGGAGAGGGCTCTCATGTACTTCGACCTCACCGACGAGCAGCAGGCGATCAGGGCGACCGCCCACGACTTCCTCGCCTCGCGCTTCAAATCCGAGCGAATCCGCGAGCTTGCTGGGAGCGAGAGCGGCTTCGACGAGGCCGGCTGGAAGGAGATGGCCGAGCTCGGTTGGGCCGGGCTGGCGCTGCCCGAAGAGTGGGGCGGGCAGGGACTGGGGACGGTCGAGCTGGCGATTCTCTTCGAGGAGATGGGCTACGCGCTGGCGCCCTCGCCGCTGCTCTCGAACACGATCGCCGGGCTGGCACTGGCCGCCGGCGCCTCCGACGAGCAGAAGGAGCGCTGGCTGCGGCCGCTGGCCGAGGGCTCGCTGCGCGGGGCGCCGGCGCTCGTCGACGCGGACGGACCGGCCGAGCCGATGAAGTTCTCGATGAGCGCGGGCGACGTTCTGACCGGCGAGAAGACGCTCGTGCTCGACGCCGGCAGCGCCGATTTCTTCCTCGTCGCCACCACCGACGGCGGCCGCCACATCGTCGAGAAGGATGCCGAGGGCGTGACCGTGACCGCCGAGGAGTCGATCGACCCCACCCGGCGCCTCTTCAGCGTCCGCTTCGACGGCGTGCGGCCGGAGGCCACCCTGGCGGGCAGCGGGGACGACTACCACCCCGTCTTCCACCGCGCCTGCGTCGCCCTCGCCGCCGAGTCGACCGGCCTCGCCCAGCGGGCGCTGGAGATGTCGGTCGCCTACGCCAAAGACCGCCAGCAGTTCGGCCGGCCGATCGGCGCCTACCAGGCGGTATCCCACCGCTGCGCGCAGATGCTGCTGGAGACCGAGAACTCGCGCTCCGCCGTCTACGGTGCCGCCTGGGCTGCCGACGCCGAGCCGGGGTCGCTGCCGCTGGCCGCCTCGACGGCCAAGGCCTACTCCGCCGACGCCGGCTGGCGAGTGCCCGACGCCGCGATCCAGGTCCACGGCGGAATCGGGTTCACCTGGGAGCACGACCTCCACTTCTTCCTCAAGCGCGGCCGCGCCAACGCGGCGATGTTCGGCGACGCCAAGTGGCACCGGGAGCAGGTCGCCGAGGCCGTGCTCGCGGGCGAGACCGCTCCGGCGAGCGCCTGAGTCAGCCGGCGGCGATGGGCGCCCTCGATCGCATCTCCGTTGCCGCGATCGGAACTTCGGTTGCCGACCTCGAGGCCGAGACGCTGCGCGCCGAGGCCGCCGGCGTCGAGTGCGTCTGGGCGCCGGAGCTGTTCCGCAGCGCCGTCACCCAGGCGACCTACCTGGCGGCGAAGACCGAGCGGATCGGGGTCGCCACCGGGATCGTCTGGGCCTTCACCCGCAGCCCCTTCATCCACGCGATCAGCGCCCTCGACGTCGACGAGATGTCGGGCGGCCGCTTCCGGCTCGGCATGGGGGCCGGCGTCAAACGCCTGAACGAGACCTGGCACAACGCCGACTACGGCCGGCCGGCGCCGCACCTGCGCGAGGCGATCGAGGCGACGCGGCTGATCATGCGCCAGGCAAGCGCCGGCGAGCCGATCCGCTACGAGGGCAAGTACTACGACATCGACATCAAGGGCTGGGTCCGGCCGCACCCGGCGCCGCGCGAGGCGGTGCCGATCTACACCGCCGCCGTGCAGGCGGGGATGGCGCGGATGGCCGGCGACGTCGCCGACGGCCTGATCGGGCATCCGATTCAGAGTCTTCAGTGGATCGACGAGGTGGTCGTCCCGGCCTTCGAGGAGGGTCTGCGGCGATCGGACCGCCAGCGTGGCGGCTTCGACTACCTGCCGACCGTCTGCTGCGCGATCGACGATGACGAGGGGCGGGCGATCGAGATGGCCCGGCGCACGATCTCCTTCTACGCGACCGTAAGGACCTACATGCCGCTCTGGGAGACGCACGGCTTCGCCGACAACGCGATCGAGGCGGGAGACGCCTTCCGCCGCGGCGACCTCGCTGCCGTCCCCGCCGCGATCAGCGACGAGATGGTCGAGGCCTACTGCGCCGCCGGCCCGATCGACAAGGTCCGCGCCCGGGTCGAGGCCACCGCCGAGCGCGCCGACGGCCTCTTCCTCACCCCGCCGACCTACTTCATCTCCGCCGAGGAGCTGAGCGAGTTCCAGAACCGCATCATCGATGCCTTCGGCCCGGAGGCGTGAGCGCCGAGACCGCAAAAACCATCCCTGAAGGAGGTTTTTCGCGGACTCGTGAGATGGAGGTGCTGCAGCGGGTGCGGGAGATCCCCGAGGGATTCGTAAGTACCTATGGGGACGTCTCGCCCGGGGCGCCTCGGTTCGCCGGGACCGTCCTCTTCCATGCCGACGATCCCGACCTGCCGTGGTGGCGCGTCGTCCGCGCCGACGGCTCGCTTGCCAAGGGCGACCGGCAGCGAGCGCTGCTTCACGCCGAGGGAGTTCCCTTCCGGGGCGAGCGGGTCGACATGAGCCGCGCCCGCCTCGTCGCCGCCTGAGTCAGCCCTTCCGCATCTCCCGCTGGACGTCGGCCTCCGTGATCCGGTTGGCGGGGCCGTAGGCCTTCCAGCCTTGAGCCACGACGGCGATGGCGATGCCGAGGATCACCCAGACCGGCCAGAAGTAGCCGCCCCCGGCGAGCGCCCAGATGACGATGCAGATGAGGACCGCGAAGGCACCGCCGGCGGTGATGCCCTTGAAGTCCTGCTTCATCTTCAGCCGCTGGATCGCGAGCTGGCGGGCGTGATCCGGCTTGTCGATGCCTTCCGCGACCATGCCCGGATCCTAGGGGCAGATCACGATCAGGTTGAAGTCGGCGTCCTCGTTGCCGCCGTCTTTGCCGCGGGTGTGGACTTCGATCGCGTTCGGGTTGGCCGCCGAGGCGTTGGTCTGCGCGTAGCCCGAGTTGGGGACCGAGGTGCCGGCGTTGTTGCGGCCGGCGACGTTGGCACAGCCGGAGACGTTGAACGGGAAGGTGATGGTCACCGCGCCGCCCGCCTCGGTGGCAGCGATGTCCGGTCCGCTGGCGCGGGCCAGGACCGCGTTGCCGGGGCTGGCCGGGTTATTGACCACCGCCCAGAAGGTGTGCGTCGCGACCTGCGCGAACGGCACCGTGCCGAGCTTGTTGGTGTTGATCTGGAACCCGGTCAGGGTGTCCTTCTTCAGCTTGCCGCCGCCGATCGTCTGCTTCTTGATCGCGCCGCCGTTGATCGTCTGCGCCGCGTATGCGGTTCCCGCCGTGGCGACGACGAGCGCGATCAGCGCGACCACCATCGCCGGCGACGGGCGCCTGTTCATCAGCGTTTTCATCCTGGACTCCCTTCCCAGTAGCGAACGAGTACCCGAATTAGGTAACCCGCCGGGCGGCGAGTCGGTGCGGTTGCTCTACCCCGAGAGGGCCGAGGCGAAGCGCTCGAAGGCGGCGATGTCGGTCACCGGCGGTCCGTGGCCGGGGAGGATCAGGGAGGGGTTCAGCTCGGCCAGCTTGCGGATCGAGCGGCGGTTCTCGGCCGGGTCCGGCGTCAGTTCGTTTGGCGGCGGGGAGAGGCGGGTCCGCATCGTCACGTAGGTGCAGTTGCGGACTACGTCACCGCAGATCGCGACCCGGTCGGAGTCGCGGAAGAAGATCACCTCGCCAGGGGCGTGGCCGGGGGCGTGGACGACGCGGAAGCCGGCGACCTCGTCGCCCTCCCCCAGGACCCGGTCGACCTTGTGGGGCGGCCCTTCCCACATCCGCGCGAAGAACTTCGCCCCAGGGTTGCTGGTCGCCGCCACCGGTTTGCGGCCCTCCATCGCGTCGACGTCGCCGGCGTGGCAGGCGAGCGGCACGCCGCGGGCCTCGCAGACCGCCTTGGCGCAGCCCTGGTGGTCGGGATGGACGTGGGTCAGCGCCAGCATCGAGATCTCCCGCCCCTCCAGCTCGGCGAAGATCCGTCGTTTGTCCCAGCGCCGGCCGGCGTCGATCAGGACGTCCTCGGCGAGGTAGACGTTGATCAGCGGCCGCGGCGCCTCCTTCAGCCGCCAGACGCCGGGCGCGAGGTACTTCAATGCGAGAACCCGAGGCCGTCGCGCGGCTCGCCGCTGTGCTGCGAGAGCGCTTCCAGCCGGGCGATCTGGCGCTCGCCTTCGGCCCGTGCCGGATGGTCGGCCGGCAGCGGCTCGATCAGGCGGCGGATGCGGTTGCGGACCTGGAGGGAGAAGTGGGGGGTGACGGGCCCGGCGAGGGCACGGATGTCCTCGACCGTGATCTCTCTGGCGTTGCCCAGCAGCTGGGGGTTCTCCGACTCGCTCATTCTCCACCCCTGATCTTCGCAAGCTCGGCCAGTTCGTCGACATCCGCCTGCTGGTCGACGCCGATCGCGTCCTGGTCCCCGATCACCCAGACGTGGTTGTAGAAGGCGCGGGTCGGATCGGTGGTGTAGCCGGGCTTGACGTCGAGGAGGTAGTTGCGGACCTCCGACGGCAGCGCCTCGGCGTTGTCGGTCAGCAGCAGCGGACCCCAGGTGCCCGAGGCCGAGAGCGGCGCCGCGGCGGCGGCGTCGGCGGGGGAGTCGCTGCGGGCGAGGACGAAGCCATGGCCCGGGTCGTTGACGTTCCAGCCGAAGTTGCCGTCGCGGTAGCGGGCGAAGGCGACGGCGTTGGCGATCGGGTCCTCGCCGGCGATGCGCTTGACCCGCTTGGCGATCTTGCCGATTTCCCGCACGACCTCGGAGGGGATCGCCGAGGAGGGTCCGAGCACGTATACCGGCACCTTCGGGTGCTCTTCGAGGATCGAAGCCGTTGGCTCAGGGAGCTTCTTCGCGTCTGCGTAGAGGACCGGATCGCCGGATCGCGCCGCCCAGGCCGCCGCCGGCATCGCGAAGTCCGGGCTGGTCTCGGAGGCGATGACGATGTGGGCCGGCGGCTTGCCGGCCAGACGGTCGCGCAGGTTGGCGATCTGGGCCGCGGTGCTGGCGGGGTCGCCGGAGTCGATCGGGGCGGCCTTGCCCGGGAAGGCGACGGTTCCGACCGCGAAGAGGGGCGCCTTGCCGGTGTCGGCGCTGCCCTGCGGGTCGAGCGCCTCGAGCGCCTCTTCGGTCGCCTCGGGAACCTCGTCCGGGGTCGAGAAGAGGATCGGTGCCTGCACCGGCGGGGCCATCAGGACGGCGGCTGCGATCGCTCCGGCCCAGTCTTCCTCGCCGACGACGGTGACCGCCGCCGGGCGTTGCTCGTCGGTGGTCGAGGGGAAGACGGCAAGGGCGGCGCCGGCGGCGTTCGCGGTGGCGTCGGAGCCGCCGATCCTGGTCGTGTTGTTGGTCGCGAAGCTCGGATAGCCGAGCGCCTCGGCGCTCTGGGAGGCCGGCGTCCCCGTGTCCTTCCCGCCGCCGGTTGGAGCCGGTGCGGGCGCCGGGGCCTCGCTGCTGTCCTCGCCGCCCCCGGTGCCGCCGACGACCGCGACGACGATGAAGATCACCGCCAGGGCCACCAGGGCGAAGAGCAGCTTCGGAGCACCAGGCTTCGGGGGGGTCGAAGCCGGCGTCAACTTCGACTCCGGCCGGACCTCTGCCGGTTTCTCTCCTGACCTGGGCTCCTCCGCCGGGACGTCGGCGTTGATCGGCCGCTTCGGGATCACGCGGGAAACGTACCGGGGTGCGTGTTGCCGGGAGGAGTAAAGTCCTCGACTGGCTGACTGACCAGTCAATCGGTAGGCGCCAGAGAGAGGAAAGAGGATGGATTTCGCACTCAACGAGGAGCAGCAGGAGTTCAAAGCGCGGTGCCGGAAGTTCTCCCGCGAGGTGATCCGGCCGGTCGCGCGCAAGCACGACGAAGAGGAGAGCATCCCCTGGGAGGCGATCAAAGAGGCGCGGGTGCAGGGCTTCGGCGGTCTCGAGGCGATCCAGCGCAACGCGTCGGACCCCGAGGGCCAGATGCAGGTCATCTCCGCCGAAGAGTTCCACTGGGGCTGCGCCGGGATCGCGCTGGCGATCAGCGGCTCCGGCCTCGCCGCCGCCGGCATCGCCGCCTCCGGCACCCCTGAGCAGATGCAGCGCTGGGTCCCCGAGTGCTTCGGCAGCGGCGAGGAGATCAAGCTCGGTGCCTACGCCGTCACCGAGCCGCAGGCCGGCTCCGACGTCAAGAGCCTGAAGACGACGGCCAAGCGCGACGGCGACGAGTGGGTCCTCAACGGGACCAAGGTCTTCATCACCAACGGCGGCATCGCCGACGTCCACGTCGTCGTCGCCACCGTCGACCCGGCGCTCGGCACCCGCGGCCAGGCCTCCTTCGTCGTCCCCAAAAGCACGCCCGGGCTCTCCCAGGGCAAGAAGGAGACCAAGCTCGGGATCCGCGCCTCCCACACCGCCGAGATCGTCCTCGAGGACTGCCGGATCCCGGTCGACTGCCTGCTCGGCGGCGAGGAGAAGCTGGAGAAGAAGCTGCAGCGCGGCCGCGAAGGGAAGAAATCGCGCGGCGCCGACGCGCTGGCGACCTTCGAGATCACCCGGCCGCTGGTCGGCGCCTCGGCGATCGGCATCGCGCAGGCGGCCTACGAGTGGACCCTCGAGTACCTCGACGGGCAGGAAGAAGGCGGAGTGCCGCTGCTGAAAGCCCAGCGGATCCAGCAGACGCTGGCCGACGTCGCGACCGAGATCGAGGCCGCGCGACTGCTCGTCCAGCGCGCCGCCTGGATGGGCCGCAACGGGGTGCCGATGACCGGCGGCCAGGGCTCGATGTCGAAGCTCAAGGCCGGCGACGTGACGATGTGGGCGACGACGACGCTGATGGACCTGGTTGGCCCCTACGCGCAGAGCACCGATTGCCCGCTGGAGAAGTGGTTCCGCGACGCCAAGATCTACCAGCTGTTCGAGGGCACGGCCGAGATCCAGCGGATGGTCATCTCGCGGATGCAGGCGCGCGAGTACGCCGAGCGCCTCGGCTACGCCGCGGAGATCGCCGAGGAGACGATGAAAAAGGAGCCGGTGGCGGCGTAAGCTCGGGTCCGTGCACGGACCCGGCCACAGCCATAGTCACGGCCACGGTCTCGACGCCCGCCGCGCCGAGAGCCGGGCGCGGATGCGTTGGGCGCTTTGGATCAACGTCGGCCTGTTGCTGGCGGAGGCGATCGGCGGGATCGTCACCGGCTCGCTGGCGGTGCTGGCCGACGCCGGTCACCTTCTCTCCGACGCCGGCTCGATCGTCCTCGCCCTGATCGCGGCGCGCCTGGCCTCGATGCCGGCCGCTGGCCGCCGCACCTTCGGCTATCAGCGCTCCGAGGTGCTGGCGGCGCTGGTCAACGGGCTGCTGCTGGTGGTCGTCAGCGTCGCCGTCGCAATCGCCGCCCTCGGCCGCTTCTCCAATCCGCCCGCGATCGACGGCTGGGGGGTGCTGGCGCTCGGCGTCTTCGGCCTCGCCGGCAACGTCGCGGCGACGCTCGTCCTCGCCCGCGGCCAGCGGGACGACATCAACCTCGAGGGCGTCCTGCGCCACTCGGCCGCCGACGCGCTGGGGTCGATCGGCGTCGTCGTCGCCGGTGCCTTCATCCTGCTTGGCGGCTCGCCGGTGATCGACCCGATCGTCGGCCTGCTGATCGCGGCCCTGATCCTCGCCTCATCCTGGCGGTTGATCAAGGAGCCGGTCGACGTGCTGATGGAGGCGGCGCCCGCCGGAGTCGACGTCGACGGGGTGGGGGCGACGATCTGCCGTGAGCGGGGCGTGCGCTCGGTTCACGACCTCCACGTCTGGACCGTCACCTCGGGCTTTGGCGCGATCGCCGCCCACGTCGTCGTCGCCCAGGGAACCGATCGCGACCTGATCCGCCGCCGGCTCGAGCTGACCCTGCGCGAGAGCTACGGGATCGAGCACACGACGCTGCAGATGGAGGAGGAGGCGAGCCAGGAGCTTCTCCGTGTCGAGAACGCATCCAGCGGCTGATTACCCAGTAGCCAATCGTTTGTTTACCTAATTTTAGTAGTTCAGAGGTCCGATCCGTTAGGAGCCTGGCGCTGATGGGGTAAGCCAACAGCGGATGATCAGGCAGGCAAGGAGCTATCTGCTGGGCGCGATGTCGGGGGCGGGGCTGATCGCCATCGCCGTCGTCGCCTTCGTCCTGCTCGTCTCCGCCCAGGTATTCGAGAACTTTCCGATCCGCGGCTTGATCGGCGGCGACGACGAAGTCGCGGTCTCCGCCGCCGAGACGGCGGACGCGGCTGCGGGCTCCCCGGGTGCGGCTGGTGGCGGCAACGGCGCGACGGGTTCAGCCGGCAAAGGCGGCGGTGGCGCTGCGAAAGACGGCGGCGCGAACGGCGGCGGCGCGGCAGGCGGTGGCGAACAGGGCGTCGGCGGAACCGGCCAGCAGCCCGGTGGTGCCGGCGGTGGCGGCGGGGAAGAAACCCCCGGCGGCAGCGGCGGCGGCTCGGCACCTAACCAGGCGCCCGGCGGCTCCACGAACGACTCCGGCACGGCATCCAGCGGCGGCGGTGGAGGTAGCGGCGGCAGTGGCGGCGGCTCAGGCGGCGGCGGGACCTCCGGCGGCGGTGGTGGTGGGACGACCACCTCCACGACCACCGAAAAAGTCACCAGCACCGTCGACGAAACGGTCGAACAGGTCGACGAAACGGTCACCGGCGGCGCCCTCCAGGAAACCGGCGTCACCCAGGTGACCGAAGAAGCGGTCGACGGCGTCGTCGGGCCGGAATCGCCGGTCGGCAAGGTCGTCGACGAAACCGTCGGCGCCGTCGAAGGCGTCCTCGGCGGCAAATAGCCCCTCCGCCCATCGCGCGGTTCCTTTTGCACCCATGACGTGCAAAAGGAACCACGAAACGGGGGCGGCCCCTGCTCACCTCCTAATCGTCAAAATGCCCGTCCTATGGCGGAGCGGGGACAGACTGGTTCGGTGACGAGCGATCCGATCGCCGGGTCGGCGGTCTTCCCGCTGGGCAGCCGCGTCAACGCGGAGGGCCACCTCGAGGTCGCCGGTTGCGACGTGGTCGAGCTGGCCGAGGAGTTCGGCACCCCGGCCTACATCTACGCCGAGGATGACATCCGCGCCCGCGCCCGCGCCTACCGCGACGCCTTCGCCGGCCGCGGCGAGGACTTCGAGGTCCTCTTCGCCAGCAAGTCGCTGCCCTGCACCGCCGCCTACCGGCTGCTCGCCGAGGAGGGACTCTCGGTCGACGTCGCCTCCGGCGGCGAGCTGCACATGGCGCTCAGCGCCGGCTTCGATCCGGATCGCATCCACATGCACGGCAACAACAAGTCCGACGCGGAGATCCTGCTCGCCGCGCGCGCCGGCATCCGCCACCTGATCCTCGACTCCTTCGACGAGATCGAGCGCTGCGAGCGGCTGCTCGACGAACAGCAGCGGGTGCTGATCCGGGTCACGCCGGGGATCAAGCCCTCGACCCACGACTACATCACCACCGGCCAGCTCGACTCCAAGTTCGGGTTCGGCTTGGAGGACGGGCTGGCGGCGCGGGCGATCGAGCGGGTGCTCGCCTCCGGGAAGCTGGAGCTGGTCGGGCTGCACGCCCACATCGGCTCCCAGATCTTCGAGCTCGAGCCCTACACGCTGGCGATCCGCGCGCTCGGTGACCTCGCCGGCGAGTGGTGCAAGGTCGTCAACGTCGGCGGCGGCCTCGGCGTCGCCTACACCGCCGAGGACGAGCCCCCCTCGATCGACGCCTACGTCGACGTCAAGGTCCGCGGCGTCGCCGAGGTCTTCGGCCCCGGGGTGCGGATCCTGGTCGAGCCGGGCCGCTCCCTGGTCGCCAACGCCGGCCTCACCGCCTACCGCGTCGGCACCGTCAAGGAGATCCCCGGCATCCGCACCTATGTCGCCGTCGACGGTGGCATGTCCGACAACCTGCGGCCGATGCTCTACGGGTCCAAGTACGAAGCGCTGATCGCCGACCGCGCCGCCGCCCCGGCCGAGACGCTGGTGACGATCGCCGGCATGCACTGCGAGTCCGGCGACGTGATCGTCCGCGACACGCTGCTCGCCGAGCCCGCCGTCGGCGACGTCCTCGTCACCCCGGCCACCGGCGCGTACGGTTACGCGATGGCCAACAACTACAACGGCGTGACGCGGCCGCCGGTCGTCTTCTGCCGCGACGGCGAGGCCCGCGTCGTGGTCCGGCGCGAGACCTACGAGGACCTGACGGCGAGGGACGTCTAGGGCACGTGGCCTCCGAGGGCTCCAAACCCGTCCGCATCGGGCTGCTGGGACGCGGCACGGTCGGCGCCGCCTTCGCCGAGCTGCTGGCCGAGCGCGCCGGCGCCGTCGAGGCGGCGACCGGGCGGCGGCCGCAGATCGCCGGGGTGCTGACCCGCGGTGAGGGCGACTTCGGCGAGATCCTCGGCGGCTCGGACCTGATCGTCGAGCTGATGGGAGGGACCGAGCCCGCCCGCGAACACGTGCTGGCGGCGCTGCGGGCCGGCAAGCCGGTCGTCACCGCCAACAAGCAGCTGCTCGCCCAGCACGGGGACGAGCTCTTCGCGGTCGCCCGCGAGGCGGGCGTCCAGCTGCGCTTCGAGGCGGCGGTCGCGGCGGTGATCCCGATCGTGCGGACGATCCAGGAGGGCTTCGGCGTGACCGAGATCGCCAAGGTCTTCGGGATCGTCAACGGCACCACCAACTTCATCCTCACCGAGATGGCGGCGACCGGCGCCGGCTACGACGAGGTGCTGGCGCGGGCGCAGGAGCTGGGCTACGCCGAGGCCGATCCCTCCGACGACGTCAGCGGTGCCGACGCCGCGGCGAAGATGGCGATCCTCGCCCGCCTCGCCTTCCACACCCCGGTCACCCTCGCCGAGGTCTCCTACGACGGGATCGAGGCGATCCAACCCGACGACCTCGCCTACGCGAAGGAGCTCGGCCTCTCGCTGAAGCTGCTCGGCGTCGCCGAACGCCGCGACGGCGGCATCAGCGTCCGCGTTTTCCCCTGCTTCCTCTATCCCGGTCACCCGCTGGCGCCGATCGAGGGTCCGTTCAACGCGGTGATGGTCGAGGCGCCGGCGATCACCGAGGTGACGATGTCGGGACCCGGCGCCGGCGGCCTGCAGACCGCCTCGGCGGTGCTCGGCGACGTCGTCTCGATCCTCGCCGGCGACGCGCCGGTGCACGAGACCCGGGTCGAGCTGCCGATCGTCGAGGACGTCAGCTCCTCCTTCTACCTGCACCTCGAGGTCGCCGACCAGCCCGGCGTGCTGGCGCGGGTGGCGGCGGTGCTCGGAGACCACGAGATCTCGGTCAAGAGCTTCGTCCAGCGCGGGACCGGTTCCGACGCGCGGCTGGTGATGGTGATCCACGAGTGCCTCGAGTCCCGCTTCGCGGCGGCGGTCGAGGAGCTGGGCCGGCTCGAGGACCTGCGTTCGCCGCCGCGCTCGATCCGCGTGATCGAGGAGGAGTACTCGGCGTGATCGCGGGGGCTCTCTGATGGCCGCGGGGTTGATCGAGCGCTACCGCGACCGGCTCTCGCTCGAGCCGGGCGACCCGGTCGTGACCCTGAACGAGGGCTCGACGCCGCTGATCGAGGCGCCGCGGCTCTCGGAGCGGATCGAGGCCCGTGCCTACCTCAAGTTCGAGGGCCTGAACCCGACCGGGTCGTTCAAGGACCGGGGGATGACGGTCGCGGTCTCGCGCGCCAAGGGGCGCGGGGCGGAGGCGATCATCTGCGCCTCGACCGGCAACACCGCCGCCAGCTGCGCCGCCTACGCGGCGCGGGCGGGGCTGCGCGGGGCGGTGATCGTGCCGGAGGGCAAGATCGCGATCGGCAAGCTCGCCCAGGCGCTGATGCACGGCGCCCGCGTCGTCGCCCTGCAGGGGAACTTCGACGACGCCCTGCGGATCGTCCGCGAGCTCTCCCAGAAGCACCCGATCGAGCTCGTCAACTCGGTCAACCCGCACCGGATCGAAGGCCAGAAGACGGCGGCCTTCGAGGTCGTCGAGGACCTGGGGGAGGCGCCGGGGGCGCTGGCGATCCCGGTCGGCAACGCCGGCAACGTCACCGCCTACTGGCGCGGCTTCCAGGAGCTGGAGACGGCGCCGGTCCTCTACGGCTTCCAGGCCGAGGGAGCGGCCCCGCTGGTCTCCGGCGAGCCCGTGGCCAACCCCGAGACCGTCGCTTCGGCGATCCGGATCGGCAACCCGGCGCGCTGGGAGGAGGCGATGGCGGCCTTCACCGCCTCGCGCGGCCGCGTCGCCGCCGTCTCCGACGAGCAGATCCTCAACGCCTACCGCTGGCTCGCCGACAACGAAGGCGTCTTCTGCGAGCCCGCCAGCGCCGCCTCGGTCGCCGGTCTCCTCGCCCACGGCCTGCCGACCATCGAGGGCGCCACCCGCCCCGAGACCGTCGTCTGCGTCCTCACCGGCCACGGTCTCAAGGACCCAGACACCGCGCTCGGCAAAGCCCCTGCGGTGATCAACTGCGACAACGACCTCAGCGCCGTCGAGCGCGCTGTCTTCGACTAGGTCGCTTGCGATGACCGTGCGCCACCGGCTCGTCCGCGTTCCCGCCTCGTCGGCCAACCTCGGCCCCGGCTACGACGCGATGGCGGCGGCGATGGCGCTGCACCTGCAGCTCGAGGTCGAAGAGGCGGGCGAGTTCTCCTTCGACCCCGGCGGCCTGGAGGTCTCGACCGGGCGCGACAACCTGATCGTGCGGGCCTTCCAGAGCCTGCGGCCGGCGGACGGGATCGCCTTCCGGCTGCGCAGCGAGATCCCGCTCGCGCGGGGGCTGGGATCGAGCGCGGCGGCGATCGTCGCCGGTTTGGCCGCCGCCGACCACCTCTACGAGCTGGCGTTGACCAAAGAGGAGCTGCTGGCGCGGGCGACCGAGATCGAGGGACACCCCGACAACGTCGCCGCCGCTATCTACGGGGGGTTCGTCGTCTGTGGGGACGGGGAGGACGGCTTGACGGCAGCGCGGTTCGACCCCCCCGAGGGGTTGGAGGGGATCGTCGTGATTCCCCCCGACGAGGTCTCGACCGAGCGGGCGCGCGAGGCGATCCCGGTCGAGGTGCCGCTTGCCGACGCGGTGGCGAACGTCTCCGCCGCGGCGATGCTGGTCCTCGGCCTGCGCAGCGCCGACCTCGACCTGCTCGCCCGCGGCCTGCGCGACAGCATCCATCAGGACCGCCGCCGCGACCTCTACCCGCGCTCGATGGAGATCGTCGACTCGGCGCGGGCGCTGGGGGCGCTGGGGGCGACCATCTCCGGCGCCGGGCCCACGGTCCTCGTCTGGACGACCTGGCAGGAGGCCGGCAACGTCGCCGCCGCGCTGGAGCAGCGCTGCGCCGCCTGGGCCGAGGTAAGGCGGCTGCCGTTCAGCCCCCTCGGCGTCGACGTGCCGGAGCTCTAAGGCGATGGATTGGGTGGTGCGGATCGGGCTGGTCGAGCTGGCGCTTGGCGGTCTGCTGGGTTGGGCGATGGTGATCCGCGGCGAGCGCCCCGAGTGGCTGCGGCGGATCGGCGTCGTCGCCCCGCAGCGGATCCGCCAGGTCCACCTCGACTACGTGATGATGGGCCTGATCCTGATCGGGGTCGGGCTGGCGGTCCCCGACCTGCCGACCGCGGTCGCCGCCGCCCTCGTCTTCGGCACCTTCGTCAACCCGCTCCTCTTCGTCCCGCTCGCTTTCCATCCCGATGTCGAGAAACGGCTCTGGTACCGGGCGCTGGCGGTCGTCTCGTTCGTCGCGATGAGCGGCAGCCTGGTGGTTGCGGCTATCGTCGGACCCTGAGCGGCGTTCGTCCTTTGTAGCCCTAGAGGCGACAAAGGACGAACGCCGAAGGCGCGACTAGGATCGCCGCCATGCCGAACTCCCCGAAGCCGAAGCTGCTGCTGTCCACCCTCGTCCTTGCCGTGCTCATGGCGCTGCCCGCCACCGCCGGCGCGACGTTGAGCTACGTCAAGAACCCGTTCAACGCGACGGTCTTCGTCGCCAACGACGACGGCAGCGGCGCGCGCAAGGTGGAGACCGGTCACAACCCGCACGTCGCCCCGAACGGCCTATCGGTCGCCTACCTGCACGAAGGGCCGAAGGGCGCCCAGGAACTGAAGCTGGCCGCGGCCACCGGTGGCGCCGGCGCGACGCTGATGACCAACCTGCGCGAAGCCTTCTACGTCGCCTGGTCGCCCGACTCGAAGACGATCGCGGCGCTGCGCGGGCCCGAACTCGGCAAGCGCAAGCTGGTCCTGATCGACGTCGCGACCGGCCTGCAGAGCGTCGTCGCCCAGGGCTTCTTCAGCGGCTTCAGCTTCTCCCCGGATGGCAGCGAAATCGCCTACGCGCTGGCGCAGAAGGAAAAGTTCCCGCCGCGCAGCGACGTCTTCCGCTTCCCGGTCCCGATCCCGAGGGTGGTCAACGTCCGCGCCCCGGAACCGGTGCGGCTGACCAGCGACCACAACTCATCGCAGCCGCTCTGGGGCCCGCGGAAGATCGTCTTCGTCAAAGCCGTGGATGGCAAGAGGCGCCAGTACGGCGGCAAGAACGAGCTCTACCTGATGAGCCCGCAGGGCAAGGGCGTGAAGCGGCTGACCCACACCAAGGTCGACCCACTCCTCCAGGGCCTCTTCCCGACCGACTGGTCGGCGAACGGATCGCGCCTGCTGGCCGAGTTCGAGGGCCAGGACACGAGCTACGCGGTCGTCGTCAACCCGAAGACCGGTGCCCAGCGGCCGGCCGCTGGGACCGGTGAGCGGGGCTTCGTCGGCACCGACCTCTCCGCTGACGGCAAGCTCGTGCTCGGCTTCAACGGCGGCTTTGACCCGGGTCTGCGCAACCACGAGGTCCAGACCGTCCCCTACTCCGGCGGCAAGCCGAAGACGCTGGTCTCCGAGCGTTCGAACCGAGTTGGAACCGTTAGTCGAGCAGACCCACCTGGCGCAGGATCGAGACGCTGTCGGAGTAGACGTCCTTGCGCTTGACGAGGCCGTCCTCGAAGGGGATCACGTCGAGGCCGTCCCACTCGATCCGCTTCCCGCTCGGCGCGGCGACGAGGTCGCCGCGGCGCATCGTCTGGGTGTGGGTCGCCGAGGCGGTCCATTCCTGCACCACCAGCCCCTCGCGGACGTAGAGCCGGCGGGTGGTGAACTCGATGTCGGGCCAGCCATCGAAGATCGCGCCGATATGCGAGCGCACCGCCTCGCCCTCGGCCGACTCGCCCGCCGTGTGGTTCTCGAAGACCATGTCCGGGGCGTGCAACGCCATGATCGCGTCGAGGTCGTGCTCGTTCCAGGCCGCGTTGTATCGGTCGATCGCCTCGCGCAGCGCCTCGGGGGAATCCTTGCTCGGGTCGGTCATCGGGGTTAGGGTCGAACCTAATGGCCGCGAACTACACGATCAAGCACCGGGACGAATTCGAGCGGATGGAGGGGTCCGGCGAGTCAACCTGGCTGCTCGCCCGCAAGGCGTGCGGGACTACCGCCTTCGGCTACAACCTGGTCGAGGTCGCGCCCGGTGGCCAGATCCCCGAGCACGACGAGTCCGGCAGCGGCCAGGTCGAGCTCTACGTGATCCTCGAGGGCGAGGCGGTGCTGCGCCTCGACGGGGAGGACCACCCGGCGCCTGCCGGCACCTTCGCCTCGATCGAGCCCGCCGCCACCCGCACGATCCTCAACCGCTCCGAAGGCACCGTCGTCGCGATGCTGATCGGCGTCGAGCCCGACGGCGGCTACAAGCCGATGTCGTGGGCTTGACCCAGGCCCCTATAATCCCGTAACTCGTCAACCCGTCGCGCGCCCTCTCGAAGAAGGCGTGGAACCCGGGAGGTCCAATTGAAGACCCAGTCCGATCGCAGCGCTCAGGTCGAGCGCTATTCACCAGAGCGCCCCTACCGGCCCCTAGTTTCGCCGCCCAGCGTCGAGGACAAAGACGCCTGCGCCATCTACGCCTCGGTCCGCAAGGACGCGACGCCCAGCCACGAACCGATCGAGCTCGCGATTCCCGCGCTGCAGAAGATGCTCCACCGCGCCGGCAACGTCGACGGCGAGGGGGACGGCTGCGGCCTGCTGCTCGACATCCCGCGCAAGATCTGGGCCGAGGAGGTCCGCACCGGCGGCCACGACCCCTCGCTGGCCACCGACGAAGCCTTCGCCGTCGCCCACGTCTTCATCGAGCGCTCCCAGGACGTCGAGAAGATCCAGCACGACGCCCGCGAGCTGCTCGCCGAAGGCGGCTTCCGCGTCCTCGCTGAGCGCGTCGGCGTCGTCGACTCGCCGGCGCTCGGCCCGACCGCGCGCGAGGAGGAGCCGATCTTCTGGCAGCTCGGCGGCCTCGTGCCCGACAGCGGCAGCCGCGACGCTGTCCTCTTCGACCTGATGATCTGCCTCGAGAAAGAGCTCGGGGTCCACATCCCCTCCTTCTCCGCGACCACCTGCGTCTACAAGGTGATGGGCGCACCGAAGGTGCTCGGCGACTACTACCCGGACCTGCGCGACCCGCGCTTCGAGACGATCGGCTGCTTCGGCCACAACCGCTACTCGACCAACACTTGGCCCTCGTTCAAGCGGGTCCAGCCCTTCTCGGTCCTCGGCCACAACGGCGAGATCAACACGATCCGGCAGCTGCGCCAGGAGGCGAAGATGCTGTCGGTCCCGATCCAGCCCGACTCCTCGGACTCGCAGGACCTCAACCGCACGATCGACACCCTCGTCAGCCGCGAGCGCTTCAGCCTCGCCGAGGCGATGGAGATGGTCGTGCCGCCGATCGTCGAGGAGGTCCGCGGCCTGCCCGCCGACCTGCACGCCTTCTACATGTACCTGCATCAGGCGATGGGGCCGTTCGCCCAGGGCCCGGTCGCGCTGATCGCCCGCCACTCCGACGAGTGCGTCTTCTCCGCCGACGCGATGGGCCTGCGCCCGCTCTGGCAGGTGGAGACCGAGGACGACTTCGTCTTCAGCTCCGAGCCCGGCGTCGTCTCGGTGCAGAAGATGTGCTCCGAGCCGAAGCCGCTCGCCCCCGGCGAGAAGGCGCTGGTGCTGATCGACCGCGGCGAGCGCCGCTCGACCCTGCACCCGCACGACGAGATGCTGCGGATCGTCTGCGACCGCTGGCTGGCGCGCAACGGGGTCGAGGAGGTCGCCGCCTACGACCGCGCCCTGGAGACCGGCGGCCCGCTCGAGGGCCAGGACGTCCCCGGCTATTCCGACGCCGGCCCCGAGGAGCCGGTCAAGGTCTCCGACCGCGTCCTCGCCGGCTTCGGCTGGCAGCGCGACGACGTCAAACTCGTCCAGCAGATGGCCTCCAACGGCGCCGAGCCGGTCGGCTCGCTCGGCTATGACGGCCCGCTGGCGGCGCTCTCGCCCGAGCGCCAGAACCTCGCCGACTACTTCAAGGAGACGGTCGCCGTCGTCACCAACCCGGCGATCGACCGCGAACGAGAGATGGAGCATTTCTCGACCCGTACCCTGTTCGGGCGGCGCCCCTCGCTCGACAACGCCAGCGCCGACACCGGCACCGTCGAAACCGGGTTCCCGGTGATCCTCGGCGGCCACCACGGCCTGGCGCCGCTGGCGGACAAGGCCTACCGGGCGATCGCTCGCGAGCACGACACCTACCTGCTCGAGGACCTCTGGGAGGAGTTCCGCGGCCGCGCCGCCGCGGTCGACATCTCCCTGCTCGAGTCGGAGACGACCAAGGGCGCGATCGACCGGATCAAGCAGGAGGCGGTGAAGAAGGTCCGCAACGGCTGCGAGCTGCTGATCCTCACCGACCGCACTGTCTACGACGCCGAGCGGCGCTACCTCGACCCGCACCTGGCGACCTCTGCGGTCGACCAGGCGCTGAAGCAGTTCAAGGTCGAGCGCGGCGAAGAGAACCTGCGCCGCCGCTGCGGCCTGGTCCTGCGCGCGGCCTCGATCCGCAACGTCCACGACGTGATGCTGGCCCTCGGGCTCGGCGCCAACGGCGTCTGCCCGTACACGATGGTCGAGGTGATCTGCGTCGAGGACTACGAGTCCGACGTCTCCAACCTCTGCGCGGCGCTGCGCAAAGGGATCGAGAAAGTGATCTCGACGATCGGGATCCACGAGGTGCGCGGCTATGCGCGCCAGTTCTCCTCGATTGGGGTCAAGCCGGAGCTGGCGGAGATCTTCCAGACCGAGTTCTACGCCGCCTCGGAGAAGGCCGGCAAGGGCTTCGCCGACCTCGACGAGGACACCAACGCCCGCGCCCACGCGCTCAGCGGCGACGACGCGGCGGCGAAACCGGCGAAGACGTTCCGCTTCTACCCGAAGGTCTACAAGGCGGCGATCGCGACCGCCAACGGGACCGGCACCTACGAGGAGTACTCGCAGAAGGTCCGCGACCTGGAGAAGCAGAGCCCGATCTCGATGCGCCACATCATGGCGCTGAAGGGCGACCGTCCGGCCGTCGATCCGGCCGGCGTCGACGCCGGCGTCGGCCACCACGACTACCCGATCGTGATCTCCTCGATGAGCTTCGGCTCGCAGTCCGAGCCGGCCTTCCGCGCCTACGCCGACGCGGCGAAAGCGATCAACGTCCTCTGCATCAACGGCGAGGGTGGCGAGATCCGCGACATGTACGGGCAGTACCGGAAATGGCGCGGTCAGCAGGTCGCCTCGGGGCGCTTCGGCGTCTCGGCGGAGATGCTGAACAGCTCCTACGTCGCCGAGATCAAGATCGGCCAGGGCGCCAAGCCCGGCGAGGGCGGCCACCTGCCCGGCAAGAAGGTCTCCGAGAAGGTCGCCGCCGCGCGTAACGCCGCGCCCGGCACGGACCTGATCTCGCCCTCCAACAACCACGACCTCTACTCGATCGAGGATCTGGCCGAGCTGATCGACGAGCTGAAGACCGTCAACCCCGACGTGCGGGTCTCGGTCAAGGTCCCGGTGGTGCCGAACATCGGCACGATCGGCCTCGGGATCGCCAAGGCCGGCGCCGACATCATCACCCTCTCGGGCTTCGAGGGCGGGACCGGCGCCGCGCGCCAGCACGCGCTGCGCCACGTGGGCCTGCCGAGCGACATCGGCACCCGCGCCGTGCACCGGGCACTGATGGAGGCCGGCCTGCGCAACCGGGTCGAGATCTGGGCCGACGGCGGCTACCGCACCGGCCACGACATCGTCAAATTGCACTGCCTCGGCGCCAACCGCGTCGGCTTCGGCACCCTCGCGATGGTCAGCCTCGGCTGCACGATCTGCCGCGGCTGCCAGCTGGACACCTGCCACGTCGGGATCGCGACCCAGATCGAGACGCCGGCCGAAGCGGAGGCTCACGGGCTGAAGAAGTTCACCCCGCAGGAGGTCGACAGCGCCGCCGAGAGCTGCGCCCGCTTCTTCTCCTCGATGGGCGAGGAGGTCAAGCAGGTGGTCGCCTCGCTCGGCTACGACCGCGCCCAGGACCTGGTCGGCCGCTACGACCTGCTCGAGCAGGTGGCGGCAAAGGACACCGTCGACCTGACGCCGCTGATCGAACCGCTGGAGGAGCACCTCGACCTCGAACCGCTCGACCTGCCGGTGGCCGAGGAGGTCGAGGCGCGGGCCGAAGCGGGTCTGGTGAGGGCGCGTCCGATCCGGATGGAGACGAAGCAGGCCTCGAGCCAGATTGCCGCGCTGGCGCCGGAAGTCTGCTCCGGATCTACCGTCCGCAGCCAGTTCCCGCGTGCGACCGACGCCAACGACCGCGTCCTCGGGACCGAGTTGGCGGGGGCGATCGCCCGCTCACGGATCTTCGACGACGCCCCCGAGGGGAGCGAAGACGACGTCCTCGCCAGCCTCGAGTTCAACGGCGGCTCGGTCGCCGGCCAGGGCCTCGGCGCCAACCGCGTCGGCTTCGGCACCCTCGCGATGGTCAGCCTCGGCTGCACGATCTGCCGCGGCTGCCAGCTGGACACCTGCCACGTCGG
>DATFQO010000011.1:0-10016 GCA_035264245.1 Solirubrobacterales bacterium
ACCTTCAGGTCGTCCTCCTTGCCGGGGTCGAGCACGGCGAGAATCTCGTCGCCTTCCTCGAGCACGGTGTCGGCGGTGGGGACGAATCCCTTTCCGGAGCGCAGGACCGAGATCAGCAGGCTTCCTTCCGGCATCTGCAGATCGCCGACGCGGCGGCCGGTGACGCCGGAGTCCTTGCCGAGCAGCATCTCGATGATCTCGAGTTGCTCCTCCTGCAGGTCGAGCAG
Source organism: Solirubrobacterales bacterium (assembly GCA_035264245.1). GTDB lineage: Bacteria > Actinomycetota > Thermoleophilia > Solirubrobacterales > 70-9 > VAYN01. Next base: position 228 of record DATFQO010000011.1, read on the forward strand.
GTGGACCAGGCCGTACTCGGGCACCTCGTGCTCGAGCAGGCGCAGGATCAGGTCGGTGGCGGAGACGGACGGTTTGATCCCCAGCAGGTCGAAGTGGCGGCGGTTCCGCGGGTTGTTGACGCGGGCGATGATCTGGTCGACCAGGTACTTCTCCTTCGCCACCTGGCAGATCAGCATGTTGTCCTCGTCGTCGCCGGTGACCGCGATCACCATGTCGGCGCGCTGGATCCCGGCCCGCTCCAGCACCCAGAGCTCGGAGGCGTCGCCGTAGGAGACGTTGTGCTCGAGCTCCTGCTCGACGGTCAGGTAGCGGCGGCGGTCGTTCTCGACCAGCGTCACCTCGTGGCCTTTGTCGAGCAGCTCACGCGCCAGGTTCCAGCCGACCTTCCCCGCTCCGACGACGATGATGTACATGGCTCCCGGGTTCCTCTCTATGCCGCCGCGGGCGTGTCGTCGGGGGAGCCGCCGCGGCCGCCGGCCTCGCGGACCGCGCCCTCGAGCATGTCGATCGCGACGCGGGTCGGGCAGACGGTGTTGAGGCCCTGGCGCTGGTACCACTCGGCCCGCAACGGGTCGAGGACGCGGGCGATCACGGTCGGCACCTCGTAGCGTTTCTGGGCGATCTGGGCGATGACGATGTTGGTGTTGTCGCCGTCGGTCGAGGCGATGAAGACGTCCGCGTTCTCGATCCCGGCCGCCTCGAGCGCCTCGGTCTCCAGGCCGGCGCCGACGGTGAACTGGCCGCCGAGGTCCTCCCAGCTCTTCTCCAGTCCGACCTCCAGGCGCGCGTGCGACTCCGGGTCCTCGTCGAGGCAGGAGACCTGATGCCCCTCGCGGAGCATCGCCCTGGCAACCGAGGAGCCGACTCGGCCGCAGCCGACGATCAGAACGAACATGGGCCGGATACTAGACGGGCGATTCAGGTTCCGGCGGAGCCGTGAGCAGCACCCGGCAGGGAGCTTTCTTCAGCACGTACTCGGTCGCGGCACCGATCTCCGCCGGCTTCGCCGCCCCGATTCCCCCGAACACGCCGCCGCCGCGGATCTTGCTCGGCGCCTCGCCGCCGATCACGATCGCTTCGGCGTTGCTGCGCCGGGCCGCCTCGAGGATCCCGGCGCCGACCTTGCGGGCGCGGATCACCTCGGTGGTGACCTCGACGTCCTCGTACTCCTCCCCCACCTCCCGCGCCCGCTCCAGCGCCCGGCGCGCCTGCTCCTCGCGCTCGTTCGGCAGCTTCGCGTCGAGCGGCAGCGTCAGCGGCACCTCGATCACGTAGACGACGTCGAGGCGCGAGTCGTGCCCCCCCTTCGGGGTCCCCGCCTCAGCCGCCGCCAGCCGCCCGGCGGTGGCGACGATGTCGTCGTCGAACCTGGTCCCGAAGACCGGCACGAGGATGTTGCTGAATTCGATTTCCGGCACCTGCTTGGTCAGCGCCCGCTCGGTGACCGAGACCCGCTTGGTCAGCGTCGTGCCCTCGAAGACCTTGCGGTAGACGGCGTAGAAGGTGAGGCCGAAGAGCATCCAGCCGAGCCCGACCCAGCGCGCGGTCGAGTGGTAGGCGAGGACGCTGATGAAGGCGAGTCCGCTGACCACCGCTGCGACGATCGCCGGCACCGGCAGCTCCGCCGGCCCCCAGGCGAACCCCATCGGGATCCGGAAGGGACGGCGCTTGTCCGGCTTGGTGATCCGCAGGCGGATGATCGAGAGGTGGGCGATCGTGATCGCCAGCGTCGCCCCGAAGGCGTAGATCCCGGCCAGCAGCTTGACGCTGGTCGGGACGACCAGACCGATCGCGATCAGGCCGCTGAGGACGATCGCGACGTGGGGCGTCGCCGTCTTCGGGTGCAGCTTGCCGAGCCAGCTGGGGATCTGGCGGTTGATCGCCAGCGTGTAGATGTGGCGGGAGACGCCGAGCATCGAGGTGCTGGCGGCCCAGATCAGGACCGGGGTGGCGACGGCGGCGACCAGCCAGCGCATCGTGTCGGCGACCCAGGCCGGTTCGTAGGCGGAGACCACCCCCAGCACCGGCTCCTCGATGAACTCGCCGCCGAGCGCCGTGTGCGGCCCGTCCGGCCCGCCGACGACCGGCACCGCCATCAGCGCGATCGCCGCCATCCCGGCGTAGACGAGCGGGACCCCGATCGCGCCGACGCTGGTCACCCGCCGCAGGTCCTCACGGCTGACGTCGATGTCGGGGGCGAGGTCGGAGGCGGCCTCGATCCCGGCGTAGGCGAGCATCGCCACCACGGCGGCGTAGACGATGTCGCGGAAACTTGGGTCGGTAAAGAGGTCGAGCTCCGCGGTAAGCCGGTCGGGATGCATCACCACCAGGCAGCCGACGACGATCACCGCCAGCTGCAAGCCGAGGTCGGCGAGGGCGAGCAGGGTCAGCGAACCCTGCCGCTCGCGCCCGGTGACGTTGAAGATGTTCAGCACGCAGACGGCGGCGATCACCGCCGCCGCGATCCCGACCTCCCAGCCCGGGCTGGCGAAGTCGCCGCTGACCGGCTCCAGATAGTGCGGCACCGAGAGCGCCGCCAGGGCGATGACGATCAGATAGTCGATCAGGATCGCCCAGCCGGCGATGAAGGCGATCAGCTCGTTGAAGGCGTGGCGGGCGAAGGTCGAGGAGCCGCCGCGCTCGCGGAACATCGCCCCCCCCTCGACGTAGGTCAGCGTCGTCAGGCCGAAGAGCAGGCCGGCGGCGAGAAAGATCAGCGGCGTCAGCCCGAGGCCTTTGTCGGCGACGACGCCGAGCGCGAAGTAGATCGAGAAGCCGACCGCCGAGTAGGCGGCGGCGAACAGCGAGGGGACGCCGAGCCCGCGCTCGAGCATCGGCTCGGGCCGGGGCGGCTCCTGCTTTTTCGGCCTGGGTCCGCCGGCGCCCGGAGCCGCGCCTCCCTCGGTCACTTCTCCATCCTCGATCCGATCCAGAGCCGGCCGACGCCGACCACCAGGAAGGCGATCCCCATCAGGAAGCCGAGCGAGGCGGGGCCGCCGCCGTTGGCCAGGGTGACGGCCAGGACCAGCAGCCCGATCGCGACGAAGGTCAGCGAGAAGGCGCGGACGGCGCCGCGGTAGACGCGCTCGCCGCTCACCGTGCCGCCTCGGCCAGCGCCGCGCCGGTGACCGCCGGCGGTTTGTCGGTCGGATCGGAGACGACGATCACCCGGCAGGGCCGCTCGCCGAGGATCGTCTGCAGGGTCTTGTCGTAGAGCGGGACGCCGTTGCGGTAGCGGAGGCCGATGACGATCGCCTCGGCTTTGATCTCCGCCGCCTCGTCGGCCACCGAGTAGCCCGCCTGGCCTGGCCGGACCCGGGCGACGTGACCGGTCACCCGCTGGCCGCCGATCAGTTTCGCCTCCTCGATCTTGCTCTGGGCCTCGCCTTCGCGGTCTGACATCTCGGCGCTCAGCGGCAGGTTGGTCGGCACGGTCATCATCGAGTGGACGTGGATGCCGCGGCGGCGCTTACCCGCCAGCTTGACCGCGGTGGCGACCATCTCCGGCGAGAGCGGCTCGTCGTCCTCGAAGGCGACGAGCACGCTGCGGTACTCGACCTCCTCGACCCCGAGCGGCTCCGGCAGCACGACCTTGACCGTCTGGGTCAGCGGCAGCTTCTGGTTGCGGCGATAGAGGACGTAGACCGCGATCCCCAGCGCCATCCAGCCGAGGCCGACGACGAGGGTGCGCGGGTTCAGCGCCATCACCACCAGCCAGGCGATGAAGGTGCCGAGGCCGCCTAGCACGGCGCTGACCGGCACCTCGAAGCCGAAGGCGCGGATATTGAAGGGCGGCTTCCAGGTCCGCTCTACATCCGGTTTGTTGCGCCGCAGCTGGATCACCGCGACGTGGGCGATCGTGAAGGAGAGCATCGCCCCGAACGAGTACATCGTCGCCAGGAAGTCGGTCTGGCCCGGCAACAGGGTGACGATCGCGATCGCGGCGAAGATCAGGATCGCGATGTACGGGGTGCGGTACTTCGGGTGGACCTGGCGCAGCCCCTCGGGCAGCTGGCGGTGCTGGCCCATCGAGTAGGTGAGGCGGGAGACGCCGATCAGGCCGGCGTTGGTCGCGATCAGGAGGATCACGGCGGCGAGGATGCCGACGTAGTAACGGAGGATTTCGGTCGGCAGGCTAGCGAGCCCGAGGTTCTCGACGATGCCGAGGATCGGGTCGTCGGCGAAGGTCGAGCCGAGCGCGGTCGTGTAGTGGCCGGCGGCGTCCTGGGTGACCGGCATCGCCGAGAGGGCGACGATCGGGATCAGCAGGTAGAGGGCGAGCACGGCGACCACCGTCAGGCCGACGCTGCGCGGGATCGTCCGCGCCGCGTCCTTGGCCTCCTCGGCCATGTTGGAGATCGTCTCGATCCCGGTGTAGGCGATCATCCCGACCGCGATCCCGAGCAGGAAGTCGCTCCAGGTCGGGGCGACGCCGAGGTGGACGTTGTCGACCAGGATCTGCGGGCTGAGGACGAGGACGACGCCGATCCCGACGAGGATCACCTGGGTCGCGAGGTCGGCGACGGCGAGGACGAGGTTGAGTTTCGCCGACTCCTCGGTGCCGCGGATGTTGATCAGCGCCAGGGCGACGATCAGCACCGCGCCGCCGATGATGTCGCCGGGGCTGTCCCCCAGCCAGGGCCAGAAGACGGCCAGGTAGTGAGGCACGAAGAAGGCCGAGATCGCGACCGTGATCGTGTAGTTGAGCATCTGCCCCCAGGCGGCGATGAAGCTGACCAGCTCGTTGAAAGCGTGGCGGGCGAAGCTGGAGGAACCACCGGCCTCGGGGAACATCACCGTCGCCTCGGCGTAGGTGGCGGCGGTGGCGGCGAAGATCAGGCCGGAGATGACGAAGGCGACCGGGGTCAGGCCGAGGGCGAATGCGGCGGTGACGCCGAGCGCGTAGTAGATCGAGGAGCCGACGTTGCCGTAGGCGGCGGAGAACAGCGCTCCGACGCCGTGGACGCGGCTCAGCGATTCGTCTCTGGGAATCCGCTGGGCCATCTATGAGGAACGAGAACCGGTCACTCAGACCGAATATACGGACGTGAGCGGTGCCCTCCGCACGTGCGCGCGGGCCAGCTCGGTGGGCGAGGTGCAACCGCAGAGGCCGAGCGTCAGCTCGAGCTCCTCCCGCAGCAGGTCGAGGACGCGCGCGACGCCGTCCCGGCCGCCGGCGGCAAGGCCCCAAAGGGCGGGCCGGCCGACCAGGACCGCATCCGCTCCGAGGGCGAGCGCGGTGGCGACGTCGATGCCGCGCCGGATGCCGCCGTCGACCAGCAGCGTGGCGCGGCCGTCGAGGGTCTCTGCGATCTCCGGAAGGGCGTCGGCGGTGGCGAGCGAGCGGTCGAGCTGGCGGCCACCGTGGTTGGAGACGACGACCCCGGCGGCACCGTGGTCGAGCGCCAGCTCGGCGTCCTCGGCGGTGAGCAGGCCCTTGACGAAGACGGGGACCGCGCATCCGGAGGCGAGATCGGCGATGTCTTCCCAGGTCAGGGAGTGGTTCATCAGCGCAAAGGTCTGCTCGATCGAGAGCTCGCGGTCGCCGCCGGTGGCGGCGGTGAGGCTCGGCGTCCCCAGCTCCTTCGGCAAGGTGAAGCGGTTGCGGCGATCGCGCTCACGGTTGCCGCCAGGAGGGGCGTCGACGGTGACGAGGATCGCCTCGAAGCCCGCCGCGATCGCCTCGTCCATAAGCGCTCGGGTGACGCCGGCGTCCTTGAAGGCGTAGAGCTGGAACCAGTGCCGGCCCTCGGGCGCGGCGGCGGCGACCTCCGCTGGGCGGGTCGTCGAGAGGGTCGAGAGGCACATCACGGTTCCGGCCGCGGCGGCGCCAACTGCCATCCCCGACTCGGCTTCCGGGTGCGCCATCCGCTGGTAGGCGACGGGCGCGACGAGGACCGGCAGCTCGACTGGCTTGCCCAGGACCTCGGCGGCGGTCGAGACCTCGCGGACGTTGCGCAGCACCCGCGGGCGCAGGCGCCAGTGCCCCCAGGCCTCGACGTTCTCCCGCAGGGTGACCTCGTCCCCGGCGCCGCCGGCGAAGTAGTCGCGTGGGCCCTGCTCGAGCTTCGCTTCGCCTTCGCGTTCGGCATCCGCGAGGTTGATCCAGTCCAGACTCACGGCGCGACCCTACTCTCCATAAACGACTTCGGAGACCGGGCGCTCAAAGATTCCAGTGGGCAGTTGAGCACCTATACGGTGCCGAAATGACCTCTCGCCGGGCCAGGGCGCTTATCGTCCTCGCCGTGATCGCAACCGCCGCCGTTTATCTGGCCCTCACCGCAACGGTCTTCGCGCCCGCGGATCAGCACGGCGCTCGCGTGGAGCAGATCAACGTCCGGAGTCAGGCAGTAGGGCGTGAGCTTGGAGTCAACGTGGTGGTGCCGGCGAAGACGAAGCCGCGCGGCGAGCGCCCACTGCTCGTCTTCCTCCACGGTCGCGGCGGCTCGGACGGGACTTTCGTCGGAAACGAGGCCGTCTACGAGGGTCTGGCGAAGCTAGGGCGCAATGCACCGATTGTCGCCTTCCCCGACGGTGGCGACCACGGCTACTGGCACGACCGCAGGGAAGGCGACTGGGGCAGGTACGTGATGCGGGAGGTGATTCCGACGGTGGAACGGCGCTTCGGGACTGATCCCAATCTGGTCGCGATCGGCGGCATCTCGATGGGCGGCTTCGGCGCTTACGACCTGGCGTTGCTGCACCCGCGACGGTTCTGCGCCGTTGGCGGCCACTCCCCCGCGCTCTGGTTCGAGGGCGGCGAAACCGCGCCAGGCGCCTTTGACAACGCCGCGGACTTCAACCGCAACGACGTCGTCGGCATGGTCCGCGACAACCCCGACGCCTTCGCCGGGATGCGGGTCTGGAACGACTACGGCGACGCCGATCCCTTCCGTGCCTACGACGAAGGCTTCGTCGACTACCTCCGCGCCGACGACGCCAACCTCAGCGCCCACTCCAGCAGCGGCGGCCACGACAACGGCTACTGGAACCGGCACTGGGCCGCATACCTGCGCTTCTACGCGAACGCGCTGGCCAGCTGCTGACGCCGGTCAGGGATCCCGTGGCGACTTATGCGCCCATATGGACACATAAGTCGACATGCCCGGATCAGCGTTCGGGTGACCCGGCGGGCGGCGTGCCCGACGGCGGCGCCGGGCCCCAGCTTTCTCGGCCGTCGGTGGTCGCGATCGGGATTCTCGGGCCGGCCAGGGCAGGAGTGTCGAGGGCGACGTCGGCGACCGCCTTCACCCGCGAGAGCACCTCGCGGGCCGTGCTCTTTCGTCCCTGGTAGCCCCAGTGGTGCAGATCGGCGGTGAGACCGGTCGCGTCGATCCCGGCCGCATCGGCGAGGTAGAGCGCCCGCGGCATGTGGAAGCCCTGGGTTACCACCACCGCGTCGCGCACCCCGAAGATGCTCTTCGCCCGCACCATCGTCGCCCAGGTGTCGAAGCCGGCGTGGTCCTCGAAGACATCCTCAGGTCTCACCCCGTCGCGCACGAGCGCCTTGCGCATCGTGTCCGGCTCGTCGTACTTCCAGGTCCCGTGGTCGCCGGAAACGAGGATCTTCTCCACCTTGCCGGCATGCCAGAGCCGCGAAGCCTGCTCGACCCGATCGGCGAGCATCGCGCTCATGTCCCCATCCGGCTCGACCAAGGCCCCCGGCACGAGCGCCACTTCGGCATGCGACACCTCGGCGACCAAGTCCGTCGAGTCGCCGCCCGACGTCAGCACATAGACATTGGCAAGCGCCACCAGCAGCACCAAGACGACCGCCCCGCCAAGCGCGACCATCGTCAGCCGCGGCCAACGCCGCAGTGGATAAGTCAGCTTCCGACCAAGCCCCTGCACCGCGGGAACGCTAACAACCCCAGCCGCATCAACCCCTACTTCTGCTGGGTGTAGGGGTTGATGCGGCCTGGGCTGAGGCGGATTTACTCTTCCGGCATGACCGAACAGGAAGCCAAGGATCAGAGCGGCGACGACCCACGCGTCCTCCCACCTTGGCTAGACCCACCCGAGGCGCATCGTCTAGCGGCAGCTGAAGACCAACCGTTCGTCGAGACCGCAAAAACCCTCCTCGAGGGATGGTTTTTGCGGTCTCGGCAAATAGAGCGTGTCGAGGAGGGGCGTGGTGCCCCTCTCACGAAGGCTCGAGAAGTCACGCTTGCGCCCTGAAATTCGCTTCAGCTGCGCGACGGTCTTCGGGAGAGGGACACCACGCCCCTCCCCCTAGAACCGTTCCGAACTACTAGAAGTGAACGATCGGGATGATCAGAATCGCGACGATGTTGGCCACCTTGATCATCGGGTTGATCGCCGGACCGGCCGTGTCCTTGTAGGGATCGCCGACCGTGTCGCCGGTCACCGAGGCCGCGTGGGCCTCGGAGCCTTTGCCGCCGTGGGCGCCGTCCTCGATCAGCTTCTTGGCGTTGTCCCAGGCGCCGCCGCCGGCGGTCATCGAGATCGCCATGAAGAGGCCGACGACGATGACGCCGATGAGCAGGCCGCCGAGCGCGTCGACGCTGAGCAGACCGACGATCACCGGCACGATGATCGGGATCAGGGCCGGCGCGATCATCTCTTTCTGGGCGGCCAGGGTGACGATGCTGACCGTTTCCCCGTACTCGGGCTTTTCGGTGCCGTCCATGATCCCAGGGTGCTCTTTGAACTGTTTGCGGACCTGCTCGACGACCTGCCCGCCGGCGCGGCCGACAGCCTCGATCGCCAGAGCGGAGAACAGATAGACCATCATGCCGCCGACGATCAGCCCGATCAGCACGTCGGGGCTGGTCAGGTTGAAGAGCCCGTTGAGATCGAAGCCTGCGGGGGCTTCGTCGGCGAGCTCGCTCTTGAAGGCGGCGAAGAGCACCAGCGCGGCGAGCGCGGCGGAGCCGATCGCGTAACCCTTGGTCACCGCCTTGGTGGTGTTGCCGACTGCGTCGAGCGGGTCGGTGACGTTGCGGACGTCCTCCGGCAGCTCCGCCATCTCGGCGATGCCACCGGCGTTGTCGGTGATCGGCCCGAAGGCGTCGAGGGCGACGATCAGACCGCAGAGCGAGAGCTGCGCCATCACGGCGATGCCGATGCCGTAGATGCCGGCGAGCTCGTTGGCGCCGAGGATCGCGAGGGCGATGACCAGTGCCGGCGCGGCGGTCGACTGGTAGCCCTGAGCCAAGCCCTGGATGATGTTCGTCGCGTGCCCGGTCTCCGAAGCGTTGGCGATCGACTTCACCGGCCGGAACCGGGTCGACGTATAAAATTCGGTGATCACGAAGAGCAGCGCCGTCACCGCGACGCCGATCACCGCGCAGAGCCAGAGATCGGCGACCGAGACGGCAGCGGCGGCCGTATCGAGGACGCCGACCCGCAGCGGATCGCTCATCAGCCAGTCGGTGATCGGGTAGAAGGCCGCGATCGAGATGACGCCGGCCAGGATCACGCCCTGGTAGAGGGCGCCCTCGACCCGGTCGGTTTTGGTCCGCACCACCAGCGCCCCGATGATCGAGGCGATGATCGCGACGCCGCCGAGCACCAGTGGGTAGATCGCCACCTCGCGGGCGAAGTCGCCGTTGAAGGTGAGGACGCCGAGCAGCATCACGGCGACGGAGGTGACCGCGTAGGTCTCGAACAGGTCGGCCGCCATCCCGGCGCAGTCGCCGACGTTGTCGCCGACGTTGTCGGCGATCACGGCCGGGTTGCGAGGGTCGTCCTCGGGAATCCCGGCCTCGACCTTGCCGACCAGGTCGGCGCCGACGTCGGCGGCCTTGGTGAAGATGCCGCCGCCG
>DATFQO010000012.1:0-11580 GCA_035264245.1 Solirubrobacterales bacterium
GCCTCCCCCGAGCTCCGGACAGGGCGGTCCGCCACCCCAGTAGATATCCCTCGGGAGACCTGCTTCGCGAAGGCGATGATGGTCATCATCGGGTTGACCCCGACGGCGGTGGGGAAGAGCGAGGCGTCGGCGACGTAGAGGCCGGCCGTCCCGTACACCGCCCCGTCGGGGGCACAGACACCACGGCGCGGATCCGCTGAGATCCGCGCCGTCGCCATCGGGTGGAAGGCCTCGAGCCGCAGTTCGGAGGGTTTGAAGCGGGTGACCTCGAAGGTCGCGAGGTCACCGGGACGCAGCACCCCGGCGCGGGGGATGTTGGGATAGACCTCCGTGGCGCCGGCGGCGAAGTGGATTTCTGCTGCGCGGGCGATCCCGAAGTTGACCTTGCGGGCGTCCTCGTTGTTGAGGCGGTAGCCGGCGCGCAGCGCTCCGCTGTTCGCCAGCCCGACCGTGCCGACCGAGGTGTCGCGCAGCTGCACCCCGATCGAGCCGATCCGGCCGAAGTCGAGCATCGCCTGCTGGTGCTGGGCGCCGGTGCCGACCAGCCAGGCGCCGCCGAAGGCGAGCGGGGTGAAGGTCGCCTCCAGCAGCACGCCCTGGGACTCCTCCCACTGGTCGACGTAGTAGCTCTGCATCACGCCGTCCCAGCCGCGCACGTCCTCCTCGTAGCGGGCGCCGACCCAGCAGGCGGGATGGATGCGGAGGTTGCGCCCGACCTGGCCGCCGCCGAGGCCCGAGCGCAGCAGCAGCTCCGGCGTGCCGAGGGAGCCGCCGGCGGCGATCACCGCCCGCTTGGCGCGCACGGTGAAGGGGCGGCCGCGACCGCTCGCGTCGCGGGCCGAGCAGGCGACGCCGACCGCGCGCCCGTCCTCGACCAGGACCCGCTGCGCTTCGACCCCGCTGCGCAGGCGCGCCCCGGCGGCGACGGCGCGCGGCAGGTAGCTGACGTGCATCCCGCGCTTGGCGTCGATCGCGCACCCGTAGGGGCAGCTGCTGCACTGCGTGCAGTTGCCGGCGTTGCGGTGGATCGGCCCGCCGCTGAAGCCGAGCGCCGCCGCGCCCTCCATCGCCAGCTGGCCGTTGCGGCCCATCCGGTTCGGGTCGAGCTGGGTGACGCGGAGGAACTCCTCGGCCTCGGCGAAGTCCTCGTCGAGGTCGTGCGCCCAGGAGATGCCGAATTCGCGGCGCCACTCCTCGAGGACCGAGTCCGGGGCGCGGAAGCAGGTGCCGGAGTTGATCACCGTGGTGCCGCCGACCACCTTCGCCACCGGCACCGGGATCGGCGGCCGGCCGTCGGCGATCGTCAGCCCCGCTTCGCGATAGAGGGTCTGGAGCGCCTCCAGCCGGTCGGCTGGGTAGTTGTCGCGGTCGTAGTGGTCGCCGGCCTCGAGCACGAGAACGTCGACGCCGGCCTCGGCCAGGGTCGCCGCGGCGACCGCGCCGCCGGCGCCGGAGCCGACGATCACCACCTCGCATTCCTCGCCCTCGCCGCGCGGCTCGGTCTCGCCGAGCGAGCCGGCCGGCTCGGGCACGGTGCCGTCGGCGAGCGCGCAGGTGGTCACGGTCCCGACCCGCGCCTCGACCTCCGGCGCCACCGCGTAGCCGAGGGTGGAGAAAAGCTTTCCCATCAGCAGCAGGTCGTGGTGGAGGGGAAAGCGCGAAGCGTCGAGCTTGCGGAGGAAGTCGGCGGCGGCCGCGGGGTCGAGCCGGCTGAAGCGCCAGGGGAAGGGCAGCCACTCGAAGGCGCGCAGGCCGAGGCGCAGGCGCAGCAGCAGGCGGGGCGATAGCGAGCCGATGAACCCCGCCACTGGCCCGGAGACGTCGACGTCGCGCTCGGCTGCAGGCATGCCGTCGATCCCCGGCGCCATCGCCGCGCAGATCGCGCTCAGGGTGCGCTGCTCAGCGGCCGAGAGCCCTGGCGAGCGCCGTCAACCGGGATCAAGAGGACGGCCGACCCGTCCCGCCAGCACCCATAGCCAGAGCGCGAGCAGCGCCAGGAAGCCGTCGACGAGGAAGTTCAGCAGGTAGATGAAGACCTCTTCCTGGATCACGAAGAAGGCCAGCGAGCCGAGCGAGGAGGCGGTCTTGCCGGCGGCGAGGACCAGCAGCAGCGGCCGGTAGCGGACGACGTCGGCCTGGGCGACCAGGCAGATGCCGGTGATCACGACCATGTAGGCGAAGCTCAGCGCCAGCCAGAGGTACTCCTGCGTGTGCGGCGCCCGGTGGTCGTTGCCGAACCATTCGCCGACGTCGGAGATGGCGTCCAGGACGCCGCTGGGGACGGCGATGAAGAGGATGCCGACGATTGCGAAGGTGACCGCTAGCAGGCGCAGGTTGAAGACGACAAATCTCTCTGCGCGCGGACCCTGCATGCGCAGGACTCTAACTGGCTGAGCAGCCAAGATGCTGGGTGGCGCGGCGGGTCCTGCCCCCGATTTGGTTCCACCACCCCTCTCGGGGTGGTCCCCCAAATCGGCGCCACCCGCCGCGAGGAACCGATTGGGCTGACGGCTTAGACTTCGCCGCCATGATCGAGCGGGAGCAGGTGTTGCACGTGGCGAAGTTGGCTCGCCTTCGTCTCACTGAAGATGAAGTGGAGACGATGGTCGGAGAGTTGTCCGGGATCCTCGAGCACGTCGACCGGATCAGCAACCTTGAGCTAGAGGGCGTAGAGCCGACCTCCCATGTGGTCGCGCTGGAGAACGTGTTGCGGGCCGACGTGGCTTGGCGGAGCCTGCCTCGTGACGTCGCCCTCGCCCAGGCGCCCGAACCCCAGGACGGGGCCTTCCGGGCGCCCTCGCCTCAGGCGGAGTAGATGACCGACCTGCTCGCACTGACCGCCCTCGAGGCGCATGAAGCGATGGTCGCCGGCGATCTCGGCGCCGCCGAGTACTCCGCGGCCTGGCGCGAGGCCGCCGCCGCCGACGAGCTGAACGCCTACCTCTGGCGCGACGAGGGGGGCGAGGAGTCCAAGGCGATCGCCGTCGAGCGCGACTGCATCGCCCCGATCGCGGTCAAGGACATCTTCTGCACCGAGGGGGTTCCGACCACGGCCGGCTCGCGCATCCTCGAGGGCTACCGCCCGCCCTACACCTCGACCGCCGTCCAGAAGCTGGTGGAGGCCGGCGCGCCGGTGCTCGGCAAGACCAACATGGACGAGTTCGCGATGGGCTCCTCGAACGAGAACTCCGCCTACGGCCCGGTGCTGAACCCGTGGGACCGGGGGCGGGTCCCCGGCGGCTCCTCGGGCGGTTCGGCGGCCGTCGTCGCCGGCGGCCTGGCGCCCTGGGCGATCGGCACCGACACCGGCGGCTCGATCCGCCAGCCGGCTGCCTTCTGCGGAATCGTCGGCCTCAAGCCCACCTACGGCGCGATCTCCCGCTACGGGATGATCGCCTTCGCCTCCTCGCTCGACCAGTGCGGGCCGCTGACCCGCACGGTCTCCGACGCGGCGCTGCTGCTCGGGATCCTGCAGGGCCGCGACCCGCTCGACTCGACCTCGGTCGGGCTCGAGGGCGGCGTGTCCCTGCCCGATCGCGAGGACCTCTCCGGGCTGCGCTTCGGGGTACCGGCCGAGCTCGGCCATGACGAGTACGACAGCGGCGTCCGCGCCGTCTTCGAGCAGACGCTGAAGCGGATCGAGGCGCTGGGGGGCGAGATCGCCGAGGTCTCGCTGCCGAGCAGCGAGCACGGGATCTCCGCCTACTACGTGATCGCCCCCGCCGAGGCCTCCTCCAACCTCGCCCGCTACGACGGCGTCCGCTACGGGATGCGCGCCGGCGGCGACGGCGACCTGATCGAGATGTACGAGACGACCCGCTCGCAGGGCTTCGGGCCGGAGGTGAAGCGGCGGATCATGCTCGGCACCTACGCGCTCTCCTCCGGCTACTACGAGGCCTACTACGGCCAGGCGCAAAAGGTCCGCACCCGGATCGCCGAGGACTTTAAAAACGCCTTCGGCACGGTTGACTTCGTCGTCACCCCGACGGCGCCCTCGGTCGCCTTCGAGCTCGGCGAGAAGTCCGACGACCCGCTGGCGATGTACCTGAACGACTTCTTCACGGTGCCGATGAGCCTTGCGGGGATCCCGGCGATCTCGATCCCGGCCGGCATCGCCGAGCCCGAAGGCGGCGGTCCGCAGTTACCGGTCGGCTTCCAGATCGCGGCGCCGGCCTTCGCCGAGCAGCGCCTGCTCGACGCCGCCTACGCGCTCGAGCAGGGGATCGGCTTCGATGCGCGCCCGGGAGGGGTCGATGGCTGAGCTGGAGGCGGTGATCGGGCTGGAGATCCACGTCCAGTTGGCGACGAAGACGAAGATGTTCTGCGGCTGCGAGCTCTCCTTCGGCGACGAGCCCAACGTCCACACCTGCCCGATCTGCCTCGCCCACCCGGGCGTGCTGCCGGTGCCGAACGAGCAGGCGATCCGCTACGCGCTGCAGATCGGCGCGGCGCTGAACTGCGAGATCGCCCCGCGCTCGATCTTCCACCGCAAGAACTACTTCTATCCCGACAGCCCGAAGGCGTACCAGATCAGTCAGTACGACATCCCGATCTGCGGCGCCGGCCGCCTCGGCGACGTCCGCATCCACCGCGCCCACCTCGAGGAGGACGCGGCGAAGATGATCCATGTCGGCGAGTCGGGCCGGATCCACGGCTCCGGCGCCTCGCTGGTCGACTTCAACCGCGGCGGCACGCCGCTGGTCGAGATCGTCACCGAGCCCGACCTGCGCGGCGCCGCCGAAGCGGCCGAGTGGGCCCGCCTCCTGCGCGAGACGGTTCGCCAGCTCTGCGTCTCCGACGTCAACATGGAGGAGGGGAGCCTGCGGGTCGACGCCAACGTCTCGGTGCGGCCCGTCGGCAGCGAGCAACTGGGGACGAAGACCGAGCTGAAGAACATGAACAGCTTCCGCTTCCTCCAGCGCGGGGTCGAAGCCGAGCTGGCCCGCCAGCGGGAGCTGGTCGAGGCGGGGGGGACGGTCGAGCAGGAGACGCTGCACTTCGACCCGGCGAGCGGCAGCCTCACCTCGCTGCGCTCGAAGGAGGAAGCCCACGACTACCGCTACTTCCCGGAGCCCGACCTGGTGCCGCTGGCGCCGACCGAGGAGATGCTGCGCGAGGCCCATGAGGCGCTGCCCGAGCTGCCGGTGGCGCGCATCGAGCGCTACGAGGCGATGGGCCTGGCGAGCGCCGTCGCCCTGACGCTGGCGACCGATCCGGAGACGGCGGACTACTTCGAGCGCACCGCGACCGCGGCCCATGGGGTGGAGGCGAAGGTGGTCGGCAATTGGGTCACCGGCGAGCTGGCCGCTGCCCTGCGCCAGGCGAACGCCGAGGGCGGAGCCGCTGCCTCCAAGGTCTCACCCGAGAGCCTGGCCGCCCTTATCGCCCTGATCCAGGAGAAGAAGATCTCCCACGGCAGCGCCAAGACCGTCCTCGGGATCATGGTTGCCGAGGGAGGAGACCCCGCCCCGATAGTCGAGCGCGAAGGCCTAGTCCAGATGTCCGACTCCGGCGAGTTGGAGGCGATTGTCGAGAAGGCGATGGCCGACAACCCCGACGCTGTAGAGAAGATCCGCGAAGGCAACAACAAGGCGATCGGCGCCATCGTCGGCGCTGTGATGCGAGAGACCAAGGGCCGCGCCGACGGCGGCGAGGTCAACCGCCTGATCCAGGAGAAGCTGTAGCTGAACTTAGTGCCGTTTGCACTTTGTAACACGTTGTTACAAGCGTGCTAGGTTGAATCTATGGCCTGGAACGTCGTGATCGCGGGTGGGGGCTTCGGCGGGGCCGCGGCCGCCCGAGAGCTGGAGCGGACGATGCCGAAGCAGTCGGCTCGCCTGGCGCTAGTGAACGAGACGAACTTCGCGCTGTACACGCCGTTCCTGCCGGAGGCCGCCGCCGGGACCCTTGAGCCGCGGCACGTGGTGACGCCGCTGCGGGACATCCTCAAGCGGACCTATTTGCGGCTCGGGTCGATCGTCGCTCACGATCCCGAGGCCAAGACGGTGACGCTGCGGGCCAAATACGGCGAGACCGAGGTGCTGCCCTATGACCAGCTGTTGCTCTCGCTCGGGTCGGTGTCTCGGGTCCTGCCGGTGCCCGGACTGGCCGAGCACGCGGTCGGGTTCAAGAGCCTGGCCGACGCGATCTACCTCCGCAACCACGTGATCGAGACGCTGGAGGAAGCCAACGCAACCGAGGATCCCGCCCGGCGCGAAGAACTGCTCACCTACGTCTTCGTCGGCGGCGGTTACGCCGGGCTGGAGGCGCTGGCCGAGCTGCAGGACTTCGCCGCCGACGCGATGGACAGCTACCCGCGCGCCCGCCTGCACGGGATGCGCTGGGTGCTGGTCGAGGCGACGGACCGGGTGTTGCCGGAGATCGACCGCGACCTGGGTGAGTACGCGCTGCGCGAGCTGCGCGGCCGCGGCATCGACATCCGCATGGAGACCACGCTGGAGGAGGTCACCGCGAACACGGCCCGCCTCTCCAGCGGCGAGGTGCTGCCGACCCGGACCGTCGTCTGGACCGCCGGCGTCGCGCCGCAGCCGATCCTCAGGGAGCTGAACGTGCCGCTCGACGAACGCGGCCGGGTCCCGGTCGACTCCTTCCTGCGGGTGCAGGGGATGGACTCGGTCTGGGCGATCGGCGACTGCGCATCGGTCCCGGACCCGAGCGGCGGCACCTCGCCGCCCACCGCTCAGACCGCGGTGCGGCAGGGGCCGGTGGCGGCGCGCAACATCGCCGCCGAGCTCGGCGTGGGCAGCCCGAGCCCCTACGAGTACCGCTCCGAAGCGGCGTTCGTCAACCTCGGCCGCTACAAGGCGGTCGGCAAGATCGGCGACCGCACCTTCCGCGGCTTCCCGGCCTGGTGGCTGGCCCGGACCTACCACATGAGCCAGATTCCCGGCTCGGCCCGCAAATTCCGCGCCGTCCTCGACTGGACCGCCGGGCTGCCGTTCCGCCGCGACCTCTCCGAGGTCGGCTCGATCGGCCATCCGAAGCCGCTGATCTAGGAGAATGGGTACGTGGAGTACCTCGTCATCGCCTTCTTCTTCGGCCTCGCCACCGGCATCGTCGGGCGCGGCAAGGGCAGCTCGTTCTTCATCTGGTTCCTGATCGGCATGGTCCTGCCGCCGCTGGGCCTGATCGCGGTGATCCTCTACCGGGTCGACAAGGACGAACCCGAACGCCAGTGCCCCAACTGCCACAAGGCGCTGAAGCTCTACGTCCAGGTCTGCCCCCGCTGCGGCACCGACCTCTATCTGCCCGACCCGGCCGCCGTGCGGCATCCGGGCGTCCGCTGACTACCGCAGCCAGGTCCTGACGATCGCGTTGGCGAAGCCGGCGCCGTAGCGGAAGGCGGCGGGCTTCTTCGAGTGGCCGTGGAGCCGCTGGTCGACCGTGATCGGGACCTCCTTGGCGGGGATCCCGCGCTTGATCGCCTCGATCATGAACTCGGAGGTGTGGAACTGCTCCTGGCGCAGGACCAGCTGCGGCAGGACGGTGGTGCGGACGGCGCGGTAGCCGTTGGAGCAGTCGGTGACGTGGGTGCGGGTGATGAAGGAGACGAGGCGGTTGAAGAAGACGATTCCGAGCTCGCGGGCGAAGTGGTTGCGGTCGGCGTGGCCGAGGACGCGCGAGCCGTGGGCCATCTCGACCTCGCCGTCGAGGATCGGCTTCACCAGCCGCTCCATCTCGTCGGGGCGATGCTGGCCGTCGGCGTCGAGGGTGACGACGATCAGGGCGCCGGATTCGACCATCAGCCGGTAGCCGGTCCGCAGCGCCGCGCCGCCGCCGCGGTTGGTGACGTGGCGGGCGACCGCCACGCCGTGCTCGGCGGCGACGTCACCGGTCCCGTCGCGGGAGCCGTCGTCGACGACCAGGATCTCGGTGCGGACGCCGCAGACGGCGGGCGGGATCTGCCCGAGGACGGTGCCGATGTTGTCGGCCTCGTTGTAGGCGGGGATCAGGATCGCGATCTTGCCGCGGAAGCGCTCCGGCAGCCCCGCCTGGCGGAACTCCTCCCAGGCCAGACCCTCGAGCGCGGCGGCCAGCTGGCGGCCGTTGCGCGCCCCCTGCGAGAGCGCCCGCAGGGCTAGCAGGAAGAGGATGAAGATCGCGAAGACGGCGAGGCCGAGGATGCGGCCGCCGTTGCCCTTCTCGAAGGAGAAGGCGGAGAGCAGGCCGTTGACGATTTCGGTGCCGGAGACCAGGACCAGGCCGAGGCCCGACGCGATCAGGATCAGGACGTCGGCGTTGCGCAAGGTGCGGCGGCGGGCGACCGCGTAGCCGACGAGGAAGATCGCCAGCAGCAGCCCGGCGCCGCGCAGCGCCGTCAGCTCGGCGGGGAAGATGCCTGCTCGGAGGACCATTCGCGACGGGAGGATATGGCCGCGAGGCCGGATGCGAGGGCGAGACCGGCGAGTGGGAAGACAAGCGTCATCAGCACCTCGTTGCGCCGCGGCGCCGCCAGCGAGATCGCGCCGACGGCGGTGACGAGGACGATCGGCAGCGCCAAGACGACCACCTCCAGCCAGCGCCGGCGCAGCCCGAGCAGGACGAAACCGGCCAGGCCGAGGACGACGAAGAGGATCTGGACGGCGCGGCCGGCGGTGCCGCTCATCGCTTCGCCGACGCCGCTGCTCCACATCCGCCCGACCTTGCGGGCGGTCATCGCCGCGTACCCCCATGGGTCTTCGCCGAAGTATTTGTCGAAGTTTTCCTTGCCCGCCTTGCCGAGGGCTTCGTCGCGGGTCAGGCCAGGGTGCTCCTCCCGGACTTCCCTGGCGACTTCGTCGAAGAGCGGGGTCGGGTCGATTTCCTCGATTTCCTCGGAGCTGTACGGGAAGGGCGAGGGGAGATAGCGCTGCACCAGGGCCTCCTTCACCCGTTGGTATTCGCCGTCGGCGGGCAGGTAGGTGCCGACGTAGAGCGCCTTGCCGCCGCCGGTCGAGATCGGCACGACGCGGTCGAGGACGACGAGGTTGCGGATCGTCCAGGGCAGGATCGGCAGGACGAGGGCGACGAGGAGCACCGCGGCCGCGGCGATTCCGAGCCGCCATTCGCGCTTCTCCCAGAAGCGGACTCCGGCCAGGCCGACGAACACCGCCCCGACCAGCAGGTACTCGGGCCGGAACATCGCGGTGAGGCCGAAGAGCAGGCCGGGGATGAGCCAGGGCCAGAGCCGTCCCGGTTGGCTTGCTCGCCCCCCGCTGTCCCAGGCCCAGAGGAAGGCGAGGATCGCCGCCGGCAGGGTCAGCATCGCCGGCGGCTCGCTCATCAGCTCGCCGGTGCTGTGGAGGAACGGGGGATAGACGGCGACGGCGAAGGCGGCGAAGAGGCCGACCCAGCGCCCGAGCTCCCGACCGCCCAGCCGCCAGCCGAGGGCGAAGACGACCAGGATCGTCGCGATGCCGAGCAGCGCCTCGACTATCCGCGCCGTCCCTTCCCGCGCGCCGCCGGTCGCGTAGTAGGCAGCGGCGTAGAGGAAGGGCGCGCCGGGGGACCAGTCGCTGGAGTCTTCGAATTCCGGACCGCCGAAACTCTGGTCCGTGTAGAGCGCTTTCGAGAGCGCGTAATAGGCCCGCGAGTCGTCCCCCGGATACTCGACCGGATTGACCACCACATACGCCCGCACCACCAGCCCCAGCAGCGCGATCGCGCCAAGCGCAATCAGCGTCCGCTTCCCATAGCGCTGCGGCAGCGCGCGAAACCAGTCGGCGAGGGCGGTCAAGACCGGCTCAGGCTATCCCCACTCGCGGCCGCCCTTGGTGAGTTGTGGGCGCTATGACGCCCATAACTCACCAATCGCCCGCTGGCCCAGGTGATGCCGAGCGCGGCTAGCGGTGCCAGGAGGGGAATGAGGACGAGGACGCGGCGGGGGGAGGCGACGAGCAGGGCGCTGATCGCGGTGATCGCGAGGAAGATCGTGCCGAGCAGCAGCGCCTCCCAGCGGCGCCGCCAGGCGAGGACCGCCAGGCCGAGCATGCCGAAGCCGACCAGGAGCCAGTGCAGGACCTTCCAGACCGGCTCGCGCATCACGCCGCGCGGGCCGTGCGACCAGATGCGGCCGATCTTGGTGGCGACGAAGCCCGCGTACTCGACTGGCTCATCGCCGATGTCATCCCAGAGCTGTTCCTTGCCCAGCTTGGAGAGCGCCTTGTCGGTTTCCATCCCGGGATACCGGTCCGCGGCAAGCCGGGCGAGGATCTGCTCCAGCCGCAGCCGCTGCGCGTCCTGCGGCGAGAGGAGATCGGGGTTTTCGGCGACCACCGCGGCCCCGACCTTTTCCGGGTCCCCGTCCGAGGGCAGATACGTCCCCGCGAAGAGCACCTGGCCGCCACCGGTCGAGATCGGGACGAAGCGCTCCAGCGCGAACGCGTTGCGGATCGTCCAGGGCGCGATGAGGACGACCAGCGCCCCGAGGAAGACCGTGGCGCGGGTCAGGGAGAGGCGCCAGTCGCCCCGCGCCTCCCGAGCGAAGATGACCGCCGCGACCAGCACCGCCACCCCCAGGTACTCAGGCCGCGTCAGCGCCAGCGCCCCGAAGAGCGCCCCGGGCAGCAGCCAGCGCCACCACGCGCCCTCCCAAGCCCACAACACCGCCAGAACTCCCCCTGACAACAGCGTCGCCGCCAGCGGCTCGCTCATCAGCATCCCCTGGTACTCCAAGAGAGCCGGATAGATCGCGACCACGGCCGCTCCCGCCAGAGCCGGCCAGATGGGCGCTGAACCGACCTCACTTGAACGGGGTCGGTTCAGCGCCCATCCCAGTCGCCTCCCGATCAAATACGCGAACAGCACGCTCAATGACCCGACGAGCGCCAGCACCACCCGCGCCAGCTGTTCATGAATCCCGCCCGTCACCTCATACAAGCCCGCCACGAACAACGGAACTCCCGGCGAGTAGTTGCTCGACGGCTGCGTTGCCTGTGGCCCGACCGTGAACCCCTCGCCGCGCTCCAGGTTCGCCGCGATCGCCGCGTAGGCCTTGGCGTCGTAGACCGGCGCCCGTCCGTCCCAGGCCTCGCCGAGGCGCAGTCCCAGCCCGAGCAGGAGGATCGCCACCAGCGCCGCAAGCCCGATCCGGCCGCCGTTTCGCGTCGCCAGTCCGTTTTCCATCGGGCTGATTCAACTAAGCTGCCGCCTTCATGCGAATCCTCATCCTTGGAGGCGACGGCTACCTCGGGTGGCCGACCGCGCTCCGCTTCTCGGCCCGCGGCCACGAAGTCTCCGTCGTCGACAACTTCTCCCGCCGCCGCTGGCACACCGAACACGGCACCGCCTCGCTGACCCCGATCGGCGATCTCGACGAGCGGATCGCCGCCTGGCGCGAGGTATCCGGCGAGCAGATCCGCAGCTACGTGGGCGCTGTCGAGGACGGCGACTTCCTCGACGAGGTGGTCGCCGAGACCAAGCCCGAGGTGGTCGTCCACTACGGCCAGCAGGCCTCGGCGCCGTTCTCGATGCTCTCACGCGAGCGGGCGGTCGAAACCCAGCACGCAAACGTGATCGGCAACCTCAACCTGCTCTTCGCGATGCGCGACCACGTCCCCGACGCGCACCTGGTCAAGCTCG
>DATFQO010000013.1:0-5780 GCA_035264245.1 Solirubrobacterales bacterium
CCCTGCGCCTGCATCGCCGCGGCCCGCGCCTGGGTCGTTTTCTCGAAGGTCGCGCTCTCGTGCTCGGCGTAGCCTTTGACCGTCTCGACCAGGTTGGGGACGAGGTCGTGGCGCCGTTTCAGCTGCACGTCGATCCCGCTCCATGACTCATCCACCCGGTTGCGCGAGGCGATGATCGAGTTGCGCTTCGCGATGTAGTAAAGAACCGCGAGAACGAGAATCGCGACGATGACGATGATGGCGATGGTCATTGAGGCTCCTGTGGTCGGACCGGGCTTGCGCGCATCCTAACGCCGTAGGATCGCGCCATGGGCGCCAGGGCAGAAGCGCAGGAATGGGCCGAGATCGTGCGGCGCCACGGCGAGCGCAACGGGCTCACCTATGAGCCAGTGGGCGGGATCAATGCCAAGGACGGGCCGGTCGCACTCTGTGTCGGTGGCGTCAACCGCCTCACCGGGCAGCTGAGCGAGGGCTTCTGGGGGGCGTCCTGCGACGCCGACGAAAAGGAGGCCGGCGGGCTCTTCGGCAAGGCGGTGGTGCCGACCGCGATCCTCGCCAAGGCCCATATGCCGGACCTCGCCCGGGTCGTGCCCGCCTTCAACGTCGAGTCGATCGAGCGGCACGAGGTGGTCACCCAGCGCTTCCAGCGCAAGGTCGAGTTCGAGTCGATCGACTTCAACAAGCGCTTCCTGGCGACGGTGCCTAGCGAGTACGACCCGGTGGCGCTGCGGGAGCTCTTCAGTCCTGGCTTCCTCGGCTGGGTGACGACGATCCAGGGCGAGATCGACTTCGGCGTCAACGACCGCCAGCTGTGGTTCCTCTGGCGGCTCGGGGCGCGCAGCGAGGTGGAACTCAAGGCGGCGCTGAAGAACGCCGGCCAGCTGTTCAGGCGATTGCAGTCGGAGATGGACGAGAGCGGGATCCACACCTACCCGCCCGGCCCCTGGCACGCTGGCCTGGAGCCATTCCCGGCCGAGGCTCAGGCCGGGTAGCCGGGGTCGCCGGGGAGGACGACGCGGGGTTCGGCGCCGTCTTCGGCGATCACCACCGGCAGGATCGGCTCGAGGGTGCGGGCGCGGTAGGCGGCAAGCACCTCGTCGGAGGTGCTGTGCTCGGCCAGCCAGCGGAGCTGGGTCTGGGTCGGGAAGGAGAGGAGCAGCTCTCCCGCCTCCTGAGCGGCGAGGGCCGCGGCGGGCTCGAACCACCGCGCCTCGGTCGTCTCGACGCCATCCGGCTTGGGCGGGGTGTGGGCGGGCGCGAGGGCAAGGAAGAACCAGGCGTCGAAGCGGGTGGCGATCACCTCCGGCGTGATCCAGCGGGTGAAGGGCACCAGTTCCTCGCCGGCGGGCAGCTCGATCCCGGCCTCCTCGGCGAGCTCGCGGACGGCGCAGGCGCGTAGACCGGCTTCCTCGGCGCCGTCGGCTTCGTCGAGCGAGCCGCCCGGGAAGACCCAGACGCCGGGCATGAACTTTGCCTCCTCGCTGCGCCGCAGCATCAGCACCTCCATGGGGCGCTGGGAGTGCTTGCCGCCGCGTCGCAGCAGCACGATCGAGGCGGCGAGCCGGGGCATCGAGGGTGGCCCGAAGTTGGGCATCTCCGCCGGTCCCCGTCGCCGCTCCTCCATGCGGTCCACCCTAACGGGGTGTGGTTGAGCTTTGGCCTCCTATGGATGCCTAACCTCAACCATACCCTCAGCTGAGGACGCGGCGGCGCTCGCGGCGGACCCAGGCACGGTGGGTGAGCCAGGCGAGCAGGGCGATCAGCGCGATCGGGCCGAGGATCGCGAGGGCGACGACGGTGACCGCGACGGCGACGGCGAGGATCTTGCCGGCGTCGTCGAGCGCGTCGCCGACGCCCCAGGCGCCGCCGCCGGAGGATTCCTCGCCAGCGCCGGTCTCGATCCGGACCAGGACGCGGGAGTAGTCGGCGCGGCGCTCGAGCTGCTGGAGTTGTGCGCGGAGACGGGCGCGGTGGCGGCGCTCCCCCGCCAGCTCGGCTTCGACCGCTTCGCGCTCCGATTCGGCTTCCGCTCCTTCGAGCTGGGCGAGGAGGCTGTCGATCCGCGCCTTGGAGTCCTGCAGCAGCTCGCTGGCGGCGACGGTCGGGGCGGTGATGTCGTCGGTCGCCTCGTGGCGGGAGCGAACCTCGTCGATTGCCGAAAGCGCGGCCAGCGCATCGCTCAGCTTGGCACTGGGGATCAGCAGCTCGAAGCGGGCGCCGGCGACGCCGGGTTCGCCCTCACGGGTGGAGGAGCGCATCACGATCCCGTCGTGGGCGTGGACCGCTTCCAATACCTGGGAAGAGTCGTCGGCGATGTCGGCGGGCGCGGCGCCGAGGACCAGCTGGGCCGAGCGTTCGACCGCGCGGTGGCGGATCTGGGGAGTGGCCTTTTCACTGAACCGCTCGATCCCGGCGCTGCTGCCGGCGGTCGGGGCCGAGGAGGGGAGGACGGTGGAATTGGGGGGCGCGGCCTCGCTCGCCGAGTCTTCGAGCCGGGTTGCGGGCTTCCGGGGGGAATCGGCCTTCTGGGTCAGGGTTTGCGGCGCCTCGTGACCTGATTCGTTCATCCCGACCACCGCCGAGGTGACGGCTATCGCGATCACGGCCAGCCCGCCCGCGGGAATCAGCAGGCGCCTGGCGGGGAAGGAGAACGAAAGCCGCGGCCAGCGCGAGCGCCGCGGGAAGCCCGCGGCGGCGCGCTGGTCGAGCTCGGCCGCGAACTCGGGCCGCGGCGTCGGCCGCAGCTCTCGCAGCTCGGCCGCCAACCGGTCGTCCCTAGGCGTTTCCATCGCAGGCCTCCCTCAGCTTGGTCATCGCTCGGTGCAATTTGGTGCCGGCGTTCGACTCGCCGATGCCGAGGACCTTGGCGATCTCGGCGTTGGCGAGTCCGGCGAAGAACTTGAGCGCGATCAGCTCGCGCTCATGCGGCTCGAGGCGCTCCAGGGCGGCGGAGACGATCATTCGCCGCTCGTCGTGCTCGGCGCCCTCGGCTGGGGCGACGCTCTCCAGGCCCGCCGGCTCGGCGGTCAGCTCCGCCTGGCGGCCGCGGCGGCGCAGCTCGTCGAGGGCCGCGTTGCGGGCGATCCCGAACAGCCACGCCCGCGGCTCGCCGCGCTCGGGGTCGAAGCGGTCGCGCTTGCGGTAGGCGCGCTCGAAGGCGGCGGCGGTGACTTCCTCGGCCGCCGGCGCATCCCGCAGAAGGCTGGCGACGTAGGCGTAGACGTCGTCGCGGCTCGAGCGATATAGCCGCTCGAAAGCGAGATCTCCTGCCCGTGGCGTGTCCTGCGCCTCTGCCACCAGTGCCTGCTCCATGCCCGTACTACGACCTGGATCGGGATCCATCACGCGAGTATCGGCGGTTGGTGAGTTGTGGGCGCTATAGCGCCCCTTTTTCACCAAATGTCAGGCAGCCTGGGGGAGAACCGCCGGCGCCGAGGCGACAGCTGCCCGGACAGACTCCGCCGCGATCGCGACCAGTTCGCGCATCTCGCTCTTACTTATAGAGAGCGGTGGCATCAGCACGACCGTGTTACCGAGCGGGCGGATGAAGGCGCCGCGCTTGCGGGCCTCGACCGTCACCCGGTGGCCCATCCGCAGTGCGGCATCGTGGTCGCCGAGGTCGATGCCGACCATCACGCCCTTCTGGCGCACCTCCGCGACCTCGGGCAGCGCCGCTACCTCCGCCAGCAGCTCTTCGAAGAGGGCGATATTCGGCCCCAGCCGCTCCAGCGTCCGCTCCTGTTCGAAGACGTCGAGGTTGGCGAGCGCGGCTGCGCAGGCGAGCGGATTGCCGGTGTAGGTGTGGCCGTGGAAGAAGGTCTTGAACTCCTCGTAGCTGCCGAGGAAGCCCTCGTAGATCTCCTCCGTGGTCAGCGTCGCCGCCAGCGGCAGGTAGCCGCCCGTGATCCCCTTCGCCAGGCACATCAGGTCTGGCGCCACGCCTTCCTGCTCGCAGGCGAACATCGTCCCGGTGCGGCCGAACCCGGTTGCCACCTCGTCGCAGACGAGCAAGACCCCGAAGCGATCGCAGAGCTCGCGCGCCGCCCGCAGGTAGCCGGGCGGCTGGACGAGGATGCCAGCGGCGCCCTGGACCAACGGCTCGACGACCACGGCGGCCACCTCGTCCCCGTACGCCTCGAGCACCCGCTCGAGGTCGGCGGCGTCGCCTGGCTCGGCGACGTGGGTCTCGAACAGCAGCGGCCGGTAGGTCGAGTGGAAGAGGTCGATGCCGCCGATCGAGACCGAGCCGATCGTGTCGCCGTGGTAGGCCTCGCGCAGGCGGACGAACTTGGTCCGCCGGGCGTGCTCGCCGCCGCGCTGCTGCTGGTACTGGAAGGCGATCTTCAGCGCGATCTCTGCCGCGGTCGAGCCGGAGTCGGAGTAGAAGACCCGCGACAGGCCTTCTGGCGCGATCTCGACCAGCCGCGCCGCCAGCTCGGTCGCTCCCGGGTGGGTCAGCCCCAGCATCGTCGTGTGGGCGACGCGATCCAGCTGCTCACGCACGGCGGCGTCGATCCGCGGATGCCGGTGGCCGTGGACGTTGCACCAGAGCGCCGCCGTCCCGTCCAGATAGCGCTTTCCCTCGCTGTCGAAGAGGTAGGAGCCCTCGCCCCTCTCGATCACCAGCGGCTCTTCCTCGCTCCAGCCCTGCTGCTGGGTGAAGGGATGCCAGACGTAGTCGCGGTCGAGCTGCGCGTAGTCCACCATCGGGCCGACGTTAGCCCCGGGATCGGCGGCACCGGGCCGGCAGAAGGTGCCGAGTTAGCGCGTTGCTAGCGTCGCCGGATGAGACGAATCAACATCGCCGCCCCGCAATTCGAGTACGACGCCGAGGACCCCGACGGTTTCCGCAGCGGCCTGGCGCGACTCGGCAAGCTGCTAGGTGGCGCCGAGCAGTCCGGCGCCTCGGTCTACGAGCTGCCTCCTGGCCAGGCGATCTGTCCCTACCACTACGAGGTCGGGGAGGAGGAGTGGCTGCTGGTGCTCGCGGGCGAGCCGACGCTGCGCCACCCCGAGGGCTCCGAGCGGCTCGCGCCCTGGGACGTCGTCTTCTTCGAGAAGGGCGCCGCCGGCGCCCACGGCATCCGCAACGAGACCGAGGAGACGGTCAGGGTCCTGATGTTCTCCACGGTCGTCGTCCCCACCGCCACCGTCTACCCCGACAGCGACAAGGTCGGGATCTGGACCGGGGACCCGGAGACCGACGTGATGGTCCGCCGTGAGAGCAAGGTCGAGTACTTCGACGGCGAGTGATATTCATCACACGAACAAATATTGCCTATATGAAAAGGTTGCGCTTGTGCAACTATTGTCGTGATGAACACGACGATAGAGGCGACTGACACCACCGCCCGAATAGCGGCGCTCCTGCACCACGTCTTCCTCTACGACCGCGGCAACCAGTTGCGCGTCATAGAGGAGACCGGCCTCTCGATGACCCAGTGCAAGGCCCTGCTCGAGCTCGGCGGCCTCGGCGGCAATGACCAGGCCTGGCAGGTCTCCGACCTGGCGGAGCTGTTCGGGGTCTCCGTGCCCTCGATGAGCCGGGCGGTCGACGCGCTGGTCAAGGCGAAGCTGGCGACGCGGGTCGAGGACCCCGACGACCGTCGGGTGCGCCGGGTGAAGATCACCGCCAAGGGCAAGAACCTCGTCGCCAAGATCGTCACCGTCCGGCTGACCGGAATCGAGGCCTTCGTGACCACCCTCACCGCGGCGCAGCGACGCAAGCTCGACGCCGCGGTCGAGTCGCTGATGGAGCGCGAGGACCTCGCCCAGACTTA
>DATFQO010000014.1:0-5597 GCA_035264245.1 Solirubrobacterales bacterium
TCGCTGTTGGAGCCCTTGCTCAGGGCCTCGGCGATCTTCTTGGCGCTGTTGTTCTTCTCGGTGACGATCAGTCGCATGGGGCGGCGAGGGTAGCAGGGGCGCTCGGCTGCGCAATCGGGCATCCATCCGTCCGATCTCCTCCCCCGGCCTCCCGGATCTGCTTAGGATCACCGCCTGATGAGGTGTCTGGTCACCGGCGGCGCGGGATTCATCGGCTCGAATCTGGTCGACGCCCTGCTTGCGCGCGGGGACGAGGTGACGGTCGTCGACAACCTCACCACCGGCCGCATCTCCAATCTCGAACCGGGCCTTGCCGCCGGGGCCGAGCTGTCGGAGATGGACATCCGCGACGGCCAGGCGCTGAGCCGTCTGGCGGCGGAGCGGCGGCCCGAGGCGATCTTCCACCTCGCCGCCCAGATCGACGTCCGCAAGTCCCTCGCCGACCCCTTCTTCGACGCCGGCGTCAACGTCGGCGGCACCGCCAACGTGCTCGACGCCGCCCGCGCCTCGGAGTGCGGCCGCGTCGTCTCGATCTCCACCGGCGGGGCGATCTACGGCGAGGGCGACGGCCAGCAGCTGCCGCTCGGCGAGGACGCGCCGATCGCGCCGATGTCCGCCTACGGCCAGAGCAAGTTCGCGGCCGAGGGCTACCTCTCTCTCTACCACCGTTTGTACGGTTTATCTGGAGTGTCGCTGCGCCTCGGCAACGTCTACGGCCCGCGCCAGGACCCGCTCGGCGAGGCGGGGGTGATCGCGATCTTCTGCGGCCTGCTGAAGGAGGGCGGGCGGCCGACGGTCTACGGCGACGGCACCCAGACCCGCGACTACATATACGTGGGGGACGTGGTCTCGGCCGCGATGGCGGCCGGCGACGCCGAAGCGACCGGCCCGATCAACATCGGCACCGGCAAGGAGACCAACGTCCTGGAGCTGATCGATGCCCTGCGGAGCCTCTCCGGCAACGAGACCTTCGAGCCGAATTTCGCGCCGGAACGAACCGGCGAGGTGCAGCGAATCACGATCGACGCCAGCCGCGCCGAGCGCGAGCTCGGCTGGCGCGCAGAGATGGGCCTCGACGAGGGCCTCCGCGTCACCCTCGAATCGATCTAGACGGTCGAGGGAGGCGAGGGTGGTCCTCGCCGGACCCTCCCCGCCGTTGTCCGCCGAGGACCACCCTCGCCTCCCCCCGCCACCCCCTAATCCCAGATCGCTAGCCTTGCTCCCATGCCAGCCCAGGCCTACGCCGGCAAGGAGTGCGTCTGCCAGTACCGCAAAGGAATCTGCGATCAGTCCTGCGTGCGGGACATGCTGGAGACGCCGTTCTACATCGCCTGCCTGAAACTGACCGGCCGCAGGTGCCTGGTCGTCGGCGGGGGCGACATCGGCCTGGAGAAGGTCGAGGGGCTGCTCGCCTGCGGCGGCGACGTCACCCTGATCGCCCCGGTCGCCCACCCCGAGCTGGAGCGACTGGCCGCGGAGGGGTCGATCAGCTGGGAGAAGCGTGCCTACGCCGGCCAGGGGGACCTCGAGGGGGTCTTCATGGTGATCGCCTGCACCGACGACTCCGAGATCAACATCGGCATCTTCGATGATGCCGAGCAGCGGGCGATGCTGGTCAACATCGTCGACGTGCCGCCGCTCTGCAACTTCATCCTGCCGGCGATCGTCCGCACCGGGCCGCTGGCGATCGCGATCTCGACCGCGGGTGCCTCGCCGGCGCTGGCGAAGCGGATGAAGCGCGAGATCTCCGAGCTCTTCGGCGAGGAGTACGCGCGGCTGGCGGTGATCCTCAACGACGCCCGCGGCTGGGCTAAGGGGACGCTGCCGACCTACCAGGACCGCAAGGAGTTCTTCGAGGGGATCGTCAACGGCGACCCCGACCCGATCGACCTGATCCGCGAAGGCCAGGAGCAGGCGGTGCTGGCGATCATCGAGTCCGCCAAAGAGCGGGCCTCAGCAGCCCTGGCTTAGCTCGTCCCGCAGGCGGAGCCGCGGATCCGCTCCATCGTCTTCCGCAACCCTTCCGCTTCGGCGACGCTGAGGTTGGCGGTGAATGCCGCGGCCAGCTCCGCCCGCACCACCGGGCGCATCTCCCCGAGCAGCTCGATCCCGGCGGGGAGCAGCGTCGCGTAGCTGACCCGGCGATCGGTCTCGCAGAAGGTTCGCTCCAGCAGGCCGGCCTTGATCAGCCGGTCGACGAGCTTGGTCAGGCCGCCGCGGGAGATGACCAGCGCTTCGGCCAGCTCCCCCATCTTCAGCCGCTGTTCCGGCGCCCGGTCGAGCGTGGCCAGAACCTCGAACCAGGGCAGCGGCGGCAGCTCGGCCGCGGTCAGCGCCTCCTGCAGGCGGCCGGTTACCGCCGCGTGGGTCTGGCTTATCGCGATCCACGCCTCGCGATGGGGATCGACATCAGTGTCAGCGAGGGAGACCTCTGCAATTGCGGTCGTCTCAGCCATATGTACATCTTCACACAAATTCGTTGCTCAGGCAATAGTTGACATGTAAAGCTTTCTTGCTAACATTGTTTCCAGGTCAACTGTTTGAGCATCAACCACCTAGGGAAAGAAGAGACGATGAGCACTGAGACGGTCACCAAACAACAAATTCCGGCAGGCAGCTGGGTGGTGGATCCCGTCCACTCCTCAGTCACCTTCGCCATCACCCACAACGGCGTCACCACCTTCCGCAGCGGCTTCGAGCGCTACGAGGCGCGCCTCAGCGGCGGCGAGCAGCCGCGGCTCGAGGGCACGGTCGAGGTAGAGAGCATCGAGATCGACGAGGAGATGCTGAAGGGGCACCTGCTCTCCCCCGAGTTCTTCGACACGCAGCGCTTCCCGCGGCTGCGCTTCAACTCGACCGAGCTCAGCGTCGGCGAGGACGGCAGCGCCCGGGTCGCCGGTGAGCTCGAGATCCACGGCGAGAAGCGCAAGGTGGAGGCCAGCGGTCGCTTCGCCCAGCTCGGCGGCGACCTCGCCGGCAAGCCGCGCGTCGGGCTCTCGATCGGCGCCACCGTCGACCGGCGC
This sequence comes from Solirubrobacterales bacterium, assembly GCA_035264245.1. Classification (GTDB taxonomy): domain Bacteria; phylum Actinomycetota; class Thermoleophilia; order Solirubrobacterales; family 70-9; genus VAYN01. The sequence continues at coordinate 3,024 of DATFQO010000014.1, forward strand.
GACTTCGGCCTCGACTGGCAGGCCGAGCTGCCGAGCGGCGGCGAGGTCCTCGATTACGCGGTGACGATCTCGGTCGAGCTCGAGCTCGTCGCCGAGGAGGCATAGCGATGAGGGTCCTGGGCATCACCGGAAGCCTGCGCCGGGACTCGCTCAACCACGCCCTGATGCGGGAGGCCGCCGAGCGGCTTCCCGCCGGGGTGGAGTTCGTCGAGTTCGAGCGGCTGCGGGAGATTCCGCCCTATGACGCCGACCTCGAGGCGCTGGAGACGCCGGAGGCGGTGGCGGAGCTGCGCGAGGCGATGCGGGAGGCAGATGCCGTCCTCGTCGCCACCCCCGAGTACAACCATTCGATCCCCGGAGTGCTGAAGAACGCCCTCGACTGGGCCTCCCGTCCGGCCGGCCAGTCCGCTCTGACCGGGACCCCGGCGGCGGTGATCGGTGCCTCGACCGGAATGTTCGGTGCGGTCTGGGCGCAGGCCGAGACCCGCAAGGTCCTCGGCGCCTTGGGCGGTCGGGTGGTCGAGGCGGAACTGCCGGTCGGCCGCGCGGCCGAGCTCTACCGCGACGGGCGCCTCGACCTCTCCCCCGAGCAGTCCCAGCAGCTGGAGGAGATTCTGGCGACGCTGGTCGCCGAAGTCGAGCAGCTGCAGGAGAGCCTGGCCCTCGCCGCGTAGCCGCGGGGTGAGCGCTTAGCCCTTCGGCAGGGCGAAGAAGGCGACCGCGGAGAAGTGGGCGATCGCGGCGGCGATGACGAAGAGGTGGAAGACCTCGTGGTAGCCGAAGGTGGCCGGGATCGGGTTCGGCCGCTGGACCGCGTAGACGACGGCGCCGGCGGTGTAGAGGAGGCCGCCGGCGGCGACTAGCAGCGTGCCGGCGGGGCCCATCGAGGTCCAGAGCTCGGGGAAGGTGGCGACGGCGACCCAGCCGAGGGCGAGGTAGATCAGGGCCGAGGCCCATTTCGGGTGGTCGATCCAGCTCATCTCGACGATCGCGCCGGCGATCGCGCCGACCCAGACGACGGCGAGGATCGTCATCGCCAGGGTCCCCTGCAGGACGAGCAGCGCGAAGGGCGTGTAGGTGCCGGCGATGAGGAAGAAGATCATCGAGTGATCCAGCCGGCGCATCCACCGGCGCACGTCCGGCCGGGTCCAGTTGACGCGGTGATAGAGGGCGCTGGTCCCGAGCAGCGCCGAGAGGCTGACCGCGTAGATCGCCACCGCCAGGGTCGCCTTCGGGCTGTCGGCGAGGATGATCAGCGCCGTCCCGAAGCCGAGCGAGAGGAAGAAAGCCCACTCGTGCGAGACGCCGCGCAGCTTCGGTTTGACCGCGGCGATCGCCTCAGCGGTCGCCTCTTTCGCGGCGCTCGCGCGCTCGCCGACTGCCCCTTTGGCCGCGGTGGCGCGCTCGCCCATTGCGTCTTTGGCGGCGCTGGCGCGCTCGCCCATCCGTTCCGCTCCCCTGCGGAGTTCGTCCATGCGGGAAGGGTACCCGTGATCGCGCCGGCCGACACGGAAACCGGCTTTGCCGAGTTTGGGGACTTGACACAATTAGGAGAACAGCCCGACAGCTTCGGAACCCGTTAATTGCGCCTTTTGGAACTTTTTCCGTCCTGTCCGTTAGCGATCCTGCGGAGTTACCCCTGAAAGTCGCTGTGAGAGGAGAATTTTGATGTCCCAGACCGCCATTGCCAGTCCCAAAAACGGTCTCCAGGGGCTCTCGATCGAACGGCGATTTTCGACGCCCGGCGTGCATCCTTTCGACCAGATCGAGTGGGAGATCCGCGATGCGGTGATCGGCAACCCGGAGAGCCCGGCCTTCGAGCAGCGGGGGGTCGAGTTCCCGGTGACGTGGTCGCAGAACGCGACCAACATCGTCGCCCAGAAGTACTTCCGCGGCCAGCTCGGCAGCCCCGAGCGTGAGAACTCGGTGAAACAGATGATCGGCCGCGTCGCCGGCACGATCTCCAACTGGGGGCGCGAGGGCGGCTACTTCGCCTCCGCCGAGGACGCCGACGCCTTCGAGATGGAGCTGACCGCGATCCTGCTCAACCAGAAGGCTGCCTTCAACTCGCCGGTCTGGTTCAACGTCGGCTTCGAGGAGACGCCACAGTGCTCGGCCTGCTTCATCCTCAGCGTCGAGGACACGATGGAGTCGATCCTCGCCTGGAACACCAAAGAGGGGAACATCTTCCGCGGCGGCTCCGGCTCGGGCATCAACCTCTCCAACATCCGCGGCTCGATGGAGCCGCTGCAGAAGGGCGGCACCGCCAGCGGCCCCGTCTCCTTCATGCGCGGCGCCGACGCCTGGGCGGGGACGATCAAGTCCGGCGGCAAGACGCGGCGGGCGGCGAAGATGGTCGTCCTCGACGTCGACCACCCGGACGTCGAGCACTTCATCTCCTGCAAGGCCGACGAGGAGGAGAAGGCGGCCGCCCTGCGCGACGCCGGCTTCGACATGTCGATCGACGGCGAGGGCTTCACCTCGATCCAGTACCAGAACGCCAACAACTCGGTCCGGGTCACCGACGAGTTCATGGAGGCGGTCGAGGCCGGCGAGGACTGGCACCTGACCGCG
>DATFQO010000015.1:0-8120 GCA_035264245.1 Solirubrobacterales bacterium
AGCGCCTCGTCGATCCGCTCGCGCTGCTCCTCCAGCTGCAGTTCCAGCATCGGGCCGTCGAGCACGCGCCCGCGCAGCACCTCCTGGTCGCCGATCTTCACCGTGCCGCCGTCGATCCGCAGCCGGTCGCCGTCTTTGAGCAGCTCGAAGAGGCCGGCGCTGGGCGCGTCGACGAGCCGGATCCCGGAGCGGGCCAGCATCAGCGGGCCGGCGTTCGGGTAGCGGCCGTTGGAGGACTCGGAGGCGTTGAGGACGGCGGCGACGCCGGCTTCGATCAGCTCCTCGGCGGCGATGCGGTCGATGTTGAGGTGGTCGATGACGGCGACGTCGCCGGGCCGCAGGCGCTTGACCAGGTGCTTGGTCCGCTCCCCCAGCCGGGCCGTGCCCTCGACCGGAACTTCCGGGCGCACGCCATTTCGACGCCCGAGCAGCGTGGGAAGGCGGCGGCGACTGGGGGCGGTTGCCACCGACCCAGGTTAGGCCACAGAGCCGTGGTGCAGCAGCTCGCGGGCATGCTTGTCGGCGGCCTCGCCCTCGCCGCCGAGCATGCGGCGGATCTCCGCCACCACGGCCTCGCCGTCGAGCCGCTCGACCGTGGCCACAGCCTGACCGTCGGCGACGTCCTTCTCAAGCCGGAAGTGGACCTCGGCGAGGGCGGCGACCTGGGGCAGGTGGGTGATGCAGAGGACCTGCTGCCCCTCGCCCAGTGCCTTCAGTCGCTCGCCGACCACCCGCGCCGTGTTGCCGCCGATGCCGGCGTCGATCTCGTCAAAGACAAGGGTCCCGGCGCTGCCGGCCTGGCCGAGGCCGCTGAGCGCCAGCATCACCCGCGAGAGCTCGCCGCCGGAGGCGGCGTCGCGCAACGGCGCCGCCTCGATTCCGGGGTTGGGAGCGACCCGCAGCTCGACCGTCTCGCGGCCGTTGACGCCGTAGCCGTCGGCGTGCGGCTCCAGCATCACCTCGAGCGTGGCCCCGGCCATCGAGAGCCGCTCCAGCTCAGATGCAACTCGCTCCTGCAGCGGCCCGGCCGCCTCGGCCCGGCCGCGGCTCAACCGCTTCCCCAACTCGGCCCGGCGCTGCTCGGCTGCCGCCAGCGCCGCCTCCGCCTCCGCCCCGCGCACCTCGGCGCTCTCGAGCCGGTCGATCTCCGCCCGGCAGCGCTCCGCGTGCGCGAGCACGGACTCGACGCTGCCGCCGTGCTTGCGCTCCAGCTTGTCGATCGCCTCCAAGCGCTCCTCCAGCGCCAGCAGCGCCGCCGGGTCCGCCTCCAGCCCCTCGGCGTAGTCGCGCAGCTCCGAGCCAACGTCGCCGAACTCGACCACCAGCGCCGCGACCCGCTCGGCGATCGCGTCGAGCTTGGGGTCGAGGCCGCCAGCGCCCTGCAGCAGCGCTTCCGCCTGGGCCAGGATCGCGGTCGCGCCGCCACCGTCCTCATCGGCGCCAGCCAGCCCGGCGTGAGCGCCGGCCGCCGCTTCGCGCAGGCCCTCGGCGTGGCGCAGCCGCTCGCGCTCGCCCGCCATCCCGGCGCGCTCCTCCGGGTCCGGCGCCACCTCCTCGATCTCGGCCAGCTCGTAGCGGAGGAGATCGAGGTCGCGCTCGCGCGAGCCCTCGGCCTCGCGCAGCGCCCCCAGCTTCGCCGCCAAGCGACCGTGCTCGCGATGGGCCCCCCGGTAGAGCCGCAGCGTCTGCAGGTGCGCGGCGCCGGCGAAGCCATCGAGGACCTGCAGCTGGGCCGAGGCAATCGTCAGCTTGCGGTGCTCGTGCTGGCCGAAGAAGGCCAGCAGTCGCCCGCCGAGCAGCTTCAGGTCGGCGGCCGTGGCGGCGCGACCGGCGACGAAAGCGCTGGTGCGGCCCGCCGCCGAGACCCGCCGGCCCAGCACGACCTCCTCGGCCTCCTCAGGCAGCCGCTCGGCCAACTCAGCGAACTCCGGTTCCTCCAGCAGTCCCGGGGGCAGATCGTAGACCCCCTCGACCCAGGCCTCCGCCGCACCGGGCCGAACGATCTGCGCTTTGGCCTTGCCGCCCATCAACAGGTCCAGCGAATGCGCGAGCACAGTCTTACCTGCTCCGGTCTCCCCGGTGATCGCGTTCAGTCCCTCGCCAAGCCGCAGTTCGGCCCGCTCGATCAGCAAGAGGTTCTCGATCCGCAACTCGCGAAGCATGGGTTCTATCTAGCACTTGCCTCGGCGGGGCCACCTCGGAACGGCACGGTCGCTCCCGGCGGGCGGGGCCGTCGCGGGCTGTTCGGGGACCCCTGCGCAGGATGCTCGGGGTCCCCGGCGCCCGCGCCACCCGCCCGAGGAACGGAGTTCTCACACGCGTAGTCGCGAAAGCGTCCACCAAAGCTCGTCTGTTGGAGGGTGCCGGTGTCCCTCGGAGGAATGTTCGGCGACATGCAATCTGATGTTTGCGGGCGAAGCCCGCCGCAGGTTCTCCCCGGAGCGAAGCGGAGGGGAGGTCAATTCCGGAGAGGGACACCGGCACCCTCCCTCCGCAGGCTAATCAGCCGGCTCGCTCGGGCCGTCCGTCGGCTGGACGAAATCCCCGGAGCGGACCAGCCAGAAGCCCAGCGCCGCACCGAGGAAGGAGCCGATCGCGGCGATCAGGATGATCTCGTTGAAGGCGCCGACGAAGGCGACGTCAGCGGCGTGCATGGCCTTGGCGTGGATGGCCGGCGGCAGGGGCATTTCGGCCACCGCCCGCGAGCCGCCGGAGGCGACGGCTTCGCCCAGCCCGTCGGGAGCGTTGGGCAGGAGCTCGGACAGCTTCGAGTCGACTCGCCCCTGGAAGACGGCGCCCAGGCCGGCGACGCCGGTCGCGATCCCGACCTGGCGAAAGGTGGTGTTGATCCCCGAGCCCATCCCCGATTTCTCCACCGGGACCACGGCGATCGCCGCCTGCCCGATCCCCGGGTTGGTGGTCCCGATGCCGATCCCGGCGAGGAGGAACCCCACCAGCAGCGTCGTCCAGGTCGAGTCAACCGAGACGCCGTGCATCAGCAGCAGGCCGACGCCGACGATGGTCAGCCCGGTGCCGAGCAGGATCCGGATCGGGACCCGGTGCGAGAGCGCCCCGGAGATCGGGGCGACGACGAAGCCGAGGACGGTCAGCGGCAGGAAGCGCAGGCCCGCCTCCAGGGGCGAGTAGTCGAGCACCCCCTGCATGTAGATCGTCAGGTAGAGGAAGAGGGCGAACATCCCCGCCGAGAGGAAGAAGGCCACGGCGGAGACCCCGTTGAAGGCGGGTTTGCGGAACAGGGTCAGGTCCAGCATCGGGTGGTCGGTGCGCCGCTCGATCGCGATGAAGAGCGCCAGCAGGGCGGCGGCGCCGATCAGGCAGGCGAGGATCAGCGGGCTCCCCCATCCCTCCGGGTTGCCCCGGATCAGGCCAAAGATCAGCAAGAAGAGCGCACTCGAAAAGGTGACGAGGCCCGGCACGTCGATCGGCTCGGGATCCTGCGCCGCGACGTTGACGATTTTGCGCTCGGTCAGGACCATCGCCGCGATCCCGATCGGGACGTTGACGAAGAAGATCCACTCCCAGCCCAGGTTCTCGGTGATCACGCCTCCGACCAGCGGCCCGACGGCGACCGCGCCGCCGACCGTTGCCCCCCAGACGCCGAACGCGGTCGCCCGGTCCTTGCCGTGGAACTCCTGGCCGATCAGCGCCAGCGAGGTGGCGAACATGCCGGCGCCGCCGATCCCCTGCAGGCCGCGCGCCAGGTTCAGCAGGGTCGGGGTCTCGGCGATCCCGCAGAGGAAGGAGGCGAGGGTGAAGACGCCGAACCCGATCGTGAACACGCGCCTCCGGCCGAGCCGGTCGCCGAGCGAACCGGCGGTCAGCAGGAAGGCGGCGAGCATCAGCGAGTAGGCGTCGACGACCCACTGCAGGCTGGAGAGGCTGGCGTTCAGTTCCCGCTGGATGTCGGGCAGGGCGACGTTGACGACGGTGACGTCGAGCAGCAGCATGAACGTCGCGATCGAGACCAGGACGAGGGTCCACCACTTGCGTTCCATGGCGGGAGACCCTAAAGAACTGCCCGCCCGGGCTTGTGCGCCCGGCGCTAGACGGCTAAGTGGCCGAACTTCTCCCTAATTCGGCCGTAGAAACTCGTGCCGGGGAGCTGCGCGAGGCGGCTCACCGCGTCGACGAAGCGGACTTCGAGCGAGTCGCCGGGGCCGAGGTCGGCGATCTTGCCGCCGTCGACGGCGACCTCGACCGGCTCGCGCCCGGGGGCGTTGCCGACGTGGAGGACGTCCCCCGGGGCGACGACCAGGGCGCGCGCGGTGAGCGAGTGCGGCGAGATGTAGCTGACGACGTAGCCCTTCACCCCCCAGGCGAGGATCGGTCCCTGGTTGGCGAGGTTGTAGCCGGTCGAGCCGGCGGGGGTGGCGGCGACGAGGCCGTCGCAGCGGACGTGGCCGACCTCCTCGCCGGCGATCCGGTAGCTGAGCTCGGCGACGCGGTCGTGGGGTCGGCGCGCGAGCGTGATGTCGTTGACCCCGACCATCTCCTTGCCGTCGACCTTTACCTCGAGGCCCGGCAGCTGAATCGTCTCGATTTCGCCTTCGAGGGCGCGCCGGATCCCCGCCGCGGCCTCGTCGCGCTCCACCGCCGCGAGGAAGCCGACGGTCCCGAAGTTGACCCCGAAGACAGGGACCTCGGTGTGGGCGTAGCGGCGCAGGGCGTGCAGGATCGAGCCGTCGCCGCCGAGCACGAGGCAGATGTCCGGCACGGTGTGTTCGGCGGTGACGTCGACCCCCTCTCCGGACGCGCCGTGCTTGCGCAGCTCGTCCTCGGTCGCCGCCAGCCGCCAGCCGAGCTCGCGGGCAACCTTGGCCGCGATCGCCACCGCTTCGGAGGCGCTGGGCGGGTGCGAGTGGGTGATCAGGGCGGCGGTCTTCATTTGTCTTCCTCGACGGCAGCGGCGACGGCCGCCTCCAGATCCTCGACCGCGGGTCCCGCTCCCCCGCACCAGATAAAGGTCTCGCGGTTGCCCTTCGGTCCCGGCAGGCCGGATGACGCGAATCCGCGGATCGAAAGCCCTAGCCCCCGCGCCGCTTCGGCTACGACGAGGATCGCCTCGCGCCGGTCGGCGGGGTCGCGGACCACGCCGCGCCCGACCCGGTCCTTGCCGAGCTCGAACTGCGGCTTCACCATCGCCAGTAGCTCCCCCGCGGAGCTGAGGCAGCGGGCGACCGCCGGCAGGATCTTGGTCAGCGAGATGAAGGAGACGTCGACGACGGCGAGGAAGGGCACGAACGGCAGATCCGACGGCTGCAGGTCACGCGCGTTGCGCCGCTCGATGACGTCGACCCGTGGGTCCTCGCGCATCCGCAGGTCGAGCTGGCCGTAGGCGACGTCAACCGCGGCGACGCGGCTGGCGCCGCGCTGCAGCAGGCAGTCGGTGAAGCCGCCGGTGGAAGCCCCGACGTCGAGGCACTCACGGCTGGAGACGTCGACCCCCAGTGTCTCCAGCGCGTTCTCGAGCTTGATCCCGCCCCGGGAGACGTAGCGCGGGCCCTCATCGACGATCAGGCTCTGGTCGGCGGCGACCAGCTGGCTCGGGCGGAGCGCCACCGGGCCGTCCTGGCCGATCCGCACTTCCCCGGCGCGCACGGCGCCAGCCGCGGCCGAGCGCGAGGGAAACAGGCCGCGGTCCGCCAAAACCGCGTCTATCCGGGACTTCGTCACGGCTCGAAAGCTACAGCGAGTCCCCCGAGCTGGCCTTTTATTCGAGACTCAGAAAGGAATGCGACAGTCGAGAAGACCGCTGACCGAATTTGATCTGGTCCTCCAGAGCAAATCGGGTAGGGACCCCGCAGAGTCCGTCAATTGCAGCATCTCTGTGACCCCACTCACACACAAGTCGCACATACGTTCGTACGCTGTTCAAGGATTCGCAAGAGGAAACCGATCAAGGGGCCAAGCAAAGACTTCAAGGCTGAACCCCGCGTCGACATATCGCCTCGCTGCTTCCCACAGCGACGCACTCGACATCAACCGGGCTCACCTACCTCCCACGGATCCACACATATATAGAGATACATATCTCTCCTCCCTGTAGTAACCCCAGAAGCGCCCCGCCTCCCCGGCGGGGCGTTTTCTGTTGAGCGCCGTGTCCAGTCCACTGTTATGCCGGGACCGGAATCCTCGACTTGGAGCCGCCTCGGGTCGCCACGGTCCCGTTGGACACAACGGCTTCGACAGCATCTTCCTGAGAGGTAGAGCAACTTTTAGGTATGTACAAAGGCCGCGCCATCCGTTTGGGTTCACACCGCTAAACCGGCGGGCTACCACCCCCTGGCAATCCAGCGAGACGGGGGCAAGTTGTCCGGGATACGTGCAGGCCAAAACAGGGAGTGGGCCATTCTGCTCGCGCTGACCGCAGCCGTGGCCCTACTGATTCCAACCGCGACCGCCTCGGCAACGGTCCTCCCCGCGACGATCAGCGCGAACACGACGTTGACCGCGGCAGGCAGCCCATATACCGGTGGCGCGGTCAAAGTCGAACCCGGCGTCACCCTCAAAGCCGAACCGGGCACCCAGGTAATCGTCGGCTCGCTCGAAGTAGTCGGGACCTTGCAAGCCGAAGGCACCGCGGAAGCGCCGATCGCCTTCAAGTCGTCATCGGAACTGAGCACCTGGGGCGGGGTCCTCTTCAAAGCCGGCAGCGGCGGTTCGGTGCTCGACCACGTGGAAGTCAAGAGAGCCGGCAGCACCTCCAGCAGCTACGCGATCAAGATCGAAGGGTCCTCACCCCGGATCACCAACTCGAAAATCCTCGACACCACCGGTTGGTCGATTTATACGACCGGCGAAAGCGCGCCGGAAATCGCCTACAACCTCATCATCGGCGGCAGATCTGTCTACTTCGCGACCGGCGGGAAAACCCTCGGCATCAACTTCCACGACAACTGGGTCGAAAAACAGTGGGGCAGCGCCGCCGTCTTCATCGAACCGAGCGCCGGTCCGGTCGTCGCCACCAGCCTCGGTGACAACGTGGTCACCAACAACAACGCGACCGTCGCGATCGAATACAACGGCGCGCCCAGCAACTCGGAAATACCGCCGGACATCGGTAGCAACATCGTCTTCGGCAACACCTGGATCCCCAGTGGCAATGACGTCTCTTTCGCCGGGGCCCTGAACAAATCGGCGACCTGGGAAGCGCCGATGACCGCACGGCTTCGCCTCAACGGGTCTCTCAAGGTCCCGAGCGGCGTCACCCTGACGATGAAACCGGGGGTCGCCCTGCTCGGGGGCTCCCTCGAAGTTCTCGGCACCCTCAAAGCCGAAGGGACGGCTGAAGCACCGGTCAGCTTCAAACCCATAAACGAAGCGGGCACCTGGGGTGGGATCGTCTTCAAGTCGGGCAGCAGCGCTTCGGTCCTCGATCACGTTGAACTCACCCGGGCCGGAAGCACCTCCAACAGCTACGCGGTCAAGATCGAAAACTCCTCGCCGAGGATCACCAACTCGACGATCCGGGAAACCACCGGCTATCCGCTCTACACGACCGGCGAAAGCGCGCCGGAAATCGCCGACAACCTCATCATCGGCGGCAGGTCGGTCTACTACGCGACCGGGGGCAAAACCCTCGGCATCGACTTCCATGGCAACTTGGTCGAAAAAACCACGGGGAGCGCCGCGGTGTTCGTCGAACCGAGCGCCGGCCCGGTCGTCGCGACCAGCCTCGGCGGCAACGTCGTGACCAATAACTCGGCCACCCAGGCGATCTACTACAACGGCGGCCCCAGTAACTCGGAAGTCCCCTCGGACATCGTCAACAACGTCGTCTTCGCCAACACCGGCGGCTCCAGCAGCAACCAGATCGCCTTTGCGGGCCTCTGGAACAAATCGGCGACCTGGGAACCGGGGCTGGGCGTCCTCCGCCTCGAAGGGATCCTCACCGTGGCCGGGGGGTCCACCTTGACCATGAAGCCCGGCATCAAACTGCTCGCCGGCTCGCTGAAAGTGCAGGGAACGCTGAGGGCCGAAGGCACGGCGGCGAATCCCGTGACCTTCTAACCCAAGAGCTTGGCCAGCGACTGCGGCTACATTCGCCTGGAATCGGGCAGCGGGGGCTCTGTCCTCGACCACATGGAAGTCTCCCGTTG
>DATFQO010000016.1:0-7957 GCA_035264245.1 Solirubrobacterales bacterium
GCGATCAGGACCATGCCGGCGGCGAGGATCGGCTTGAACCCGACCTTGGTCACCAGGCTCGAGGCGATCCCGGCCGAGAGGATGATCGAGACCGCCAGCGGCAGGTAGGAGAGGCCGGCCTTGATCGCGCTGTAGCCGAGCACCTGCTGCATGTAGAGCGAGATGAAGAAGAACATCGAGAAGAGCGAGGCCCCGACCAGGATGCCGACCACGTTGGCGCCGGTGATCGTCCGCAGGCGGAAGATCGAGAAGGGGACGAGCGGCGCCTTCGAGCGGCGCTCGATCGCGACGAAGGCGACCAGCAGGATCGCGGCGGCGGCGAGGACACCGATCGTCTGCGCCGAGCCCCAGCCGGCGTCTTCGGCGTCGAGCAGGGCGAAGACGAGGGCGGAGAGGCCGAGGGTGATCGTCGTCGCGCCGGCGACGTCGAAGTGGCGCACCTCCTGCTCGGCGTGGGATTCGGCGATCAGCCGCGGCGCCAGCGCGGCGGCGGCGATCCCGATCGGGACGTTGACCCACAGCACCCACTCCCAGCCGAGGTATTCGGTCAGGACCCCGCCGAGAAGGACGCCGGCAGCGCCGCCGGAGCCCGCCACCGCGCCCCAAATCCCCAGCGCTTTGTTGCGCTCGGCGCCGTCGCGGAAGGTGGTGGCGACGATCGAGAGCGCCGCGGGGGAGAGGATCGCGGCGCCAAGGCCCTGTACGGCGCGGGCGGCTACCAGCTGTCCGGAGGTGCTCGCCAGGCCGCCGAACAGCGAGGCGATCGCGAAGAGGACGAGCCCGAACATGAAGACGCGGCGGCGGCCGAGCAGGTCCGCCAGCCGGCCGCCGAGCAGGAGGAAGCCGCCGAAGGTGAGGACGTAGGCATTGACGACCCAGGGCAGGCTGCTCTCGCTGAAGTCGAGCGCGCTGCCGATCGTCGGCAGGGCGACGTTGACGATCGAGGCGTCGAGGACGACCACGAACTGGGCCGAGCAGAGCAGGATCAGCGCGATCCAGCGTTTGTCGCGGGCCTCGGCGGCGTCGGTCACTGGGAGAGCTCCATTCGCCGCGGAGAATTTCACATCGGCCGCTCCGGCTCTTCTCGAATCGTGCTTATCATCGGCGCATGTGCAGAAACATCAGAACCCTCCATAACTTCGATCCACCCGCGAGCGACGAGGAGATCCAGGCCTCGGCACTGCAATACGTGCGCAAGATCAGCGGCGCGACCAAACCCTCGCAGGCCAACGCCGAGGCCTTCGAGGAGGCGGTCGAGGCGGTGGCTGACGTCACCCGCCAGCTGCTTGACCGTCTCGTCACCAACGCGCCGCCGAAGGACCGCGAGGTCGAGGCCGCCAAGGCCAAGGCCCGCTCCGAAGCGCGCTTCGCCGCTTAGCCGGTCCTCGGACTGACCAGGCGCCGCGCGTTCGCGGCGGCGATGCGGCGGGCCATCGGCACCAGCTGCTGCCGCGGGGTCTTGGACCGGGTGCCGATCTCCTCGAACAGCGCCGCCGCTCCCCGGTCGCGGACGGCGGTGGACATCATCAGCCGTTCGATCGGGTCGAACTTCCGGCCGGTGGAGTAGTCGTGGATCAGGCGGGCGTGCATCGCCAGCTGCCGGCGGTGGCGCTTGCGGTAGCGGCGCAAACCGTTCTCTAGGGACTCGATCCCGCGCAGGGCGGGGGAGACGCTGTCGGCCAGCCACTCGCCGGACTGGAAGGCGAAGCCGCAGCCGACGCCGAAGATCGGGTCGGTGGCCAGGGCGGCGTCGCCGATCAGGGCCAGGCCGGGGGCGATCGGGCCGCGGACGCGGTTCGGCATCTCGACCTTGCCGATCACCGGGGCCACGCACCTGCTCTCGCGGATCGGCGGCGGGTCGGGGACGCTGGCGACGTGCTCGACGAGAGCCCGCTCCGGGTCCGCCTTGAACTCGGGCGCCCGGTCCTTGTGCGTCATCGCGATGTAGAAGACCTGCCCGCCATCGGTGGGGAAGGCGGCAGCCATGTCGGGATCGAGCAGCCAGACGGCGCCATCGGGCCAGAACCTCGGCTTCGGCCCCTCGAAGTAGCCGCCGTAGGCGAGCCGGTTGTGGGGCAGGGTTTTCTCCTTCACCTCGGCAAGTGCGGCGACGCGCGAGTCGCGGCCGTCGGCGCCGATGACGAGCCGCGCCCGGATCTCCCGTTCGTTCCCCTCACGGTCGCGGGCGCCCACCCCGCCGAAGGCGTCGCCGTCGAGGAGAAGCCGCTCGGCGCTCTGTCCCAGCATCAGATCGACGCCCGGCTCGGCGGCCGCCGCGTCCCGCAGCATCGGGTCGAGCAGTGAGCGGCGCAGGTTGAGGCAGTAGGCCTCCCGCTTCTCAGTCGGTTCGATCCATCCCCACGGAGTCCGGGAGTGGAAGCGCGAGCGCAGCCCACCAGCCTCGAGGATCGGCCCATAGAGACCGATCCGTTCGATCGTCGGTACCGCCGAGGCCTGGATGAAGTGCGAGCAGACCCGCTTGAAGGCCGCGGGGTCGGGGCTCTTCTCGATCAGCGCGACCCGCGCGCCCGCCCGGCTCAGCAGGATCGCCGCGGTGCAGCCGGAGAGGCTGGCGCCGACGATCGCTACGTCGTACTCGCCTGCCTTTGCAGTCATGCGACAGAGGGTAGCTGCGGGGACCCGTCGTGTGGCCCAACTTGGTCACACAAGTAGTTTGCTAAACTAATTATCAAGGCTAATCAATGAGCGCAAAGACCGACATCCCCCTCAGCGAGCGCGCCGCGCATCTGCGCATCGCGATCGTCCGCACCGCCCGGCGCCTGCGCCAGGAGGCGGCGGCGGAGACCGGCGGCCTGACCCCGACCTCGGTCGCGGCGCTGGCGACGATCGAGCGCCACGGACCGCTGACCCCGAGCGAGATCGCCGCGATCGAGCGGGTCAAACGGCCGACGATCACCCGCACGCTCGACTGCCTGGCGCGCGAGGGGCTGATCGACCGCGCCCGCGACCCGCAGGACGGGCGCAGCGCCCTGATCAGCGTCAACGGCGCCGGCCGCGAGCGGCTGCGGCGCCTGCGCGGGCGCAAGAACGCCTACCTGGCCAAGCGCATGCGCGACCTCAGCGACGAGGAAGTCGAGACGCTCGAGCGGGCGGCCGAGATCCTCGAGCGGATGCGGGAGGGAGACCGAGGGTGAGCGCTGCCCTCCGTCACTCGTTCAACTCGCTGGAGGTCGGCAACTACCGCCGCTACTTCGCCGGCCAGCTGATCTCCCTCTCCGGGACCTGGATGCAGACCGTCGCCGCGATCTGGGTGATCCTCACCCTCACCGACAGCGGCGTCGCCGTCGGCCTCACCACCGCGCTGCAGTTCCTGCCGATGCTGCTGATCGGCGCCTGGGGCGGGCTGCTCGCCGACCGGATCCCGAAGCGGCGGCTGCTGATCGCGACGCAGGCGCTGATGACGATCCCCGCGGTCGGGCTCTTCGCCGTCACCGCCACCGGCGTGGTGACGCCGTGGATGGTCTACCTCGCCGTCTTCGCCTTCGGCTCGCTGAACGCGATCGACAACCCGACCCGCCAGAGCTTCGTCTACGAGATGGTCGGGCCCGACCGGGTCGTCAACGCGGTCAGCCTCAATAGCGTCATCGTCCAGGCGGCGCGGATCGTCGGCCCGGCGCTGGCCGGGGTGCTGATCGCGACCGTCGGCGTCGTCCCCTGCTTCGCCCTCAACGCGCTCACCTTCGTGGCGATGATCCTCGCCCTCTGGGGAATGGACCCGGCGCGGTTGCACGCGGGACCAGTCGCCGAGCGCGAGCCGGGTGCGATCCGCGCCGGCCTGCGCTACGTCCGCTGCACGCCGGAGCTGCTGGTGCCGCTGGCGCTGATGGGGCTGGTCGGGACGCTCGGCTTCAACTTCCAGGTGGTGCTGCCGCTGCTCGCCAAGTTCAGCTTCGAATCCGGGGCGATGACCTACGCCGCCCTGGTCTCGGCGATGGCGGTCGGCTCGATCGCCGGCGCCCTGGTCAACGGCCACCGCGGCCGCACCGGCCCACGCCTGATAGCCGGCGGCGCCCTCGCCTTCGGCGTCTCCGCCCTGCTGGCGGCGGCGATGCCGAGCCTGGCGCTGGAGATAGTGATGCTGGCCCTCCTCGGCGCCGCCGCCGTCACCTTCGCGGCAACGATCAACTCGACCCTGCAGCTGGCGGTGGCCCCCGAGATGAGAGGCCGGGTGATGGCCCTCTACTCGGTCGTCTTCCTGGGCTCGACTCCGATCGGCGCCCCCCTGACCGGCTGGCTGGCCCTGTCTTATGACCCGCGAGTGGCCCTCTTACTCGCCGGCGTCTCGGGCCTGGCCGCAGCCTGGGCCGCACACGTCAGCTTCAACCACATCAAGGGGCGGCGCGAGGGGTCGATGGCGGAACACGTTGTGGCATAGGCGTTGTTCGGTAGGGAGGCATGGGTGTCCCCTGACCTCCCTGGGATTTTCGCCTTTGAGTAGCTGTCTCTCGCCAAGTGGTCAGTGCGAAAATCAGGACGCCGGTCGGTCAGGGGACACCCATCCCTCCCGGCGACAGGATCTATAGATCGCTGTTTGCCGAGACCGCAAGAGACGTCGCATATCGACGTCTTATGCGGTCTCGTGATGACCGTCAGCCGGCACCCTCCCTACCGCTGGCGTGACGAATTCCGGAGGAGGGGCATGGACACCCTCCCCCGGAAAACCTCCGTACTAGCTGCCGATGTAACCAGCAGATTCGAGGTACGCCGTCGCTGCCTGCTTGGGCGTTTCCTTTTCGAGTTCGACCCGAGCATCAAGCTCCTGCATCACCTTCAGGTCAAGCCCTTCCTGAACCTCGAGGATCGTCTCTTCGTAGTCCGGACCCGCTTCTTCGGCGACCTTCTTCTCGGTGACGAAGATGATGTTGCCGGCCGGGAAGACTTCCTTGTCGTCTTCGAGGATGACGAACTTGTCGCTCTCGGCCGAGAGCTGCGGGTCGGTGGTGAAGAGGATCGAGAGATCCGCCTGACCCTTTTCCAGCACCGTGTAGCGGAGGCCGATGTCGACCGGCGTGAACGACTTGAATTTCAGCCCGTAGAGTTCTTCCAGCCCGAGTTTGCAGTCGATCCGCTGAGGACACTCAGGCGACCCGTAGAGCGACAGTTCTTCGGAGACGCCTTCGAGGTCGGAGACCGTCTTCAGGTCGTACTTTTCAGCCGTCTCTTTGGTCGTGCCAACCGCATTGGCGCTGGCGAACGGCGTCGGTTCGAACGCCTCCAGGCTTTCCTTTTCGAATTCTTCGTTCGCCTTTTCCCACGCTTCGGTGGCGTCGGCGGGGACTTCTTCGGGTTCGAGGCCGAAGAACGAGGTGAGGGCCGTCGAGGCGTACTCCGGGTAGCCGGAGATCTGCCCGGTCTTGACCGCTTTCAGGGCCACGGTTTCGGAGCCGAGGTTGAGCGCGCTCTTCACCTTGTAGCCGGCCGCGCTCAACGCCTGCGCGTAGATTTCCCCGAGGATTTCCTGTTCGGGGAAGTTCTTCGAGCCGATCGTCAGGCTGACTTTGCCGTTGTCGGGGTTGGACTGGATCGTCCCTGCGCTGCCACCTTCGGTCGAGCCGGAAGTGGTGCTGTCGTCGCTGCTGCCGCAGGCGGCGACACCCAGGGTCAGAGCGAGCGCCGCCAGTGCCGCAAGCAGCACCCGCACTCTCGTCTGGTCGGTCCTCACTTATTGCCTCCTCTTGGGGTGATTTGGATGAGTCACGTTCACGCAGTCTTTACCTTCAGCCCGTCGGAAGTAAGCCGGCGCTGCAGGAGAGCGAGCAAGCCCTCGATCGCGAGCGCCAGCACAGCGACGAGAATCGCCCCCGCCAGCAGCCCGTTTTCGCCGTAGACGTTGCGGTTGAGGATGAAGTCGCCGAGGGTTTCCACTCCGGCCAGCGGCGCGATGGTCGCGGTGGCGAGGATCACGATGGCAGCGGAGCGGACGCCGCCCATCACGGTCGGGATGGCGAGCGGCAGCTCGACCTTGCGGACGATGCCGAGCTCGCTCATTCCCATCCCGCGGGCCGCTTCGACCGCGGCGGGATCCACCTGCCGGACGCCGACGAAGGTGTTGACCAGGATCGGCGCGATCCCGAGGACTGCCAGCGCCGGCGCCACCGTCTTCAGCCCGACCCCGATCAGGACAGCGACGAGCGCGATCACAGCCAGCTCTGGGATCGCCCTGCCGGCATTGCCGAAGCCGACGGCAAACAGTTCGCCCCTGCCCTTGTGGCCGAGGTAGAGGCCGAGGGGCAGAGCCACGATCAGGGCGATCGCGAGGGCGAGAACCGTCACCTCCAGGTGCTTCAGAACGAGTTCCATGGACTTGTCGAAGCCGCCGACCTCGTTGCCGCCGGTGACGTTCGAGGTCTGGGGGGAGAAGATGAATTCGATCGCGCCGGCGAACGAGGCCAGGGGGAAGGCGCTCATGCCGAGCCCACCCGCCGCCAGGGAGTGGTCAGTCGCTGCACCGTCAGCAGCACCAGGTCGAAAGCGAGCGCCATCGCCATCACGATCGCGGCGGCGATGATGATGCTGGTCGGGAAGGTCAGGTTGCCGCTGCCGTACATCTGGGTCCCGAGCCCACCCGCGTTGATGAAGACGACGAGCGTTGCGATCGCGATCGTGCTGACCACCGCGACGCGAAGGCCCGCGATGATCTCCGGGATCGCCAAGGGCAGCTCGACCCTGAGGAGGATCTGGCGTTCGGTGAGGCCCATCCCCCGGGCCGCGTCTTTGACCGAGGCCGGAACGTTTGCCAGGCCGAGGATCGTGTTGCGGTAGATGATCTGCAGGGTGTAGGCGGCGAGGACGATCACTGCGGTGTCGCGGCCGAAGCCGGTGACCGGAAGCAGCAGGAAGAAGAAGGCGATGCTGGGGATCGTGTAGAGGACACCGGTTGCGGCAAGCAGCGGCGGCTGCGCCCAGCGGCTGCGGTGGGCGAAGAGCGCCAGCGCGAACGCGATCGCGAAGCCGATGACGACGGAGAGGACGACGATTTCCAGGTGTTGCTGGGCCGGCTCCCCGTAGCGGTCGATGTTTTCCTTCGCCCAGTCGAAGCAGAAGAGGTGGGATCCGTCCGCCTGGCACGGCAGCGTGCCGGAGGTGCGTTCCTTGAAGAAGTCGCCGCCCACTTCACCGGCTGCCGCCAGCAGCGCTGGGCTAGCCATGTGGCCGCTCCACCGCCGGGTGCTCGTCGCTCTTCGCGTCGGGCGAGGCGAGGAACTCGGAGATGATCTCGACCGAGAGGACGCCGGCGATCCGGCCCGAGTGGTCGACCACCGGCGCGTACTGGGTCTCGTGCTGGAGCAGGTCGGCGAGCGCGTCGCGCATCACGTCGTCGAGCTCGAGCACCGGCCCCAACGGCGAGTCGGGCCGGGCGGGGACGACCTCGGCCAGGAGGTCGCGCTCGCTGAGCCAGCCGAGCGGGTGGCGCTCGCCGTCGACCAGCAGGGGGAAGGGGACTTCGACGTCGGGCGAGGCCAGCTTCGCCCGCACCTCGCCGGTTGCCTGGCCGACGTGCGCCAGCGGCGCCTCCCAGAGGTTGATGTCGCGGACCCGCATCAGCGCCAGCCGCTTCAGCGCCCGGTCGGCGCCGACGAAGTCCTCGACGAACTCGTTGGCGGGCGCCATCAGCAGCTCCGCCGGGGTCGCGTACTGCTCGACCCGGCCGCCCTCGCGCATCACCGCGATCCGGTCGCCCATCTTGATCGCCTCGTCGATGTCGTGGGTGACGAAGAGGACGGTCTTGCGGATCTCCGCCTGGAGGCGGAGGAACTCGTTCTGCAGGCGCTCGCGGTTGATCGGGTCGATCGCGCCGAAGGGCTCGTCCATCAGCATCACCAGCGGGTCCGCCGCCAGCGCCCGGGCGACGCCGACGCGCTGCTGCTGGCCGCCGGAGAGCTGAGTTGGATAGCGGTCGCCGAGCTCGGGGTCGAGCCCGATCAGCGCCAGCAGC
>DATFQO010000017.1:0-11286 GCA_035264245.1 Solirubrobacterales bacterium
GAACATCTCCAGCATCGTGAACTCGGGGTTGTGCTGGGGCGACATCCCCTCGTTGCGGAAGAACTTGCCGAACTCGTAGACGTCCTCGAAGCCGCCGACGATCGCCCGCTTCAGGTACAGCTCGGTCGCCGTGCGCAGGAACAGCTCGCGGTCGAGCGCGTTGTGGTGGGTGACGAACGGCCGCGCCGCGGCGCCGCCGGTCAGCCGTTGCAGCACCGGCGTTTCCAGCTCGACCCAGCCGCGCTCGTGCATGTGGGTGCGGACCGCGAACAGCAGGTCGTCGCGCTTCTTGAAGATCTCGCGCGAGTCCTCGTTCGCCATCAGGTCGAGTTCGCGCTGGCGGTAGCGCGTCTCGGGATCGGAGATGCCGTGGAAGAGGTCGGGCGGGTCTTTCAGCGCCTTCGCCAGCAGGACGCACTCGCGCAGGCCGATCGCCAGCTGCCCACGCTTGGTCACGTGCAGCGGCCCCTCGATCCCGACCAGGTCGCCGATGTCGAGCTCCTCGACCCGCCCGAAGGCCTTCTCGCCGAGCACGTCGCGGCGCGCGTAGGCCTGGATCGAGCCGGTGATGTCGCGGACGTCGAGGAAGGCGGTCTTGCCGTGGCCGCGCTTGCCGGTGATCCGGCCCATCACCCGGTAGCTGAAGCCGTCGTGCTCGCCCTCCCCCAGCGCGGCCGGGTCGTGAGCGGCCTCGATCTCCTCGACGTGGGTACGGCCGGGGAACGAGTGCGGGTAGGGATCGATCCCCTCCGCGCGCAGGCGCTCGACCTTGGCCCGGCGCTGCTCCTCGGTCGAGACGGCGACCGAGCGATCGCCGGGCTGGTCCGCCGCCTCGGCGGTCGGACTATCGCTCATCGTCGGACCAAACCTCAGGGAGCGAGGCCGACGGTGACCCGGTCGTCACCTTCATAGTCCTGAAGGGTAGTCGCGTCGCGCAGCAGCTCGCGCATCGCCGGGCCGTGGTGGGTGTCGTGCTCCATCGCCAGCTTCCAGCCGGAGGGGGTTTCGGCGATCACGCCGCGGATAACTCCCAGCCCGTCCTCGCCGCAATCGCCAGTGACCGCCATCCGCGGCTCCTTCTGGATCTCGGGCGAGCGCTCGAAGATCGTCTCGTCGGTGACGTAGGGCATGTTGGCGATCACCAGGTCGACGTCTTCGGCTTCGACCGACTCGGGCAGGCCCCTGCCGACGGTGATCTCGAGGTCGAGCCCCAACCGCTCGGCGTTCTCGCGCGCGGCTTCGACCGCTTCGGGAGAGAGGTCCGAGGCGGTGACCTTCAGGTCAGGCCGCTCGGAGAGCAGCGCCAGCGCGATCGCGCCGGAGCCGGTCCCGACCTCGTGCACGCGCGCCCCCTCGGGCAGCTGCGTCCCGACCTCGACCAGCAGCTCGGTCTCGCGGCGCGGCCAGAGCACGCGCTCGTCGACGTAGATCTCGAGCCCGCGGAAGGGGGCGCGGCCGAGGATGTAGGCCATCGGCTCGCGCTCGACCCGGCGCTGGACGTTGCGCTCGATCTTCCCGGCGGCCCCGCCGTCGACCTCGCCGGCGCTCTCGACGCTCAGCTCGCTGGGCCCGACGCCGAGCGCGTCGGCGACCAGGATTTCCGCCTCGGTGCGGGCGTCATCGACGCCGGCGGCGGCGATCCGCTCAGCCGCGTCGTCGAGGATTGCTCCCACGGTGCGAGCCGAGGGCCCCTCGCTCTGAACGTCTATAGCCGCCACTGCTTCATCCTCCCTGAGTAGACCGCTCCAAAGATTTTGCGCAAGATACCAGTGATCCCGATGCCGAGTGCGCCTTTTGTTCGGTCCAGCGCAACAAAGGACGAACTCGGCGGCTGCTCATGCCTCTGCCGCAGCTCTTTCGTTCGCCGCCGGCAGGCCGATGCCTCCGTGGCGACGGCTGACGATAGCGATCCAAACCGCCCCGGCGGCGATCATCGCCAGGCTCTCCAGCTGTGCCGTGGTCAGCCCCAGCGCGGCGGTGTCGTTGCGGCGCAGGAACTCGACCAGGAAGCGCTCCGCCCCCGCGTAGACGAGGTAGATCGCGAAGAGGATCCCGGCCCGGACCCGGTCGCGCAGCTGCCAGAGGAGCCAGGCACCGAGCCCCATCGCCAGCGTCTCGTAGATCGGCGTCGGGTGGACGGTCTGGTCGGTGGGCACGGTGCCGTCGGGGTAGGACATCGCCCACGGCCCGTCCCAGGCCTTGCCGTAGTCGCCGTCGCCGGAGAGCTGGCAGCCGCAGCGGCCGATCGCATAGCCAAGCGCCAGCGCCGGCGCCGCCACGTCGAGCAGCGCCAGGCCGAGGAAGCCGCGGTACCAAGCCCAGAGGAAGACGGCAAGGGCGCCGCCGATCGCGCCGCCGTACCAGACCAGGCCCGAGCCGCTGAAGAGGTTGCCGAGCAGGTCGTCCTTGACGTCGCTGTAGTTCTGGACGATGAAGTAGATCCGCGAGCCGACGACGCCGCCGATCAGCGCCGCGAAGCCCATCTCGTACGCCCAGTCCGGCGGCTTGCCGATCTCCTCGAAGCGCTTCCAGATCAGCGCCCCGGCGGCGAGGAAGGCGAGCGCGAACATCAGGCCGAAGGTCTGCAGGGTCAGCGGGCCGATGTGGATCTCGGGATACACGGGCGCCTCAGCTACTCGGTGAGCAGCATCTCCAGCAGCGCCTTCTGGGCGTGCAGCCGGTTCTCGGCCTGGTCCCAGACGGCGGAGCGCTCGCCGTAGAGGAGCTCGGCGCTGATCTCTTCGCCGGGGTGGGCGGGCAGGCAGTGGAGGACGATCGCCCGGTCCTTGGCGACGGCGAGCAGATCGCCGTCGAGCTGGAACGGCGCCAAGTCAGCGCGCCGGCGCTTCGCCTCCTCCTCGTCGCCCATGCTGACCCAGACGTCCGTATATAGGGCGTCGGCCTCGGCGGCCGCGGCGCGCGGGTCGGCGGTCAGCTTCGCCCCGTGCCCCTCCTCCATCTGGTAGCCCTCGGGCGCCGCGACAACCACCTCGACCCCGGCCAGCTCGCCGAGGATCGCCAGCGAGCGGGCGACGTTGTTGCCGTCGCCGACGTAGGCGAGCCGCAGGCCTTGGAGGTCGCCGAAGCGCTCGCGCAGCGTCAGCAGATCGGCGATCGCCTGGCAGGGATGGTGCAGCGGGGTGAGGCCGTTGACGACCGGCACCTCCGCGGTCGCGGCGAGGTCGGCGACGACTTCGTGCGAGCCGGAGCGGATCACGATCGCGTCGACGTAGCGGGAGAGGACGCGAGCCGTGTCGCCGGGGGACTCCCCCCGCGCCAGCTGCAGTTCGTCGCCGCGCAGCATCACCCCATGGGCGCCGAGCTCGGCGACGCCGACGTCGAAGCTGATCCGCGTCCGCGTCGAGGGCTTTTCGAAGACCAGGGCGATGCTGCGGCCGGCGAGCGAATCGCGGCCGACGCCCTCGCGGCGGCCCGCTTTCAGCTCGGCCGCGCGGTCAAGCAGCTTGCCGAGCTCGAAGGCGCCGAGCTCTTCGCCGGTGAGGAAATTCGTCAAGGGTGCGCTCCGCTTCGCTTCGCGATCAACAAGCTTGCGGATACTACGCGGGTGGAGCTCACCGTCCTCAGCTGGAACCTCTTCCACGGGCGCGACTTCCCGCCCGATCCGGCGCTGCGCACCTGGCGCTCGCGGCTGCTGTGCACCGAGACGCGCAACGCGACCCACGTCCAGGTAAACCGCGACCTCACGGAGGAGTTCGCGACCGTGCTCTCGCGGGCCGAGTGGGACGTGGCGATGCTGCAGGAGTGCCCGCCGCGCTTTGCCGATCCGCTGGCGCGCGCCTGCGGGGCCGAGGCGCACCGGACGTTGACCTCGCGCAACGCCCTCGGCGCTCTGCGCGGGCTGCTGGCACGGCAGAACCCGGACCTGATGGCGAGCGGCGAGGGCGGCTCCAACCTGATCCTCGTCCGGGTCCCGGGACGCCTCGGCGGAATCGCCGAGCGGCGGGAGATGGTGATCCACGAAGGCGAGCCCGAGCGCCGGGCGATGGGTTTCATCCGCACCGCCTCCGGCGTCTGCGTCGCCAACCTGCACGCGACCAACGACTGGCCGAACCTGGCGGCCGAGGACGTCGTCAAGGCGGCGCGCGCCGCGCTCGAGTGGGCGGCCGGATCGCCGCTCGTCTTCGGCGGCGACCTGAATCTTCGGCCGGGCAAGCAACCGCGGATCTTCGAACGGCTGCGGGACGAGTTCGGTCTGGCGCCGCCGACCGCGCCGGGCGCGATCGACCACATCATGTGCCGCGGCCTGGAGGTGCTGGAGCCGCCGACCCAATGGCCACCCGAGCGCCGTGAGCTTCCTCGCGAGGGACGGGCGCTGCGGCTCTCCGACCACGCACCGGTGCAGGCACGGTTCCTCGCCGCCGACCCACACCTCCTGCGGAATTGAGATAGTCGGGTCCCACCCAGCGGTCCAACCAACCCGGAGGCAGAACCAATGGCGGAGAAAAAAGCCAAAGCGACGAAATCGAAAGCCAAAGGAAAAGCGAAAAAAGCCGCTCCGAAAAAAGCGGCCTCGACCAAAAGAACCACCGCTAAAAAAAGCGCGAAAGAAACCGCTAAAAAAGCTTCGAAAAAACGCCCGGCGAAAAAAGCCTCCAAAGGCAAAGCCAAAGCTTCCAGCAAAGCGACGAGCGGCCTCGACAAGAGCGTCGCCCAGTTCCGCGAGAGCCTCGAGCAGAGCGTGACCCTCAGCCGCGACCGCATCCAGGACGTCGTCGACGACGCTGTCAAGCGCGGCCGGATGACCCGCACCGACGCCGAGAAACTGCTCAGCGAGCTGGTCAAAAAAGGCCGTAAACAGCGCGACACGCTGCTGAAAGAACTCGAACGGCTGGCCAAACAGGCCCGCAAAGCCCTCCCATAAAGCGGGGGGATCAACTCGAGCTGACGATCGACTCGCTCGCCTTCGGCGGGCGAGGGATCGCCCGCTCAGACGGCTTCGTCGTCTTCGTCGCCGGAGCGCTGCCGGGGGACCGCGTCCGCGCTGAGGTGACGAAGCCGAAGAAGCGCTTCGCCGAGGCGCGGACGGTCGAGGTCCTCGGCACCTCGGCCGACCGCCTGCCCGATACCTGCGTCCACGGCGGCGAGCCCTGCCCGGGCGCGCCGTGGCAGGGGCTCCCCTACGAGCGCCAGCTCGCCTACAAGCAGGAACAGGTCGCCGACGCCCTGGGCCGGATCGGCCACCTCGAGGGCTACGAGCTGGAGGAGATCGTCCCGGCGGCGGAGCAGTGGCGCTACCGCAACAAGCTCGAATACTCCTTCGGCGAAGACGAAGAGGGTGAGGCGACGCTCGGCTTCCACGCCCGCGGCCGCTGGGACCTGATCGTCGACGCCGAGGACTGCCACCTCGGATCGGAGGCCGGCAACGAGGCGCGGAACGCGGTGCGCGAGTGGGCGCGGGCGGAGGCGATCCCGGCCTACGACAGCCGCGAGCGCCGCGGCGTGCTGCGCAACCTCGCGGTGCGCGAGGGGCGGCGGACCGGCCAGCTGCAAACGCGCCTGGTCACGGTCAAAGCCCGCTTCCCGCGACCACCGGTCGATCTGCACACCATCGTCGAGGACGACGCCGGCGACAGCGACGGGCCGACGGGGGTGCTTGGCGAGGAGCGGCTGCGCGAGGAGCTGGGCGGGCTGAAGCTGGAGATGTCCCACGGCGCCTTCTTCCAGACCAACACCGAGATGGCCGAGCGCCTCTACGCGGTCGCGGCGGAGTTCGCCGGGCTGAGCGGACGTGAGCGGGTCTTCGACCTCTTCTGCGGGATCGGCACCATCGGGCTGACGATGGCGGCCCAGGCCGGTGAGGTCTGGGGGCTGGAGATCGTCCCCGAGGCGATCGCCGACGCCGAGCGCAACGCGCGGCGCAACAAGATCGAGAACGCCCACTTCATGGCGGCCAACGCGCGCACCGGGGTCCGGCCGCTGGTCGAGAAAGCCGGCAGGCCCGACGTCGTCGTCGTCGACCCTCCACGGGCGGGGCTCTCGCAGAAGATCGTCCGCCGGGTGCTCGAGTGCGAGGCCGAGAAGATCGTCTACGTCTCCTGCAACCCGACCACGCTGGCGCCCAACGCCGCCCAGCTGGACGAGGCCGGCTATAAGCTCGCCCGCGTGAGGCCGGTCGACATGTTTCCCCAGACCCCGCACATCGAGTGCGTCGCCCTGTTCGAGCGCCAGTCCGCCCGCCGCGACGCCGCTGGGAGCGCCACCTGATGCCACGCGCTTTCGGAGTGGCGGCGGGCCTCGACCCGGAGGTGGCGCGGCCGCTGGCATCCCGCTGCGCCGAGCTCGGCTACGAGTCGATGTGGTCGAACGACCACCCGGGAGCGAAAGGGCTGGCGACGCTGGCCGAGTTCGCCGCCGCGGCACCGGGCCTCGAGCTAGGAGTCGCCGTGATCGCCCTCGACCGCACCCCGCCCGAGCAGATCGCGGCGGACATCGAGGAGTTCGGCATCGACCCGGCCAAGCTCTGGCTAGGTGTTGGGGCGGGCTTCACCAAGAAGCCGCTGACGAAGATGCGCGAGTCCCTCCCCCAGCTGCGCGAGCTGATGCCGGGAGTCAAACTGGTCCTCGCCGCGATGGGCCCGAAGATGTGCGCCCTGGCAGGCGGCTCCTACGACGGCGTCTTCTTCAACTGGATGACCCCCGGCTTCGCCGCCGGCGCCCGCGAGAAGGTCGAGGCCGGAGCCGCGGAGGCCGACCGCCCCACGCCCCCCGTCTTCGGCTACGTCCGCACCGCGGTCGGCCCCGACGCGGCAGAGCGCCTGGCCAAGGAGGAGTCCTTCTACCGCGACCTCCACAAGGGCTACCGCGACCACTTCGACCGCCTAGCCGAGCCCGAGGGCACGGTAGGCGTAGCCGCCAGCGACAGCAACGACGCCCAGCGCCAGCTGAGCGCCTACCAAGGCCCCCTCGACACCATCGTCGTCCGCGGCCTCGCCTCAGCGAAGGTCGAGCCGATGACCACCCTCGCCGAGGCCGCGGCCTAACTGTCCACGTAGAGCGTCGAGGGCGTGCTCACTTTGTAGCTGCCTGTCCAGGTGCCGGCCGTCCCGCAGAAGAAGCCGCTCGAGCCGCCGGTGCGGGGGATCGTGGCTGAGATATCGAGTGTCGCGTTGCCGCCGGTTTTGGTGCTGCTTGTCAGGGTGCCGATGTCGGTATTGCTGGTTTTGTAGATGCAGTGCAGACCGCTGCCCGACTGGGTGGCTGTAATTTCGGTGCCGGTCGATGTGACTGTGCCGTTTTCGGTGCCAGCGATGTTGTGGAATTCCAGGGAGCCCTTGGTCAAGGTCGTGACCGACCAGTTGTTTGTGCAGTTGCTCCAGGTCAGGGAGCTGATGCTGGCCTTGGCCGGGCCTTCCCCTGGGTTTTCGAAGGCTCCTTCGACCACGGAGTTGCATTCGATTGTGATGCCGAGCCCTGAGGTGTCGTGGAGGATCGCGTGGCCCTCGGTCGCGGCCATGAGGCTGGCATTGCTGTAGGTAGTGCCTTTGGGGGATGTGGCGGTGGTCGCCGAAGCTATCACTGGCCACGTCATCAGGACGACAGCGGCGAAGGCAGTCAGCCTAAGCATCTGTGAGCACCTCATACGATTCCTCCATCTCGCGTCGCTCGGATATTCGTAGCACGAAATCCGATTCATGCAATTTTCTTGAGCAACCTCAGGTTCAGCCGCCGCACGCTCTCCGCCATGGCTTCAACTCATCCCCTGGTTGCTTCCGACGGATGAGTCGAGGGCGCAGTCACTCAAGGTGACCACGCCCTCCACGCCGCAGTTAGTCCGTGGCGTCAGCCGTTCAGGCGTCGATATACGCCGTAGCGGGCGTCGTCAGTTTGTAACTCCCTGTCAGGGAGGCAGCCGACCCGCAGAAGAAGCCGCTCGAGCCGCCGGTTCTGCTGACGGTGGCACTGATATCAACTGTCGCGTTACCTCCGGTCACCGTGCTGCTTGTGGCGGTGCCAAAGTCAGTGGCACTAGTTGAGTAGATGCAGTGCAATCCGGTGGTTGACTGTTTAGTTGTAACTTCGGCACCCGTAGATGTGATTGTGCCGTTTTCCGTGCCAGCGATATTGTGTACTTCCGCAGAGCCGGTTTTCAGGGTCGTCACTGACCAGTTGTTTGTGCAATTACTAAAGCTCAGGGTGCTTACGTTACCTTTTGCTGTAGCGCCAGAGCCGTGGGCTTCGACTTTCCCTTCGAGCGACCCGTTACATTCAATTGTGACTCCTAGGCCGGAGGTGTCATGGAGGATGGCATGGCCCTCCGAAGATCCTTTGAGCGTACCTGTGTAAACCGTACCTTTCGGTGATGTTGGCGTCGTCGCCGAAGCGGTAGCAGCGACAGCCAGAAGGGCAACCGCAGCTAGCGCCAATAGTCCGAGCATCTTGTGATATTTCATATCTCTCCTTGGTTTTTCCCTGACGAGAGCAGTGGAGCACAACAGAAGTGATTGTGCAAAAACATTTGAGTATTGCTGTAGCTCCCGGATGATTCCTTCGGCTCCTAAAGCGGGTATTTGGACCTCAAGAAGACGATCGACGAGCGGGGGGACTGGACAGCCTCGAGGCCCGAAAGCCGCGGGCGCCGCGATCAAAGAGACCGGCTCACAGAAAGAGCACAGGCCGAAGCCGGAGAGCGAAAAACACCCCGCCAAGGATGCCGGCGACCCGAGCGACACTCCGCGCAAAGGCGGACAACGTGCTGAAGGGAAGCTGGCGATGGCGATCGTCGGAATCTCCTCGATCCACCTCCTGGCAGAGGGTGATCCACCTCACCTTCGTCATCTCCGCCGTCGCCCTGGCCGTGATCGACCGCTACCTCTCGCCGCAGAGCGCGAGCGAGGACAGGCCATCCGAGAGCAACGGCGCAGCCCCGACGGCAAGCCGGAAGCCGTCAAGACGATTACCTGACGCGTCTCAGTACGGCGGCAAATCGTCGTACCACTCGCCAAGCGTCTTGAAGGCGCGCCAGAAGCGCTGCTTGGCGTTCTCTTCGTCCAGTGAGGCGTCGATGTCGGGGACGTAGAGGGCGTCGATGGTGGGGGTGAAGGCTTGGATGTCTCCCTCGCGCTGCTCTATCGGGCGGGAGAGCGGGACGCTGAGGCCGTTGAGGACGCGGAGGGCCGGCTCGCCCATGACGACGACGATCTTCGGCTGCACGATCGCCATCTCCTCGACCAAGCGGCCGACGCACTCGCCGGGGGCGAGGTCCGGCTCGGGCGTCGGGCATTTGACGCAGAGGGTGCCGTAGACGACGAGCGGATCGATCCCGAGCCGTTTGAAGCTTTTCATCAGCGCGTTGCCGGAGCGGCCGTAGAAGGCCACCCCCTCCTCGATCTCCGAGGCCAGCGGCGCGTGCTTGAGCATGAAGACGTCGGCCTGCGGGTGGCCGGAGCCGAGCACCGGCATCAGCTTGCCGCGCGGACAGTGCTGGCACTCCTGCACTTCGCGGCTCATCTGGTTGAGCTCGCGGATCGCGCGCTCAAGGTACTTCTCACGTATCTCGTCGTCGATACTGCGCATCGGGGCACTCTTTGACGAGGCGGGCGCGGCTCCTTTGCGACGGTCCGTCTGCATCAGGACTTGCTCGCCCGCCGCCCTTCTTTGCGCCGCCGCGGCCGCCCGCCGCGGACCGGCTTCGCGTCCGGCACCCGCCGTTTCGGCGCCTTCGGCCGCCCCGTCGTCTGCAGGAACTTCAGCGTCTGGACGTAGACGAGGTTCTTGTGCTTCCGGGTGATGTCGGCGTCCCGCATCGCCTCGAGGAACTCGGCCGGCCCGTCGAAGTCATGGATCCGCTGGCGCACGCTGCCGAGGCCCTGGGCGACGTGGCTGTCGGAGCCCGCCGCCGGCACGATCCGGTACTTGGTGGCGAACCGCACCGCCTCCTGGTTGAACGAGGTCACCGCCACCCGCGGGTTGAAGACCTCGAGCAGGTCGATCTCCTCGACCATGTCCAGCAGGTGCTCGTAGTCGGGCACCGAGTGGAAGCGGTCGAACGGGTGTGGCACGTAGACGAGGCCGCCCTGGGCGCGGATCTCGGCGATCGTCTCGGCCATCGTCAGCCCCTTCGGGATCTTCTCCTCGAGGAAGAGGCCGATCACCTCACCCTGCTCGGCGGTCTTCACCTCCTCGGCGACGATCACCTTGATGCCGTCCATCTGCTCGGCGATCCTGCGAGCCTCCAGCGCCCCGGAGACCTCGTTGTGGTCGGTGATCGCGATCGCCCCCAGCCCACGGTCGCGCGCCGTCTGCAGCAGCACGTCGACCGGCGTCGCGCAGTCGCCGGAATGGTCGGTGTGCATGTGCAGGTCGACCTCGATCAGCGGCCGGGACGAAATTCGCTCGCGGACCTCCTGATCGCCGGTCGGGTCGTGACGGCGGGCCAGCAGCCGTCGGTAGATCGCTTCCAGCTCGCCGGCGATCCGGGCCCAATCGGGATCGGCCCCCACCCCGTTGAACGACGCCGCGTCTCCGACCTGCTCGTAGCCGGCTGGGAAGAAGCGCTCCAGCAGCTCCGCCGTCTCCGGCCGGGTCACCGTGCGGGCGTCGATCCGGCCGAAGAAGATCTCGACGAAGGGCCGCGCCACCTGGGTGGCGAGCACCCGCTCCCGCGGGTCGTGGAAGGTGGCGACGTTGAGCGAGAAGGAGTGCCGCAGCGCGGCGGAGGGCGCGCTCGGCGCGAACGGGTCATGGACGTGGACGATGTCCGGCCGCAGCGATTTCAGCATCCGTTTGACCGGATCCCCGGTCTTGATCCGCAGCACCTCGTGCCCGCGGCGCTCGAGCTCCTCGCTGACGGCGGTGGCAAATCGCGCCGCCGGGTTGTCCCCCGCCCGGCGAACCGGGAAGACCTGCGCGATCGAGAGCGGCTCAGAGGTCACGGGCTGAGAATAGGCATCCAACAAAACGCGAGACCGCAAACGGGACCGATATTCGGCGCCGTTTGCGGTCTCGGCGAAAAACGCTGATTGACTCGGAGCCGCCTAGGCCGAGGTCGTGCTCGGCGTCTCGGACGCGGGCTGACCGGGAAGCGACTTGCCGCGCTGGTTGGCGGCGATGAACTCCTCCGTCTGTTCGCGGGCCTCGTCGTCGGGACGCTGGCTGTGCGGGCTCTTCATCAGGTAACTGGAGGGGCCGTCGAGCTGGCCGGCGACGCCGTTGTTGAGCGCCAGCTTGATCAGCCGCACCGCGTCGATGACGACGCCGGCGGAGTTCGGCGAGTCCCAGACCTCGAGCTTCAGCTCGGCGGTCAGCGGCACGTCGCCGAAGGCTTTG